>NZ_JAHWGR010000031.1:0-103399 GCF_020873825.1 Micromonospora sp. DH13
CGCCCCCAGCGCCGATCTTGCACTTTGGGCCCCGCAGATGAGCGTTTCGCCCCTTTCGCCGGGGCCGCAAGTGCAAGATCGCGGCGACCGAGGAGGCTGTCAGTCGGCCTGCGTCTCCTCGCGGTGTCACGTCCAGTCCGGCCATGATCGTCTGTCGTGCATGGAGACGACACGCCGCCGTTCGTCTCGATATTCAGCAGACGATCATCGTTGGTTCTGACACGCCGCCTGCCCTGTTGCTGCGCGTGGGTCGATCTGCGACCTCCAGCCTGCGCCGACCCGCCTCAACTGGATCGGTCGGGGCGACGCGAGCCGCGCGTTCGCTTCCGGGGCGCTTCCCGGGTGCGCGCGAGATCTTGAACGATTGACGTTCATCGCCTGGAGGGGCCGTTTCGCTCCAAGATCTCCCAATCTCGCCCGCGATCTTGCAGTGGCGGTCCCCCGGAGAGGGGCATCGTCCATCGGGTGGGCCGTGGCTGTGGGTGCGTGGGAAGCTGTCCGTGCGGTCGCCCTGCCGCGCGACCAGTCGAGAGACCTGATCCTGAAGCAGGTGAACGAGCTGTGAGCACCCCCCACCCCCGCTGGCGCACCCCCACCCGCAGCAACACCAACGGCGGCGAGTGCGTCGAGGTCGCCGACAACCTGCCGGGCGTCGTGCTGGTGCGCGACTCCAAGGCCCGCGACGCCGGCACCCTCACCTTCGCCCCGTCGGCGTGGCGCGCCTTCGTCGCCGACCTCCACACCCCCGCCTAGGGCCTGTCCTGCCCGATCATGGAACGGTGCGGTAGGCGTCTTGGCCAGAGTCTCGCCGTGGTTGTGGTCAACATGGTGGAGAAGTTCGGCGTGGACGATCTCCTCGAACGCTCATGGGATCTGCCAGCAGAAGTCATCGAGCCGTTGCGCGCGCAGGTCGAGGTGACGCCCGACGGGTGGGTCGTGGACATGTGGCCCATGACAGCGCAGCTCGCCGCCGTCGTGCAGCCCTGGGTTGACGAGTCCATCGATGTCGAGTCGGGTTCCTGGTTCGTCGGCTCTGCGCAGGTCGCTGCGTGAGGCGAGTCATCGGAGCCGGATGATGGCGCTTCAGCAGCACCGTCTGCCCAACGCCTGCGCCGCCGAAATCGGATGCGCGGCGCAGGCGGGGATGGGAGGGTGCCGGGCGTGGCAGAGGCGCAGGGATTCGCGTACGCCGAACGGGCGGACGGCACGGTGGTGATCACGCACCATGGGCGGGTCGCGGGGACGCTGCGGGGCGGCCGGGCGGCGCAGTTCCTCGCCGAGGTCGACGACGACCCGCAACTGGTGATGGCCAGGTGGACGGGCAACTACCGCCGGGGCAACGAACGTCAGGCGCGCCGGCACCCCCGCAACCGCACCTAGCCCTCCCGACCGCGCCCCGGATGTGGAGCCGGTGCCGCCGTGCACCCGGTCGCGGTCGGGTGCACGGCGGCGGTGCTCAGAACCGGGGCGGGGTGGGGCTGGCCGGGGTGAGGACGCCGCCGGCCCGCGTACGGACGGCGTGCGCCGCAGCCGCCGCGTTGCGCACGATCGTGCCGGCGTCGTGGCTGACCATCTCCCGGTTTCGCTTGACGATCCGGCCGTCGATCAACACGGTGTCGATGTTGGCCGGGGTCGCCGACCGCACCACGGTCGACTCCAGGTCGCCGATCGGGGCGATGTTCAGGTCGTCCGCCCGGATCAGGACGATGTCGGCCCGCTTGCCGGGGGTGATCGACCCGGTCACCGCCTGCAGGCCGAGCGCCTTCGCGCCGTTGATCGTGGCCATCTCGATCGCCTGCCGGAACACCACCGGCGGCAGTTCGGCGGTGTCCGAGCCCACCCACGGGATGCCCAGGTTCCAGGCCACGTTCATCGACTCGAACATGTTGATCGGGGCGAGCGAGCTGGCGTCGAACGACAGCGAGACGGTGACCCCGGCGGCCAGCATCCGCAGCAACTGCCCGTGGAACCCACCGGCCGTGCCGAGGCGTAGTTCGGAGTGGACGGAGAAGCTGACCGGCGCGTTCGTCCGCACCATCGCCTGCCGGTCCGCCTCGTCGAACGGCAGCGCGTGGCAGAGCAGGAAGTCCGGGCCGAGGAAGCCCATCTTCTCCAGGTCGGCGGCGTGCACCGCCGTGGTCGGTCCCTGCCCGGAGTGCACCGAGATCGGCAGCTTCCGCTTGCTGACCTCCGCCATCTCCGTCAGGAACGTCGGCAGCTGGCCGGGCCCGCGCAGGTTCACCCCGAGGTGCACCAGGCCGTCGAACGGCGACTTCTTGCCGAACCACGTGGCCGCGACCCGGTCGATGTCCGCGAAGTCGATCGGCTGGGTGGCCGGCTGGCCGTCCCGGTGGCCGTACGAGTAGCGCGCCCGCACGAGGCCGTCGGCGTGGGCGTGCAGCTCCGCGTCGGCGTACTCCGGCCCGCGTACGTTGTGCGACCAGTTGTTGACGGTGGTGATGCCCGCACTCGCGCACTCGACGAGGCCGAGCAGCACGCTGTGGTAGAAATCGTCCGGCTGATACGCGGCGACGGTGGCCGACTTCGCCGCGAAGTACTCGAATCCGGTGGAGACGAAATTGCGGCCGAGAGCGCTCCACATGTGATAGTGGGTCTCCACGAAACCGGGCATCGCAATCATTTTCGACGCGTCGATGACCCGCGCGCCGCGCGCCTTCAGGTTCGGGCCGACCTGGACGATGCGCCCGTCGCACACCTCGATGTCGGCCTTGGCCTGGTTGCCGATGGCGGGGTCGACGGAGACCAGCGCCGCGCCCTTGATCAGGTAGTGTCCCCGTTCCGGGCGTCGGCCGGGCTTCCCGCTGGGGGCGTGTGGGCCGGGGGAGGAGGCGGCGGCCGGAGCGCCGAACGCGAGCGGGGCGATGGCGGCGGCACCGGCGGCGGCGAGCAGCGCGCGGCGGCCGACCGAATGCGCGGGAACGGGCCGTCCGCAGTCGTCGACAATTGTCGTTGTGTGGTCGTCGCCGCTTTCCGGCGTCGACAGTGGATTTGCTGTGGGGGGCATGCCGGAAAGCTAGGGAGCACCGATTTCCCGCACATTGCCGACTGGCTAGCATCGCGTGAACCCGCTGGTCGCGACCGCATGCCGGGAAGACCGCCGCCGACCGGCACGCAGCGACGCGACGCTGCTGCCGACCGTCACGCCGCGGGTCGGCCTGGGCGCCGCCGGTGCGGGCGCCGGTGTGGTGCGGGCCTGGGTGTCGCCGGTGCGAGCGTGGGCGCGGTGTGGTGCGGGCGTGGGCGCGGGTGCCCAGCCGGATCCGGGAGGTCACCGTGGCGGCCATGACCGACTTCATGTCGGCGACATGGCGGCATCCGAGCCACCGTGACACCGCCATGTCACCGACATGAAGTCGATCTTGCCGCCTCGAAACGCTGCGGCCGCCGCCAGGCCCGCCACGTCAAGACGGGTGCGGGCGTTAAGAAGGGCCCCCTGCTATGCGGAAAGCGTTAACAGGGGGCCCTTCCTTGCACCTCAGGGGCGGGTGAAGACCAGGGCCACGTTGTGGCCGCCGAAGCCGAACGCGTTGTTCAGCGCGGCGGGGATCTCCAGGTGCCGTGCCTTGTGCGCGGCCACGTCCATGTCCAGCCCGGCGTCCGGCTCGTCCAGGTTGATCGTCGGCGGCACGACGCCGTCGCGGATCGACAGGATGGTGGCGATGGACTCCAGCGCGCCGGCCGCGCCGAGCAGGTGACCGGTCATCGACTTGGTGGCGGTGAGCACCGGGTGGTCGCCGAGCGCGGCGCGCAGGGCGCCGATCTCCAGCATGTCGCCGACCGGCGTCGAGGTGGCGTGCGCGTTGACGTGCACGATGTCCTCGCGGGCGATGTCGGCGTCCGCGATGGCCTTCTTGATCGCGCGGATCGCGCCCTCGCCCTCCGCGTGCGGCTGCACGATGTCGTACGCGTCGGAGGTGATCCCCGCGCCGGCCAGCCGCGCGTACACCCGGGCGCCCCGGGCGGCGGCGTGCTCGGCGCGTTCCAGGACCAGCACGCCCGCGCCCTCGCCGAGGACGAAGCCGTCGCGGCCGGTGTCCCACGGGCGGGAGGCCCGCTCGGGCTCGTCGTTGCGGGTGGACATGGCCCGCATCGAGGCGAACCCGGCGATCGGCAGCGCGTGGATGACCGCCTCGGTGCCGCCAGCCACCACCACGTCGGCCCGGCCGGAGCGGATGATGTCCAGCCCGAGGGCGATGGCCTCCGCGCCGGTGGCGCAGGCGCTCGCCACCGTGTGCACGCCGGCCTTCGCGCCCAGCTCCAGCCCCACCCAGGCGGCGGGGCCGTTCGGCATCAGCATCGGGATGGTGTGCGGGGACACCCGGCGGGGGCCGGACGCCTCCAGGATGTCGTCCTGGGCGAGCAGGGTGGTGGCCCCGCCGATGCCGGAGCCGACGCTGACGGCCAGCCGCTCCCCATCCAGCCCGGAGCCGGCGAGGCCCGCGTCCGCCCACGCCTGCCGGGCGGCGATGATCGCGATGGCCTCGGAGCGGTCGAGCCGGCGCATCTTCACCCTGTCCAGCACCTCGGACGGGTCGACGGCGAGCTGCGCGGCGATGCGCACCGGGAGCTGCGCCGCCCACTCCTGGGTGAGCGGACCCACCCCGGAGCGGCCGGCGAGCATGGCGTCCCAGGTCGACGCGACGTCCCCGCCCAACGGGGTGGTCGCGCCGAGCCCTGTGACGACGACGTCGGAACGACTCATGTCAGGACTGCGCCTCGATGTAGCTGACGGCGTCGCCCACGGTCTTCAGGTTCTGCACCTCGTTGTCGGGGATCTTGACGCCGAACTTCTCCTCGGCGGCGACCACGACCTCCACCATCGAGAGGGAGTCGACGTCGAGGTCGTCGGTGAAGGACTTGCCCTCGGCCACGTCGTCCGGGTTCACCCCGGCAACCTCTTCGAGGATCTCGGCGAGGCCGGCGGTGATCTCGTCACGGGTCATGGTTGGTGCGTTCCTCTCCTGGGTGTGGAATCGCCGGCGGCGCGTGCCGCGCGGCGTGCGAACGGCCCCCGATGGGGGCCGGACGTCAGGGGCAGCGGACGACCTGACCGGCGTAGGTCAGGCCGCCGCCGAAGCCGAAGAGCAGCACCGGGGCGCCCGAGGGCACCTCCCGCCGCTCGATGAGCTTGGACAGGGCCAGCGGCACGCTCGCCGCCGAGGTGTTGCCGGACTCGATGATGTCCTTCGCGATGATCGCGTCGGGGATGCCGAGCCGCTTGGCGATGCCGTCGATGATCCGCGCGTTGGCCTGGTGCGGCACGAACGCGGCCAGCTCGGACGGGGCGACCCCGGCCCGCTCGCAGGCCTGCAGGGCCAGCGGGGCCAGCGCCGTGGTGGCCCAGCGGAAGACCGTCTGGCCCTCCTGCTTCACGTACGGCCGCCAGCCCTCGATGCGTACGGCGTCGCTCTTGTCCGGCACCGAGCCCCAGACGACCGGGCCGACCCCGGCCGGCTCGCCCTCGGCGGTGGCGGTGACCACCGCGGCGCCGGCGCCGTCGCCGAAGATGATGCAGGTGGAGCGGTCGGTCCAGTCGGTGAAGTCGGAGAGCTTCTCCGCGCCGATGACGATCGCGTTGCGCGACGCCCCGGCCCGGATGGCGTGGTCGACGGTGCCCAGCGCGTACGCGAAGCCCGAGCACGCGGTGTTGATGTCGTACGCGCCGGGCGCGGTGATGCCGAGCTTGGCGGCGACCCGGCAGGCGACGTTCGGGCTGCGGTCGATGGAGGTGCAGGTGGCGACGACGACGAGGTCGATGTCGGCGGCGGTGAGGCCGGAGTTGGCCAGCGCCTTGCCGGCGGCGGCCGCCGCCATGTCGGACACCGTCTCGTCGCCGGCGATGCGGCGGCTGGCGATGCCGACGCGGTCCCTGATCCACTCGTCGTTGGTCTCGACGAACTGCGCGATGTCGTCGTTGGTGACGATCCGGGAGGGCTGGTAGTGCCCCAGGGCGAGAATCCGGCTACCTGTCATGAGTGACCCCCGATCCGGGCGAGCGGTTGACCCGGGGCGACCGGGGCGTCGTGGTGGGCGAGCCACTCGGTGAGCGGGCCGCCGTCGTGCGCGGTCACCTCGACCGGGCCCCGCCCGGTGACGACGTGGCCGATGACCTGGCCGATCTTCAGCGCCTGGCCCTCGGTCAGCCCCTGGGCGGGCTGGAAGACGCCCGGCGCGGGGGCCGTCACGACCCGGAACCGGGCGGTCGGCGCGGGGCGGGCGGCCGAGCCGTGCCGGGCGATCAGGTCGCGGGCGGCGGGCAGGTCGTCCGGCGTCTTCAGGGTGACGATCTCGGGCAGCGCGTCGGCGAGCTCCCGCTTGATCAGGCCGGCGAGGGTGCCGGCCGGCGGCAGCTCGACCACCCCGGTCACGCCGAGGTCGGCCAGGGTGCGCATGCACAGGTCCCACCGCACCGGCGAGGTGACCTGGCGGACCAGCCGCTGCACCAGCTCCGGGCCGTGGTCGACGGCCGTGCCGTCGAGGTTGGACAGCAGGATCCGGGCCGGGCGGGCCGGGGTGATCCCGGCGGCCACGCCGGCCAGGGCGGCCTCGGCGGGGGCCATGTACGGGGTGTGGAACGCGCCGGCCACCTTCAGCCGGACGACCCGCGCCTTCGTGGGCGGCTCGGCGACGAGCGCGTCCAGGCCGGTGATCGACCCGGCGGCCACGATCTGGCCGGCGCCGTTGCGGTTGGCCGCGTGCAGCCCGTGCCTGTCGAGGGCGGCGAGCACCTCGTCGGTGTCGCCGCCGAGCACGGCGGCCATGCCGGTCGGCTCGATCGCGCAGGCGGCGGCCATCTCCCGGCCGCGCACCCCGGCGAGGGTGATCGCGGTCTCGGCCGGCAGGACCCCGGCCAGCGCCGCCGCGCCCAACTCGCCGACGCTGTGCCCGGCCGTGAGGGTGACGTCGTGCATCGGCAGGTGCTCGGCGGCGAGCAGGGCCGCGGCGACCAGCAGCGGCTGGGTCCGGGCGGTGTCCTGGATCTCCTCCGCGCCGGCCGTGGTGCCCAGGTGGACCAGGTCGACGCCGGCCAGCGCCGACCACCAGCGCAGCCGTGCCTCGGCGCCGGTCAGGTCGAGCCACGGTGTCAGGAAGCCGGGTTTCTGGGAACCCTGCCCCGGTGAGAGTACGGCGAGCACGCCTATGACTCTTCCGGATACTCGCCGGTCACGTTGTTACCGGCCGCAACCAAACCGCACTAGAACCTTTGGAGGAACCCTACAGAAATAGGTGACCGTGATCATCTCTTTGCGGAGATTTGCCGGTTTGGTGGCGTTATGGGCGGAGGTGCCACGACGGGCACCACCGGGTCGAGCCGCCCCACGGTCAGCGCCACCTGCAACGCGAACGCGTCCCGGGGGGTCAGCGGCGACAGCCCCGTCACGTCGGCGATCCGCCGCAGCCGGTAGCGCACCGTGTTGGGGTGCACGAACAGCGCCCGCGCCGCGCTCTCCAGCGTGCCGCCGGCCGCGAAGAAGGCGTCCAGGGTCTCCAGCAGCTCGCCGCCCGCCCGGACCAGCGTCGCGTACACGTCGTGGCGCAGCCGGCGGCGAGCCTCGGCGTCCCCGGCGAGGGCCCGCTCGGGCAGCAGGTCACCGGCCGGCACCGGGCGCGGCGCGGTCGGCCAGGCGGGAGCCGCCCGGTAGCCGGCGAGCGCGGCGCGGGCCGAGTCCGTCGCCTCGTCGAGGCTCGGCACCGCCGGCCCGACCACCACCGGCCCCTCCCCGAACGCGGGCAGCAGCTTCCCCGTCGCCGCCATCGGGTCGGCCGCGCCGCCGAGCACGATCACCAGCCGGTCGCCGTGCACCCCGCCGATCACCTCGACGCCGACGCGCCGGGCCAGCCGGTGGACGGTGTGCAGCACGGCGGCCACCTCGCCGCCCGGGGATCGGCCCACCGCCACCGCCACCGGCGGCGCGTCCGACCAGCCCAGCGCCGCGCCCCGGCTGGCCAGCACGTCCGGGGAGTCACCGCGCAGCAGCGCGTCGACCAGCAGGGCCTGCAACCGGGCGTCCCAGGAGCCGCGCGACTCGGCGGCCCGCGCGTAGACCCGGGCGGCGGCGAAGGCGATCTCGCGGGAGAAGCGCAGCACCGCCTCCCGCAACTGCTGCTCCTCGCCCTCGGCGGCGAGGGTGCCCACCTGCTCCTCGACCACGTCGATCGTCACCTTGATCAACGCCACGGTCTGCTGGAGGCTGATCGAGCGGGCCAGGGCCAGCGGGGCGGTGGCGAAGACCTCGTCGGAGACCTCCTGGGTGCTGTCCGCCGTGCCGCCGCCGTCGCGCAGCCACTGCACCAGCGACCGCGCGCCGGCCTGGGCCACCAGCATCACCCAGGACCGCTGGTCGGCCGGCAGCGCCCGGAACCAGGGCA
Organism: Micromonospora sp. DH13; assembly: GCF_020873825.1. Taxonomy (NCBI): domain Bacteria; kingdom Bacillati; phylum Actinomycetota; class Actinomycetes; order Micromonosporales; family Micromonosporaceae; genus Micromonospora; species Micromonospora sp. DH13. The sequence goes on from NZ_JAHWGR010000031.1 coordinate 8,392, forward strand.
GCGTCTCGTCCATCCGGGCCACGCTGGCGGTGGCCAGGGCCCCCGCCGCCCGCTCGATGCGGCGCAGCGTGGCCGACAGCTCGATCCCGCCCGGCTCGCTCACCCCACCAGCCTTGCAGAGAAGGAGGGGCCCCTTGTTGACGCCCCCGGTAGAGAGGGGCACCCCGCTCACCCCGCGCCGCCCGGCGGCGGCACCGGCGGGTGGCGCGGCGGGACGGGCGGTGGGACATGCGGCGGGGGTGGCGCGGGCAGGGACAGCTCCTGGGCCACGATCGCGGCCTGTACGCGGCTGCGCAGGTCGAGCTTCGCCAGCACCCGGCTGACGTGGGTCTTCGCGGTGCTCTCCGCCATCGCCAGCCGGTCGGCGAGCTGCTGGTTGGACAGGCCCAGCCCGAGGCAGGCCAGCACGTCGCGTTCCCGCGCCGTGAGCGTGGCGACCGCGGCCCGCGTGGCGGCGGGCGCCGCTGGCGCGGTGGCGGCGAACGCGCTGATCAGCCGCCGGGTCACCGCCGGGGCGATGATCCCCTCGCCCCGGGCCACGGTGCGCACGGCGGCGACCAGGGCGTCGGCGTCGGTGTCCTTGAGCAGGAAGCCGGCCGCCCCGGCGCGCAGCGCGCCGAAGACGTACTCGTCGAGGTCGAAGGTGGTCAGCACGAGCACGTCGGCGAGCCGTCCCGCGACGATCTCCCGGGTGGCGGAGATGCCGTCGAGCCGGGGCATCCGGACGTCCAGCACGGCGACGTCCGGGCGCAGTTCGGCGCAGAGCCGCACCGCCGCCTCGCCGTCGGCGGCCTCGCCGACCACCTCGACGCCGGGCGCGGCGGCCAGGATCAGTGCCAGTCCGGCCCGCACCGCCGGCTGGTCGTCGGCGAGCACCACCCGCACCGGCCCCGCCGCGTCGCCCCGCCCGTCGGCAGGCCCGTCGGCACCCACCGGACCCGCCGGGTCCGTCCCGGCTGCGGCCCGCCCGGGGGTGGCCCGGCCGGTCACGCCGGCTCCCCGGTGGGCAGCCGCGCCCGGACCCGCCACCGCCCGTCCGCCGGGCCCGCCGTGAAGCCGCCGCCCAGCAGCACCGCGCGCTCGCGCATCCCGACCAGCCCGGCGCCCGCGCCGGGCGCCGCCGCGCCGCCCGCCCGCAGCGGGTTCGCCACGGCCACCACCACCTCCGTCGGCCCGTACGTCACGACCAGCTCCGCCTCGCCCGCGCCGTGCTTGAGCGCGTTGGTCAGCGACTCCTGCACGATCCGGTACGCCGCCAGGTCCACCCCCACCGGCAGCGGACGCGCCCCGCCGGTCACCTCGGTCCGCACGGCCAGCCCGGCGGCGCGCATCCGGCCCACGAGGCGGTCCAGCTCGGCGAGGCGTACCCGGGTCGCCTCCTCGGCCGGATCCACAGGGTCGTCCGGCGTGGGCCCGACGCCCGACGTGGGCTCCCGCAGCAGCCCGATGAGCTGCCGCATCTCCGCCAGGCCCTGCACGCTGTTCTCCCGGATGACCCGCAGCGACGAGGCCACCTGCTCCCGGTCCAGCCCGGGGACGGAGAGCGCGGCGGTGGCGTGGATGGCCACCGCGCCGAGATGGTTGGCGACCACGTCGTGCAGCTCCCGGGCCATCCGGGACCGCTCGGCGCGGACCGCCTCGCGCCGGTCCAGCTCGGCCAGCCGGGCGGTCTGCTCGGCCCGGGCCCGTTCCTCCGCGGCCCGCGCCCGCTCGGCCGCCGCCTGGTCCCGGTACTGCCGCACGCTGATCCCGGTCAGCACCGGCACGACGCCGACCAGCACCACCGGCACGCCCAGCGCGACCCCGCGCCAGTGGCCGAACGCCACCACCCCGCCGACGGCGGCGAGCAGGCTCAGCGCCACGCTGCCCCGCAGCAGCCAGCGCCACAGCCGGGGCGGGCCGTACACGCAGGAGTCGTAGAGCACCTGGGTGTAGATCAGCGCGGTGCCGAGGGTGGTGCCGAGCGCGACGTCGACGCCGAGCGCCGCCGTGCCGAGGGCCAGCCCCGTGCGGGTGGCCACCCGCCGCAGGGCCACCGCCGCCGACACGGCCACCAGCGACGGCAGGAAGGCCGCCGTGGGCACGCCGGGCCGCGGGGTGATCGCCAGGTGCGTGCCGAGGCCGAGCAGCGCCAGCCCACCCGCGAGGGCCACGCCGGCCAGCGCCGCGTCCCGCCCCGCGGTGCCGGACCGGAGCCAGGGCGGCAGTCGCATCCTCCGATCCCACCACACCCGCCGCCGCGCCGGCTCCGACCAGGGCACGAGGCCGCGTCCCCCGAAGGAGGTACGCCCCGACGCGGTCCATCGTTCGGCGTACCCGGATCTCGTCGCCCGGGTCGAGGGCGGGGCGCACGGCGGGCGGCACGCTGGACCCACGGACAGGGGGAGGTCGTCGTGCTGGTCGCGGTCATCGTCGGGTGCGAGATCGGGTTCTGGGTGCTGCTCGTGGCGGGACTCGTGGCCCGCTACCCGCTGCGTCGCCCCCGCCTCGGCGCGGCGCTGCTGGTCTGCGTACCCCTGGTCGACCTGGTGCTGCTCGCGGCGGCGGCGCTGGACCTGCGGCGCGGGGCCACCGCGGACGCCACCCACGGCCTGGCCGCCGCCTACCTCGGGTTCTCGGTGGCCTTCGGGCACTCGCTGATCCGCTGGGCCGACCAGCGCTTCGCCCACCGCTTCGCCGGCGGCCCGCCGCCGGTCCGGCCGCCGCGCTACGGCTGGGCCCGCGCCCGTCACGAGTGGCGGGAGTGGGCCAAGGGCCTGCTCGGCTGGGCCGTGGCCTGCGCGTTGCTCGTGGCGGCGATCGCCTTCGTCGGTGACGCCGAACGCACCCGGGCCCTGTGGGACTTCGCCCGCACCCTCACCGTCGCCCTCGTGATCTGGCTCGTCGCGTTCCCGGTCTGGGAGACGATCTTCCCGCGCCGCCCCCGCCGCTGAGGTGGGGTACGCGCCGCACGGCGCGTCCGCCCGCCCCAGTACGGTGACAGGGCACGCGGGCCAGGGGCCGGCCGGCGGGCGAGGAAGAGCGTGAGGAGACCGCCGATGGCGCACGGGGAGGCCGAGCCGGGCTGCGCCCAGGGGGAGTCCTGCCGGCCGGGCCACCACGAGCCGGCGGCGAAGCATCCCCGCCGGCTCACCGGGACGATCCATCCTGCCGAGCCGACCTGCGGCCGGGCCGCGGAGCCGACCTGCGGCCGGGGCGCCGCGCCGGCCGACGAGGACGCCCCGGTGCCCCGCCAGCGCGCCGCCGAGCCGCCCGCCGACGACGAGTCCGGCCGGGCCGCGGCCTGCCGCAGCGACCTGCCCGGCTGGGCCGGCGCGCACCGGCACGGCCCGGTCCGTCCCCGGCACCGGGCCGTGCGCCGGGAGCGCCCGCCGCGCCGCTGGTGCTGAGGCCGCGCCGCTGGTGCTGAGCGCCGCGCCGCCGGTGCGGGGAGAGCACGCGCCGCCGGTGCCGAGAGCACGTCGGCCCCGCGCCGAGTGGCACGGGGCCGGGCCCGTCAGCGGGTACGGCGGCGGATCAGCAGCGCGATCCCGGCCAGCCCGAGGGTGATCACCAGCATCACCCCGACGTTGAGCAGCAGCAGCCGCTGCAACTCGTCGAGCGCCTCGTCGATGTCGCCGGCCGGGTTCAGCGAATCGTCGGGCAGCACCCGCTCGCCGCCCCCGACGCCGCCGCTGACCGTGTCGACCTGCCGCTCCAGCGGCACCCCGACCGTCCGCAGCGTCTCGGACATGCTGAGCCGGCCGAGGAACCAGCCGGCCTTCTCCTTGCGGGCCGGGTCCGGCTGCTTCGCCGGCCGGTAGACCCGGGGGCCGCCCTTGGCCAGCGGGTAGAGGTCGTACGTCTGGGTGGCGATCTCCCCGACCAGCACCACCACCGTGTACTTCGGACCCAGGTCGGCGGGCTTCGGCCCGCTGGCCGCCCCGGTGGGGCCCAGCCAGCTCACCTGGTCGACGACCGCGACCACCTCGACGGGGTGGGCGGTGGCCCGTAGCCGCAGCGGCTCGGCCAGCCCCTCGCCCGTGATGTCCACCCCGGCCGGGAGGGTCTTCTTCGGCACCTTGCGGGCCAGCGCCGCGCTGGCGGCGGCGGCCGCGTCGGCCAGCGCCGCGCCCGTCGTCGCCGGACCCGTCGTCGCCGGACCCGTGGCCGTGCCGGCCGCCCGGGCCGGCCCCGCCACTGCCGTCGCCAGCGCCGTCGCCAGCAGCGCTCCCGCTGCCGCCCGGCTCAGCCGCCTCACCTGTCGGACCATCGCCGCCTCCTCGCCCCGTTCGATTTGGATGGCTTCGCTGCAGGTCACGCGTTGGTCGGTCGATGGCGGTGACCATGCCCACAGGGCGGGGCGCCCACCTGAAAGACTGCGCAGAACGTCGATCGGTTGCAGCTGTTGGATCGGGAATTGGAACTATCTGCGATCTCAGCTCGACTAATCAATCGGCCGTAGATCAGCGGGCGGATAGTACCTTTACGGAGGTGTACATGGGGGGCAGGTTCCCACGAGTGGCGCGTACCTGGTTGGCCGTGCTCGGCGTGGCGCTCGGTGTGTCGCTCGTGCTCCCGGCCGCGCCGGCCGCCGCGCACAACTCACTGAGCGGCAGCAACCCGGCCAACGGCGCGCGGATCGCCACCGCGCCGGAGCTGATCGAGCTCCGGTTCCTGGCGAAACCGAATCCGGGTACGACGAAGATCACAGTCACCGGGCCGGACAACGTGGCCGCCCTCGACGGGGAGCCGACCTTCTCCGGAACGCGGGTGCGGATCCCGTTCGCGCCCGGCAAGGCCGGCCTCTACATCGTCGGCTACCAGCTCGGATCCGCCGACGGCCACCCGATCAAGGGCGAGGTGCGGTTCACCCTCACCACCGGCACCCCGGCCGAGTCCCCGTCGCCGTCGGCCGCCGCGCCGGAGTCCGTCCCACCGTCGGACGCCCCGTCCGCCGCCGCGCCGTCGTCGGCCGCCGCGACCCCGGAGGGCGCCGGCAGCGCCGTGCCGGCCGCCAGCGAGTCGACCGACGGGGGCCCGCCCGGCTGGCTCTGGGCGCTGGGCGGTGGCGTGCTGCTGGTCGCCGCCGCTGCCGTCGGGTTCGCCGTGCGCCGCCGTCGCGCCGGCACCTGACCGACCCCGGGCAGGACGCGTAGGGGCCCGCCGGTCCACCGGCGGGCCCCTACGGTCGCGTACCCGATCAGGGCAGGCGCAGGCGGGCGGCGCGCAACCGGGCGAGGGTGCGCTCGCGACCCAGCACCTCCAGCGACTCGAACAGCGGAAGCCCGACGGTGCGGCCGGTGACCGCCACCCGGACGGGCGCCTGGGCCTTGCCGAGCTTGAGGCCGCGCTCCGCGCCGACCGCCTCCAGCGTCGCCTTCAGCGACTCGGCGTCCCACGACGCGAGCCCCTCGTACGCGGCGACCGTCGCGTCGAGCAGCTCGGCCGCGCCCTCCTTCATCGCCTTCGCCCACGCGGCCTCCTCGATGCTCGGCGAGGCCAGGAAGAGGAAGTCGACGTTGGGCACGATCTCGCTGAGCACCGCGATGCGGGTCTGGGCCAGCGGGGCGACGGCGGCGAACGCGGCCTCGTCGAACTCCTCCGGCTGCCACGGCGGCGGGGCGATCGTGTCGGTGCCGGTCAGCCACGGCCGGCACGCGGCCACGAACTCGTCGACCGGCAGCGCCCGGATGTAGTCGCCGTTGAACGCGCGCAGCTTCTTCTCGTCGAAGAACGCGGGGGAGGGGTTGACCTCCTCCAGCCGGAACTCGTCCTCGATCACCGACCAGGGCACGATCTCCCGGTCGCCCGACGGGGCCCAGCCCAGCAGCATCAGGTAGTTGCGCATCGCGTCGGCGAGGTAGCCCTCGTCCCGGTACGCCTCCAGGGCGACCTTGTCGCGCCGCTTGGACAGCTTCTGCCGCTTCTCGTTGACCACCACGGGCACGTGCGCCCAGACCGGCGGCTTGACGCCCAGCGCGTCCCACAGCAGCTGCTGCTTCGGCGTGTTGGGCAGGTGCTCCTCGGCCCGGATCACGTGGGTGATCCCCATGGTCATGTCGTCGACCACGTTGGCCAGCAGGAACACCGGGGAGCCGTCGCCCCGGGCGATGACGAAGTCCTCGATCAGCCTGTTCTCGAACGTCGGCTCGCCCCGGATCAGGTCGACCACCACGGTCTCGCCCGTATCCGGGGTGCGGAACCGCAGCGCGCGCCCCTCGCCGGCGGGCAGGCCCCGGTCGCGGCAGAAGCCGTCGTAGCCGGCGTACTGCGAGCCGGTGCGCGCCTGCACGGCCTCGCGGGTGCAGTCGCAGTAGTACGCCCGGCCGCCCTCGTGCAGCCGCTGCGCGGCGGCCCGGTGCTCGGCGGCGTACGACGACTGGAAGTAGGGGCCCTCGTAGCTGCCCCGGGCGATGCTGATCCAGTCCAGCGCCGACAGGATGCCCTCGGTCCACTCGGGCCTGTTGCGGGCCGCGTCGGTGTCCTCGACGCGGAGGACGAACACCCCGCCCTGCTGCCTGGCGAAGATCCAGTTCTGCAGGGCCGAGCGGGCGCCGCCGACGTGGAACATTCCGGTCGGGGAGGGGGCGAAGCGTACACGTACCGTCACGTCCCCAGCCTACGGCCGCCGGGAAGAGGTTTAAGGAGGGGCCCCTTGTTAACGCATTCTGTATAGGAAGGGCCCCCTGCAATCACCCGTCACGCCATCACCCGTCACGCCACGCCACGGATCTTGACGACGAGCGCGCTGCCGAGCAGGGTGACCGCCGCGGTGGCCGCGTACAGGGTGGGGTAGCCGCCCAGGTGCACCACGATCGGGGCGGACAGCGCCGGACCGAGCACCTGCGGCGCGGAGTTCGCGATGTTGATCACCCCGAGGTCCTTGGCCCGGTTCGTGGCCGCCGGCAGCACCTCGGTGATCAGCGCCGCGTCCACCGACAGGTAGACGCCGTAGCCCGCGCCGAGCAGCACCGCCGCGACCATCGCCATCGGCCAGACCGGCGCGACGGCCAGCAGCAGCGCGGCCACGGCCATCACCAGCCCGGAGGTGATCACGAAGACCTTGCGCCGGCCCGAGCGGTCGGAGAGCCGGCCGGAGACCACGGCGGTGAGGATCATCCCGAGCGTGTAGAGCAGGATCAGCACCAGCAGCCCGCCCTCGGGGTCGGGATAGCGCACCCCGTCGGCGAGGAAGTACAGCAGGTACAGCGTGCCCAGCGCGTTGCCGAGCTGCACCAGGAACCGGGTGAGCCAGGCCCAGGCGAAGTCCGGGTGCCGGCGCGGGCTGATCCACATCGAGGCGAGCAGCGCGCCCACCCGCAGCGGCGGCCGGTGCGCCCGGGGCAGCGGGTCGTCGGCGGTGAGCAGCGCGAACGGCAGCGACAGCAGCAGCACGGCCAGCGCGATCGTGGCGTACCCGGCGGCGTTGCCGGTCACCACCGCCGTCACCAGCACCGCGCCGAGCACCAGGCCCAGCGACTGCGGGATGCCCACCCAGCCGGAGACGCCGCCGCGCTGCAGCACCGGCACCCGGTCGGGGATGCCGGCGGTGAGGCTGGCCAGCATCGCGTTGAAGCAGACCTGGGCGGCCACCCAGCCGACCGCGACCCCGGCGATGGTGTCCTGCCGGGCCAGCAGCACCAGGGCGAGCGCGCCGAGCACCGCGCCGCCGGCCGTCCAGACGTGCCGGCGGCCCAGCTCCCGGCCGCCCACCCGCAGGCAGGTGCGGTCCGACAGCGCCCCGGCGAGCGGGTTGGCCAGCACCGCGGCGAGCGCGCCGAGGCCGGTGACCACGGCGAACATGGCCTCCTTGTCGCCCGGGGCGATCCGCTCGATCTGCTGGGGCAGCAGCACCTGGATCGGGGTGAAGAAGGCCATCCACACCCCGAGGTTCGCCGCGAAGATCAGCGCGATCCAGCTCCGCCGCACCGGGACGGTCGGCTCGGCGAGCGCGGCGGGCAGCGACGCCGGTGTCGGGTCGACGGTGGTCACGGCGCTACTCCGCGTCGGATGTGACGCGGCGGGCGGCGGGCGCGGCGGCGGTCTCGGCGGGCGCGGCGGCGGCCGTGCCGGGTCGCGTCACGGCGTCGCGCAGCCAGGCGTACGACGACTTGGGCGTGCGCGCCCCGGTGCCGAAGTCGACGTGCACGAGGCCGAAGCGCTTGGTGAAGCCCTCCGCCCACTCCCAGTTGTCCAGCAGCGACCAGACGAAGTAAGCCGTGACGTCCACGCCGTCGTCGATCGCCGCCCGCAGGGCGCGCAGGTGGGCGTCGAGGTAGGCGATCCGGTCCGGGTCGTGGACCCGGCCGTCGGCATCGGGTACGTCGTCGTAGGCGCAGCCGTTCTCGGTGACCTGGATCGGGGGCAGCCGGTCGCCGTAGCGGTCGCGCAGGCCGGTGAGCAGCTCGCGCAGCCCGTCGGGGGCCACCGGCCAGCCGAAGGCCGTGCGCGGGTACCCGGCGAGTTCCACCAGCTCGAACGGCAGCGGCGAGCCGGGCTCGGGCGCGCGTACCCCCGAGGGGTTGTAGTAGTTGACGCCGAGCACGTCGAGCGGCGCGGCGATGACGGCCAGGTCGTCGCCGCGCACGAGCCTTGGGTCGAGGTCGAGCAGGTCGGGGTAGCCGAGGCCGAGCAGCGGGTCGGTGAACAGCCGGTTGTGCAGCGCGTCGTACGCCGCGGCGGCGGCCCGGTCGGCGTCGGTGTCGCCGGCCGGGCGCACCGGCGAGTAGTTGTTGGCGATGGCGACCGGGCTGCCGGTGCGGGCGCGCAGCGCGGCGACGGCCAGCCCGTGCCCGAGGAGCTGGTGGTGGGCCGCCGGGAACGCGTCGAACAGCAGCGTCTGACCGGGGGCGTGCTCGCCGGTGCCGTAGCCGAGGCTCATGTGGATGAACGGCTCGTTGAGGGTGATCCACAGCTTCACCCGGTCGCCGAGCCGGGCGGCGACCAGGTCGGCGTACTCGGCGAACCGGGCGGCCGTGTCCCGGTGCAGCCAGCCGCCGGCGTCCTGGAGGGGCTGCGGCAGGTCCCAGTGGTAGAGCGTGGCGACCGGGTCGATCCCGGCGGCGGCCAGGTCGTCGACGAGCCGGTCGTAGAAGTCGAGGCCGGCGGCGTTGGCGGGCCCGGTGCCGCCGGGCTGGACCCGGGGCCAGGCCACCGAGAACCGGTACGCCGACACCCCGAGCCCGGCCATCAGCGCGACGTCCTCGGCGTGCCGGTGCCAGTGGTCGCAGGCGACGTCGCCGGTGCTGCCGTCGGCGATCAGCCCGGGGGTGTGCGCGAACGTGTCCCAGATGGAGGGCCCCCGGCCGGCGGCGGTCGCCGCGCCCTCGATCTGGTACGCGGAGGTGGAGACTCCCCAGCGGAATCCGGCCGGGAACTCGGGCAGCGGCTCGGTGGTCATGCGCTCTCCAGGCGGCAGGGGCCAGCGCGTCCGCGGGCGCGGGACGCGCGACGTCCCACGATGCCGGCCGGGCAGCCGGCGAACGTGAAACGTGTTCGGACTCTAGGCCGCGGCGGGAGTTTGCGCCATAGGCCGGCGGCGATCGGGGCGCAAGGGTTTTCGGCGTGTCTTTTCCAAAGTTGTCCGATTGAGTCCGATTTGGCGCATAGAGTGACGAATATCGCGGATGTCCTCAGTGGGGGAAAGAACGAAATGATCCTCGTGGAACGCAGTGCGCACGTGATGGCGCCGGTGGAAGCGGTCTGGGAAGTCGTGCAGCGGGCCGAGCAGTTGCCGGCCTGGCTGGCGGGAGTTCGCGCGGCGGAGGTCCTCTCGGGGGAGGGCTTCGGCCGGCGACAACTGGTCCAGGCCGGGCGCGGGTCGGCGCACGAGGCCGAGGTGATCGCCTTCCAGGAGCCGACCCTGATCGGCTGGCGGGAGCGCGCCAAGGGCGCCGGTGCCCGGGCCGAGGCCCGCACCGAGATCTACGTCCAGCTCACCGCAGACGAGGAGGAGGGCGGGACCATCGTGCGGCTCATCGTCGTACGCTGGCCCGCCGGCCCGGTCAAGGCCGCCCTCCTCCGGCTCGGGCTGCGGCGGGTCGGCGCCGACCTGGAGGACTCGCTGGCCCGGCTGACCGACCTGGCCGCCGTCGGCTGAGCGGGGCACGTCTCACAGCGCCATCCGCGACGGCGGTGGCCCGACCCGTCCCGGCCAGGGGCGAGACGGACCACCGCCGTCACACTGCCCGGCGCGGGCCGTCAGGCCGTCACCGTGAACGCGGCCACGTGTACCTCGTCGAGGTGCCGGAACTCGAAGAAGAGGCGGTACGTGCCCGCCGAGGGCACCTGCATCCCGAACGCCACCACGGAGCTCGGCCGGCTCGCCGCCGCCGGGTGCACGTGCAGGTAGGCCAGGTCCCCGTGGCGCAACGCGACCAGGTGCCCGTACGCGCCCAGGTGCGGTTGCAGGTCGTTCACCGGCCGGCCGTCGCGCCCCAGCCACACCAGGACCTGGTTCGCCTCGCCCGGGCGTAGGCCGCCGTCGAGGGTGACGGTGTACCCGTCGACGACGACGGTCTCCTGGGGTTGTTCCGGCGGCCTCGGCGCGTACCGGCCGGGCACCGCGACGTCCGCCCCGAGCGTCACCTGCCGCGCGGCGCCGACCGGCCAGAAGTCGGCGATCGCCCGCAACGGCCCGGCAGCCGCCGGGCCGACCGCCGCCCGCCAGGTGCCGTCCGCGTCCAGCTCCGGGTGCACGTGCTGGTAGTCGGTCAGGTCCCGCGACACCAGCACCAGGTGCATCAGCCGTTCGTGGACGGGCTGGAAGGCGGTCACCGGCAGGCCCGCCGCGTCGGTGATCCGGAACGCCAGCTTCCCGGCCCGGCCGGCGGTCAGGGTGGTGGTGTCCAGGGCGAGGGTGTAGCCGTCCCGGGACAGCTGCAACCCGGCTGGCTCGTGGTCGGCGTGCCCGACCGGACCGGGCGTCGCCGACCGTACGGTGGCGGGCGGGCCGCCGAACCGGCCCGCCGCGAAGCCGACCGCGAGGGTGAGGGCGAGGATCAGCCCCGCCGCCACGGCCCGGGCGGCCCGACCGGCCGGGGGTGGGGCCTGTGCGTCCCCCTGCCGGGGACGCCCGGGTGGGGGCGCCCCCAGCAGGACCAGCCGGCGTTGCGTCGTCGTCACGGCAGCCGGGGCGCGAGGACGAAGAGGCCCTGCTCGATGCCGCTGACCACGATGATCCCGCTGGGGAAGTACGGGTACGTGCTCCACGCCCCGTTCATCGAGTTGCTGTTGCTCGACGGGTAGATGTCGAAGTAGCCGGCCTCGGTCGCCCGCCCACTGGCCACCTCGGCCAGGTCCAGGATGCGCAACCCCGCCCGGTAGTTGGCCTGGTAGCTGTATCTGCCCTTGACGTACTGGTTGTGGTCGGTGGCAGTCACCCCGGCGGGCGCGCTGTAGGTGCCGATGTGCCGGGGCGCGTCGAGGTCGGCCAGGTCCCACAGGTACGTCTGGGTGTTCACCCCGCGCCGGGACTCGTCCAGCTCGTCGTCGAGGAGGAAGTACCGCTGGTCCCCGGTGAACCACCCCTGGTGGGTGTACGCCCGCCCGGTGTAACCGATGCGGGAGAGCTGCCGCGGCGCCGACTTGGTGGTCACGTCCACCACGGTCACGGTGTCCTCGTTGGAGTTCACGCAGATCTCCCGCCCGGTGTAGGCGGTGTCCGGGCCCCGGTAGACCACGCACTGGGTGTCGTGGGTGTATCCGTCGGTGCTGACGCAGCCGGCCGAGGCCGGCGACTTCGGCGTCCGGATGTCGATCATGTGCAGCCCGCCGCTGCACGTGTTCGTGCCGACCGCGTACGCGTACCCGGTCTCCTCGTTGATGGCGATGTTGTGCGCGTTGCCGAACTGGCCGTACCGCGCGTCCGCCGTCCAGGTCTGCGGGGCGGTGACGCCGCGCAGCCGGGTCAGGTCGAACACCTGCATCCCGTGGCCCGACACGTCGGCCACCACGTACGCGTGGTCGCGGTAGACCTTGATGTCGCGCCAGATCGCGGTGCGGTTCTGGTAGGCGGGCAGGTTGCCCAGGTACACGGGGGCCGTCGGGTTGGACACGTCGACGAACGAGGTGCCGTTGCGCCGCCCCACCAGCGCGTACTCCCGGCCGGTCAGGCTGTCGGTCCAGCCCCAGATGTCGTTGGCCTGGCTGCCGCCGATGTCGGCCAGCGGCAGGAACGACAGCAGGTCGACGTTGCGGCAGGGGTAGCCGGCGGCCTGACCGTTGGTGCAGGTCGCCGCCGCCTGGGCCGCCAACCGGTGGGTCGGTTCCCGCTGGGCCATGAACTCCTGCGCCGAGGCACGCCCGGCCGGGGTGTCCGGCGAGTGCGCGACCAGGGGTTGGCCCGACCCGAGCAGTGACGCCGCGAGGGCGCCGACCGCCAGGGCGACTCCGGTTCGGACGACTCGCATGGCGTCTCCTACCGTCAGCGATTTTATCGAGAAGGATGGATGCGCCTCGGTGGTCGGGACAAGGTGGTGGGGGATACCGGTCGGGTCATATCGTCCCCGACACGCCGAGGGGCCCGGCGCTCCGCGCCGGGCCCCTCGGGTCGCTGCCGCGACCTAGCTGTCGCCGCCGGTCTCGCCGACCGGTGCCGCGTTGACGTCGTCGATGGCGTACTTCTTCGCCGCCTCGGTCGGGACCTGTGCCGGCACCGCGCCGCGCAGGGCGAGCTGCCGCAGCGTCGCGACCGTCACCGACTCGGCGTCGACGTGGAAGTGCCGGCGCAGCGCGTGCCGGGTGTCGGACATGCCGAACCCGTCGGTGCCGAGCGAGGTGTAGTCGCCCGGTACCCAGCGGGCGATCAGGTCCGGTACGGCGCGCATCCAGTCGCTGACCGCGACCTTCGGCCCGTCGGCGTCGGCCAGCTTCCGCTGGATGTACGGCACCCGCTGCTCCGCGCCCGGGTTGAGCAGGTTGTGCTCCTCGCACTCCACCGCGTCGCGGCGCAGCTCCGTCCAGGAGGTCACCGACCACACGTCGGCGGCCACCCCCCAGTCCTGGGCGAGCAGCTGCTGCGCCTTGAGCGCCCACTGCATGCCCGTGCCGGAGGCCAGGATGTTGGCCCTCGGCCCGTCGCCCTCGACCTTCGGGGCGGGGGAGTAGCGGTAGATGCCCTTGAGCAGCCCCTCGACGTCCACGTCGGCCGGCTCGGCCGGCTGGTGGATCGGCTCGTTGTAGACGGTCAGGTAGTAGAAGATGTTCTCCGGCTGCTCGCCGTACATCCGGTGCAGGCCGTTCTCCATGATGTGCGCCAGCTCGAACGCGAACGCCGCGTCGTAGGCGACCACCGCCGGGTTGGTGGCGGCGAGCAGCAGCGAGTGGCCGTCCTCGTGCTGGAGGCCCTCGCCGTTGAGCGTGGTGCGCCCGGCGGTCGCGCCGAGCACGAAGCCCCGCGCCATCTGGTCGGCCGCCGCCCAGAACCCGTCGCCGGTGCGCTGGAAGCCGAACATCGAGTAGAAGATGTACAGCGGGATCATCGGCTCGCCGTGCGTCGCGTACGCGGTGCCGGCGGCGGTGAACGAGGCCACCGAGCCGGCCTCGTTGATCCCCTCGTGCAGGATCTGCCCGGTCGTCGCCTCCTTGTACGACAGGAACAGCTCCCGGTCGACCGAGGTGTAGCGCTGGCCGTGCGGCGAGTAGATCTTCGCCGTCGGGAAGAGCGAGTCCATGCCGAACGTGCGGGCCTCGTCCGGGATGATCGGCACCCAGCGCTTGCCGAACTCCTTGTCCTTCATGATGTCCTTGAGCAGGCGGACGAAGGCCATCGTGGTGGCCACCTTCTGCTTGCCCGAGCCCCGCTTGACGTCGGAGAACCGCTCGCTGCCCGGGATCGCCAGCGTCCGGCCGGCGGTCCGCCGCGACGGGAGGTAGCCGCCGAGCTGCTCCCGGCGCTCCCGCAGGTAGGCGATCTCCTCGGACTTCTCGCCCGGGGTGAAGTACGGCGGGAGGTAGGGGTTCTCCTCCAGCGTCTTGTCCGAGATGTCCAGGTAGAGCCGGTCGCGGAAGAGCTTCAGGTCGTCCAGCGTCAGCTTCTTCATCTGGTGCGTGGCGTTGCGGCCCTCGAAGTGCGAGCCGAGCGTCCAGCCCTTGATCGTCTTGGCCAGGATCACCGTCGGCTGGCCGGTGTGCTCCATCGCCGCCTTGTAGGCCGCGTAGAGCTTGCGGTAGTCGTGCCCACCCCGCTTGAGGTTCCAGATCTCGTCGTCGGTGAGCCCCTCGACCATCTTGCGGGTGCGCGCGTCGCGGCCGAAGAAGTGCTCCCGCACGTACGCCCCGGACTCCGCCTTGTAGGTCTGGTAGTCACCGTCGGGCGTGCTGTTCATCAGGTTGACCAGCGCGCCGTCGGTGTCGGCGGCGAGCAGCGGGTCCCACTCGCGGCCCCAGACCACCTTGATGACGTTCCAGCCGGCGCCCCGGAAGAACGCCTCCAGCTCCTGCATGACCTTGCCGTTGCCCCGGACCGGCCCGTCGAGCCGCTGCAGGTTGCAGTTGATCACGAAGGTGAGGTTGTCCAGCTCCTCGCGGGCGGCCACGCCGATCGCGCCGAGCGACTCGACCTCGTCCATCTCGCCGTCGCCGAGGAACGCCCACACGTGCTGCTGCGAGGTGTCCTTGATGCCCCGGTGGTGCAGGTAGCGGTTGAACCGGGCCTGGTAGATCGCGTTCAGCGGGCCGAGGCCCATCGAGACGGTCGGGAACTCCCAGAAGTCCGGCATCAGCCGCGGGTGCGGGTACGACGGCAGCCCGCCGCCCGGGTGGGACAGCTCCTGGCGGAACCCGTCGAGCTGGTTCTCGCTCAGCCGCCCCTCCAGGAACGCCCGCGCGTACATGCCCGGCGAGGCGTGACCCTGGTAGAAGATGTGGTCGCCGCCGCCCGGGTGGTCCTTGCCCCGGAAGAAGTGGTTGAAGCCCACCTCGTAGAGCGACGCGGAGCTGGCGAACGTCGAGATGTGCCCGCCGACGCCGATCTCGGGGCGCTGCGCGCGGTGCACCAGCATCGCCGCGTTCCACCGGATGTACGCCCGGATCCGCCGCTCGATGTGCTCGTCACCCGGGAACCACGGCTCGCGCTCCGGCGGGATGGTGTTGATGTAGTCGGTGGTGGTCAGCGACGGCACCCCGACCTGACGCTCCCGCGCGCGCTCCAGCAGGCGCAGCATCACGTACCGGGCGCGTTTGGTTCCGCGCTCGTCGATGACACCGTCCAGCGACTCGACCCATTCGCCGGTCTCTTCGGGGTCGATGTCCGGAAGCTGGCTCGGCAGACCGGCGGTGATCACCGGGCGCTTGCGTTCCGTGGCCACAGGCGTTCCCTCGGTTGTGTGTGGGATAGGTCTCTAGACGTTCATCCTGCCTTCTACCGACGGTTTTCGTCACGTCTGCCTCCCCCAGACGCGACGCTCAACACAGGTACCCGTCGGTAACTTATGGCTGCTTGCGGCCATCTCCTACCGTCGACCCATGACGATGCTGCGAGCCGTGGCGAGCGCACTCGTGCTGGCCGGAGCGCTCACCCTGCTGCTGTCGGTGCTCGGCCTCGCCGGCGGCCGACTCGACGCCGCCCCCGTGGGGCTGCTCGGCCTGGCCCTGCTCGCCGCGGGCCTGGTGCTGCTCAACCGCACCGGCGGCCGGAGCGCCCGCTACGGCTACGCCACCACCACCGGCGACCCCGCCGCCTCGTACGGCTCCGGCGCGTACGGCGCGGGCGCGGGCCAGCCCGGTGCCGACTTCCACGCCGGCGACGCCGGCACCGGCTGGTCCGGCGACCCGGGTCCCGGCTGAGGCAGGCCCGGCCGGCTCCCGGCTGACGGAAGCCCGGCCGCGACCCGGGTCCCGGCTGACAGGCCCCGGGTTCCGGCGGCAGAATGCGCCGTATGCGCACCGAGGTGATCACCGTCCAGACCGGCTCCCGACCGACCGTCCGGGACATCACCGCCGAGGCGGAACGGTTCGTCTCCGGCGCCGGCGACGGCCTGCTGCACGTCTTCGTGCCGCACGCCACCGCCGGGCTCGCCGTCATCGAGACCGGGGCCGGCTCCGACGACGACCTGCTCCGGGCGCTGGACGACCTGCTGCCCACCGACGACCGCTGGCGGCACCGGCACGGCTCGCCCGGCCACGGGCGCGACCACGTGCTGCCCGGCCTCGTCCCGCCGTACGCGACCCTGCCGGTGATCGACGGGCGGCTCGCGCTCGGCACCTGGCAGTCCATCTGCCTGGTCGACACCAACGGCGACAACCCCACCCGCAAGGTCCGCTTCTCGTTCCTGCCCGGCTGACCGCGCGCCGGCGCGGCCGCTGACCGCCCGGTCAGGGCCGCAGGGTCTCCGCCTCCACCGTCTGCCGGCCCAGGTCCGCCCCGTCCCCCGGGGCGGTGCGCGCGCCCGGTGCCGGCGGCCGGTCGTACGTCTGGTGCAGGCCCGGCACCCGGTCCTCGATCACGAACGTCGCCCGGGTGTACGCCGGGGCGTCCGGCCGGCTCACGTACGGCACCACGTCGAAGTCGGCCGCCAGCTGCGCCGGGGTGATCGTCGTGCGGACGTACCCCCGGAGGTTGTTCTGGAAGCGCAGGTGCGGGTTGAACGCGAACCACGGGTGGGAGCCCGTCGGCGAGTCCGCGCCGTCGCCGGTCGACGTGACCGAGGAGCAGACCAGCTCGCTGCCGACCGTGCGCGACGTGGGGTCGGCGTAGTCGAGCTTGAGGTCGCTGGCCCAGTGGGCGTGCACGTCGCCGGTGAGCACCACCGGGTTGCGCACCCCGGCGGCCAGCCAGCCCCGGGTGATCCGGTCCCGGGAGGCCACGTACCCGTCCCAGGCGTCCATGCTGGTGACCGTGAGCGGCCCCGAGTTGTTGTCCCGCTGCGCGAAGAAGACCTGCTGGCCCAGGATGTCCCAGCGCGCGTCGGAGCGGCGGAACCCGTCGAGCAGCCACGCCTCCTGCTCCGCCCCCGTGATCGACCGGGCCGGGTCTGCCGCCGCGGCGCACTCCTTGTATCCGTCGCCGCACGCCTGGTCGTCGCGGTACTGCCGGGTGTCGAGCATGTGGAACGTGGCCAGCCGGCCCCAGCGCACCCGCCGGTACAACTGCATGTCGATGCCGCGCGGCAGCGAGGTCCGCCGCAGCGGCATGTTCTCGTAGTACGCCTGGAACGCCGCCGCCCGCCGGGCGAGGAAGTCCGGGTCGGGGGCCTCCGGCACCTCGTCGGCCCAGTTGTTCTCCACCTCGTGGTCGTCGAAGACCACCACCCAGGGGGCCACCGCGTGCGCCGCCTGCAGGTCGGTGTCGGTCTTGTACTGGGCGTGCCGCTGCCGGTAGTTCGCCAGCGTCCGGGTCTCCGGGCCCTCGTGGTCGCGCGGGTTCCCGCCCGGCACCGTGTACGTGCCCTTCTCGTACTCGTACTGGTAGTCGCCCAGGTGCAGGATCAGCTCCGGCTCGGTCTCGGCCAGCCGCCGGTACGCGGTGAAGTATCCGTGCTCGTACTGTGAGCAGGAGACGAAGCCCATCGCCAGGGCCGACGGCAGGGTCCCCGGCGCCGGCGCGGTGCGGGTGCGCCCGACCGGGGACGCGTACCCCTCGGCCCGGAACCGGTAGAAGTACTCCCGGCCCGGCAGCAGCCCGCCCAGCTCCACGTGCACGCTGTGCGCCGACTCGGGTCGGGCCTGCGCCACGCCGCGCCGCACCACGTGCCGCAGCCCCTCGTCGGCGGCGACCTCCCAGGTCACCGCCACCGGTCGCGCCGGCATGCCGCCCAGGCCGTCCTCCGCGAGGGGCTGCGGGGCCAGCCGCGTCCACAGCACGAAACCCTCGTGGTCCGGGTCGCCGGAGGCCACCCCGAGGGTGAACGGGTCCTGCCGCAGCGGGCGGGCCGCCGCCGCGCCGGCCGCCACGGGCAGCCCGGCCACCGCGCCGACCGCCGCGCCGGAGAGCAGGATCGTACGTCGGGACAGTGTCACGGTTTCCTCCCCAGAGTCCGTGTTGTTCGACTCCGGGGAGCGTCGCGCCCGCCGATGGCCGTGAGGTGAAAGGAAGGGCCCCTTGTTATCGCCTTTTGTCGAACAAGGGCCCCCTGTTAACACCCGCCGGGCGGTCGGGCGGCCAAACTGATGGAGGTGGTCAACAGTTGCGCTGGGCGTACGATTGCGGCATGGCGCAGCGCATCCCCACCGAGGCGGGGCCTCCCTCGGGTGGCCGCGTCGACCTGGCCGGTGCCGCCGTACGCCGGATCATGCACGTCGCCTCGGCCATCCGGCACCGGCAGGAGGCCGGGGTGGCCGGGCTGGGCCTGACCCCGGCCGTCGCCCGGGCGCTGCACGTGCTGGACCCGGACCGCCCGCTGCCGGCCCGCACCCTGGCCGACCAGCTGCGCTGCGACCGTTCCAACGTCACCACCCTGGTCGACAAGCTGGAGCAGGCGGGCCTCGTGGAGCGCCGGGCCGACCCGACCGACCGGCGGCAGAAGACCCTCGTGGTCACCGAGGCGGGCCGGCGGATGCGCGACCGCGTCGAGCGGGTGATGTCGGACTCCCGACTCCTCGCCGGGCTCAGCGACGCTGAGCTGGCCACCCTGCACGAGCTGATGTGGAAGGTCGCCGACGGCGACTGCCCAGGGGAGCGCGCCCCGCGGTGACGCGCCGCCGGGGCCGGCGGCGACGGTGACCCGCCCCGGGCGGACGTGTCTGAGTGGGCGACGGGCCGCCGCGTCGGTAATGCTGTCGGACGTGACCACCCCGCAAGATCTCGACGACCGGTTCCGGGAGGCCCTCGCCGGGCTCGCCGCCGCGCCCCGGCGACGTGACCCGGCCGAGCGGGTCCACGACGGCGCGCCGCTGACCGGGGCGCAACTGCTGGACCTCTTCGACGCCCAGGTCACCAGCCGGCAGCTGGACCTCGCCGGGCGGTGGCTGCGCAGCTTCGGCGAGGGCTTCTACACCATCGGCTCCGCCGGCCACGAGGGCAACGCCGCGGTCGCCGCCGCGCTGCGCCCCGGCGACCCGGCTCTGCTGCACTACCGTTCGGGCGCGTTCTACTGCCTCCGCGCCGCCCAGGCCGCCGGGGAGGTCGCCTTCCCCGGGCCGGAGGGGGAGACCGACGCGTCGACGCCCGGGGCGCAGGCCGCGCCGCCCGAGGCGGCACCCGCGGGGCCCGAGGCGGAACCCACGCCGTCCGACGCGGAGGGAACGCCGCCCGCGGCCGGGACCCCGGCCGAGGTCGAGGCCGGGGCGGAGGCGGGGACAGGTGGCGAGGCCGCGGACGGCACGGCCGGCGGGCCGGCGGCGGGCCGCGACGGTGCGGCCGGGCGGGCGGACGCGTACGCCGGTGCCGCCCGGGACGTGCTGCGCGGGATGGTCGCCTCGGCCTGGGAGCCGATCGCCGGGGGCCGGCACAAGGTCTTCGGCCGGGCCGATCTCGCGATCGTCCCGACCACCTCCACCATCGCCTCGCACCTGCCCCGGGCGGTCGGCGCGGGGCTGGCCCTGGAACGGCTGCGCCGCCGCGATCCGGCCGGGCGGCGAGCCGGTGCGGACCCGCTCGGCGACGTCGGGCAGCCGCCCCGCTCTCCGTGGCCGCCGGACGCCATCGTGGTCTGCTCGTTCGGCGACGCCTCGGTCAACCACGCCAGCGCCACCGCCGCGTTCAACACCGCCGGCTGGTACGACCACACCGGCCTGCGCATCCCGGTGCTCTTCGTCTGCGAGGACAACGGGCTCGGCATCAGCGTCCGGTCCCCGAAGGGCTGGGTGGAGGCGACCCTGCGGTCCAAGCCGGGCATCCGCTACTTCTCCGCCGACGGCACCGACCCCGTGCAGGCGTACGAGGCGGCCGTGGAGGCGGCCGGCTGGGTGCGCCGGCACCGGCGGCCGGCCGTGCTGCACCTGAGCACCGTACGGCTGATGGGGCACGCCGGCGCGGACGCCGAGGCCGCGTACCGCAGCTCCGGCGAGATCGCCGCGGACCTGGACCGGGACCCGCTGCTGGCCACCGCCCGGCTGCTCGTGGCGGCGGGCGTCGCCACGACCGACGAGCTGCTGGCCCGCTACGACGAGCGCGGCTGGCAGGTACGCCGCATCGCCGAGGAGGTGCTCGGCGAACCGAAACTCGCCTCCGCGGCCGAGGTGGTCGCCGAGACCGCGCCCCGCCGCCCGGCCCGGGTGGCCCGCGCGGTCGCCGACGCGGCGACCCGGGCCGGCGGGCCCGGCGCGGCGGCCCGCGCGGACGTGTTCGGCGGCCGGCTGCCCGAGGCGGCCGGCCCGCTCACCCTGGCGCAGACCATCAACGCCGCCCTCGCCGACGGCATGCTCGACCACCCCGGGATGGTCGTCTTCGGCGAGGACGTCGCCGCCAGGGGCGGGGTGTACGGGGTGACGAAGGGCCTGCGCGACCGGTACGGCGCGGCCCGGGTCTTCGACACGCTGCTCGACGAGACGTCGATCCTCGGGCTCGGGCTGGGCGCCGGGCTGGCCGGGCTGCTGCCGGTGCCGGAGATCCAGTACCTGGCGTACCTGCACAACGCCGAGGACCAGCTGCGCGGCGAGGCGGCGACGATGCGGTTCTTCTCCTCGGGGGCGTTCCGCAACCCGATGGTGGTGCGGGTGCCGGGGCTGGCGTACCAGGAGGGCTTCGGCGGGCACTTCCACAACGACAACTCCCTGGCCGTGCTGCGGGACGTGCCCGGGCTGGTGATCGCGGTGCCGGCGCGGCCGGACGACGCCGCCGCGATGGTGCGTACCTGCCTGGCGAGCGCGGCCGTCGACGGCAGCGTCTGCGTGCTGGTGGAGCCGATCGCGCTTTACCACACCCGCGACCTCTACACGGAGGGCGACGGCGAATGGCTGGCCGACTACGCCGGGCCGGGCGCGTGGGCCGCCGGCCACGCGCCGGTCGGCCGGGCCCGGGTGTACGGCGTCGGCTCCGCCGAGGACGTCACGATCGTCACTTTCGGTAACGGGGTGCCGATGTCGCTGCGCGCCGCCGCCACCCTCGCCGACGAGGGGATCGGCAGCCGCGTCGTCGACCTGCGCTGGATCGCCCCGCTGCCGGTCGCGGACATCGTCCGGGAGGCGTCGGTGACCGGCCGGGTGCTGGTCGTGGACGAGACCCGCCGCTCCGGCGGGGTCGGCGAGGGGGTGCTCGCGGCGCTGGTCGACGGCGGGTTCGTCGGTGCGGCACGCCGGGTGGCCTCAGTTGACTCGTTTGTACCATTAGGTCCGGCAGCGCGTGCGGTGCTGGTCACCGAGGATGCCATCACCCAGGGTGCCCGTACGCTGCTGGCACGGTAAATTCCGTTCCACCCGGTGCGCCACTTGCGCGGGGGGCCGCGAGTGTGTGGACTTTGCCTGACGGCGTCACCGCGACGCCGCGAGCAGGGACGAGATGAGGAGGCACGCGACAGTGAGCGCGACCGCTGGTCAGGCCGCCGACGGGGTACGCAGCCTGGCGGACCGGTTCGGTATCGAGCCGGGGATGGTCGTCATGGAGATGGGGTACGACGAGGACGTCGACCAGGATCTCCGGGACGCCCTGACCGACCGCTGTGGAGAGCTGGTCGACGAGGACACCGACGAGGTGGTCGACGCGGTGCTGGTCTGGTACCGCGACGGCGACGGTGACCTCTTCGAGCTGCTCGTCGACGCCCTCGGCCCGCTGGCCGACAACGGCGTCGTGTGGCTGCTGACCCCCAAGGCCGGGCGGGAGGGCCACGTCGAGCCGAGCGAGATCGCGGAGTCCGCGCCCACCGCCGGCCTGCAACAGACGTCCACGGTCAACGCCGGCCGGGACTGGAGCGGTGCCCGTCTCGTGCTGCGCCGGGGCGCCAAGGCCAAGAAGTAGCCGAACCTGCCCCCGCCCGTGGGGCCGGCCACACTCGGTGGCCCCGGCCCTCGGGTGTGGCAGGCTGATGCCACCTCCAGAATCGACCCAAGGAGCTCGCATGCCGATCGAGGTTGGCGCCGAGGCGCCGGACTTCGTGCTCAAGGACCAGAACAACCAGGAGGTCCGGTTGTCGGACTTCCGCGGCAAGCGCACCGTGCTGCTGGTCTTCTACCCGCTCGCCTTCACCGGCATCTGCCAGGGCGAGCTGTGCGAGGTGCGGGACAACCTCAACGAGTACGTCAACGACGACGTCCAGGTGCTCACGGTGAGCGTGGACTCGGTCTACGCCCACAAGATCTGGGCCGAGAAGGAGGGCTACCAGTTCCCGCTGCTGGCCGACTTCTGGCCGCACGGCGCGGTCGCCCAGGCGTACGGCGTCTTCAACGACGTCGCGGGCATCGCCAACCGGGGCACGTTCGTGATCGACAAGGCCGGCGCCGTCCGGTTCGCCGAGATGAACATGCCGGGCGAGGCGCGCGACCAGCAGGGCTGGCGCAAGGCGCTGGCCGACGCGGTCGCCGCCTGATCCCACCACGGGCACACCGGCGCGGCGGGCCGGTGTGCCCGTGGCGTTAGTCGGCAGGGTAAGCTTGCCGGACTCCGGCCCGCCGCGCGGGCGTTCGGGGCGCGTAGCTCAGTGGGAGAGCACTCGCCTTACAAGCGAGGGGTCGCAGGTTCGAAACCTGCCGCGCCCACCCATCACCACCAGCGCGGAAACTTCTCCGAAGATCGGGAACCTGGCCGCCGGCAGTGACTACCGGAAGGTGACGTCACTCCTGTTGACCTTGCAGTTGGCGTCGTTCCAGCCCTCACCGAGGTAGCTGGGTTCGCTGCCCTTGGGCACGCCCTTGTACTTGCCGCAGATGGTGGCCGAGCCGATGACGACCACGCGGGTGATCGTCGCGGTGTCGTTCCAGTTGCTGTTGATGCCGGCGAGCATGTCGATGTCGTCGACGAGGACGTTGTCGATACGCACGTGGCGGGTGTACGAGGTGGTGCAGTTGCCGCAGCCGCGGTACAGCTTGCCGGATCCCTTGAGGTAGAAGCCGGAGATGTTGACCGTGCCGTTGCCGTTGTGCTGGAAGGTCTTGTCGCTGCCGCTGCGCGCGCCGCCACCGATGACGTAGGAGGTGCCGCCGTTGGTCTGCTTGAAGGTGGCGGCGTCCTCACCGATGTCGTTCCACCACACGTTGCGCAGCGTGCAGGTGCCCTCGCAGTGCACGCCGTCACCGGCGGGCGAACCGAGGATGACGTTCTGCAGCGTGCCGCCGTTGGCGATCTTGAACATCGGGTCCTGCGACTCGCCCTGCCCACCGTCACCGATGCAGCAGTAGGTCTTCATCCCGCCGTCGAAGGTGCCGGAGACGTTGACCGTGCCCGAGATGCTCACCGAGCCGGCCGACGACGGCCACGCGCCGGTCGGCGCGCCCGGGTTGCTGGTGGGGCCGGACGTCGGACCGCTGGTGGGGCTGGTGGTCGGGGTCGACCCGCCGCTGGAGTACGTCTCGAACTCGGCGATCCGCGGGGCGCCGGACGCGCTGGTGATGACGAAGGAGAGCTTCTTCAGCGACGTCGAGGAGAAGTTGATGGTGCTCGGGGCGCTGCTGCCGCTGGCCAGGACGGCGCCCGTGTCGTGGTTCGTGAGCTGCCAGCCGCTGATCGAGCCGCCGCCCGAGGCCTGCACGATGACGGCCGAGGACACCGTGGTGGCGCCGCCCCACTTGACCGAGATCGTGCCGGTCGAGCCGCTCGGCGACCAGAAGGTGCTGGTGTTGCCGTCGATGACGTTGCCATAGCTGGTGCCACTGGCCTTGCTGGAGCCGTCGGCGCCGGCACCGATGCTCAGGTTCGTGGCGGCCGAGGCGTGGGGGACCTGCAGCGCCAGCGCGGCGACGGCACCTGCGACCGCAGTGGCACCGCAGGCCAGCCACCGGGTAGCGACTTTGCGTCTCATCTGATCCGCCTTTCAATCATGAACACCCTGTTACGGAAAGCGCTTTCCAGTAACCATAGGGCTTTATCGATGGCGCGGCAAGCCAGCCGGCGACGGGCCGGCGGCCCGCTGCGCCCCGGCTCAGCCTCCGGGCTGCCCCGCAGGTCTCACCCGGCGTCGCCGAGCAGTCCGCGTAGGACGCCGCGTACGGTCGCCTCGAACAGATCGCGCTGTGCCGGTGGCGCCTGCGGCGCGGTGAGGGCGGAGGCCAGGTTGGGGAACGCCGCCAGGTCGATCCCGTCGAAGCGGGCCGGCGGGCCGGCGACTTCGCTGCGCGCGAAGAGCGACACCACGCCGGTCGTCATCGCGATCGCCTCGAACTTGGTGGTGGTCGCGGCCGGCACCGGCCGCAGGACCGCCAGGCAGTGGTCGAAGAAGGCCAGGCTCTCCGGGCCGAAGGCGGTCGGCCGGGGCAGGATCTCCACCAGCCACCGGTGCCTGCGGTACAACTCCAGTTGCCGGCGGGCGATGCGCAGCATCGCGTCCAGCCAGTCGCCGGTGGCCTCCGGGTAGGGGCGCAGCTCTCCCGCCGCCCGGTCGGCCATCAGGTCGAGCAGGTCGTCGCGGGAGGTCAGGTAGCGGTAGAGCGATCCGGCGCCGGTGTCGAGCGCGGTGGCGACGGCCCGCATCGAGACCGCGCCGAGGCCGTCGGCGTCCGCCATCGCGATCGCGGCGGCCACGATCTCGTCCCGGGTGTGCGTCGGTGCCGGGCCCCGCGTGCCCCGAGCCGGGCGGGACCAGATCGACGGCCGCACTGGTTCGGGGGATGAGGTCACCGCTACACTCTAAACTGCGAACGACGTTCGCGGTTTAGGGGAGGGTGACATGGAACAGGGTTGGACCGTGCAACGGGTGCCCGCAGCCGACGGGGCCGAGATCGTGCTCCACTCCATCGGCGCCGGGCCGGGCATCGTCGTCGTGCACGGCGGCGGTGTCACCATCGAGATCTACCGACGCCTGGCCATCCGGCTGGCCGACCGTCTCACTGTGCACCTCTACAACCGCCGGGGGCGGGCCGACGCGGCCGCGCGCGCCGAGCCCTACGACGGCGAGCAGGACATCGACGATCTCGCGGCGCTGCTGACCCACACCGGGGCCCGCAACGTCATCGGCCACAGCGGCGGCGGCTTCATCGCCCTGCGCGCCGCCGCGCGGCGCCTGCCGATCGACCGGCTCGCCCTCTACGACGCGGCGGTCCAGGTCGACGGCCTGTTCCCGGCCGCGTGGCTGCCGGCCGCCCGGGACGCGGCGCGGGCCGGAGACCTCGCCCGCGCCATGGCTCTCACCGGTGCCGGCCTCAACACCCAGTCCGCCACGTCGCGCCTGCCGCTGGGCCTGCAGGTCGCCATGTGCCGGCTGTTCATCCGTACGCCCATCGGTCGCACCATGGCCGAGCTGCTGCCCACCACTCTCGACGAGACGACGCTGATCTTCCGCCACGACGGCCCGCCGGAGCAGTGGGCCGGCATCGACGCCGAGGTGCTGCTGGCCTGCGGCGGGGCCGGGCCGCCCTACTACCGGCCGACCAACGAGGCCCTGGCGGGAGCCCTGCCGCACGCCCGCACCCTGGTGGTGCCGCGCGCGGGTCACGACGCGCTCAACCGTGCCCCGCGCCACCTGGTCGACGCGCTCGCCGAGTTCTTCACCGCCCCGGTGACCTCGGATCGGGCGGGCTCGTAAGGCGGGCGGGGCTCAGACCGCCAACCGGCCCGCTGTCGTCGCGGTCAGCGTCCCCGGGGGCGGACCTTGATGCTGTCGAGGTCCGTCGCCACCGACGTGAGGTCGCCGTGGTCGGCGCCCAGCCCGCGCACGGCGGCTGCGGCCAGCGCCTCCGCCCGGCCGGTCACCACTTCCGCCGCGTCCTCCGCCGTGGCCCGGACGACGCAGCGGAAGGTGAACCCGAGCAGGGAACGCTCGTAGGTCACCGTGCCCTCCTCCGTGAACCGCGCCGCGAACACGTCGTGCTCGTCGGCGCGGGCGAGCAGCGCGGCCCGTTGCCCGGCGTCGAGCGGCGCGAACCTGCCGCGCACGATGACCTGATACGCCTTGTCCGCCATTGCTGATGCTCCCCGGTTTGTGGACGAATTCACGCGGCGATTCCACCGTCATCTTGCCGCGCCCCCGCCGTACGGCAAGCGGTTTACGCCCCGCCGCCGCGACGGCGCGGGCCGCCGGGGGTGAGACCGGCGGCCCGCCGTGACCGGGTCAGTTCGCGCAGACCGCGTACGCGCGCACCTTCCAATTGCTGCTGAAGCCGTTCTCGTCCTCCATGGCCCGGACGGTCACCGCGGTCGAGGAGGTGGCCCGCATCTCGGTCAGGCGCACCTGGCCCTCGCCGCCGAGGATCTCGCCGCCGACCCCGTGCACCCGGGTCCCGGCCGGGCAGGTGGCCACCACCGACTGGACGGCGGTGGAGCTGTAGGAGCTGTCGTCGACGACGCGCTGCTCGCCGGGGAGCGGATCGGCGCAGATCGCGGTGGCGTCGAGCCACCAGCTGCCGGCGAAGCCGGTGCCGTCCTCGACGCCGGCCACCACGACACTGTTCTGCTGGATGCGCAGGTCCTCCAGGATCACCTCGCTGTTGGACGCCCCGACGACCGCGCCGCCGACCCCGATGGCGTGCTTGCCGGCGGGGCAGGACTTCTCGAACCAGTTGGACGTGCCGAAGCTGGGCGCGGAGCTGCCGGAGACGGTCACCAGGCCGCTGGGGGCGGGGGCGCACAGCGCGCTCGCGGTGACCGCCCAGTTGCCGGCGACGCCGTTCTCGTCCTCGCGGCCGGTCACCGAGTACGCGCTTCCGCCGGCCAGCGGCAGCATGATGTCCATGCCGACCTGCCCGAGGCCGGAGCCGGTGATCGCCCCGCCGCCGCCGATGACCGTGGTGCCCGTCGGGCAGGTCGCGCTCTGCGACTTCGCGACGGAGTTGCTGGGGCCGGTCGTCGTCCTGATGCTCAGGCCGGGCACCGCCGCCACGGGCCCGGTGAGGGTCAGTTGGCCGAGCACGAGCGCGCTCAGCGCCGCCCCGCCCACGGCGGTCGTGCGACGCGTCCACCGGCTCCGGTTCGATCCTTCTCGCATGCTGTTCGACCTCTCAGAGAAGCTCGGCGGGCGATCCGGCCGAGGGTGTGTGTGCGTTGACACCGGTGGGAGTGGCGAGGGGGCGGGCCGCCAACAGAAAACTCCGGAGAAGTTTCCGGGCCGGAACGTCGTACCGCTGGGGTTGGATCGGAAGCGGGACGGTCGACGGAGCCGGAGGTGCCCGGGGTGAGCTACGCGGAGGTCAACGGCCTGCGGCTGTGGCACGAGGCGCACGGCTCGGGCCGCCCGCTGGTGCTGCTGCACGGGGGATACGGCGCGGCGGAGTCGTTCGCCCCGCTCCTGCCGGCGTTCGCCGGCCGGCGGCGGGTGGTGACGGTCGACCTCCAGGGGCACGGCCGCACCGCCGACGTCGACCGTCCCCTGCGGTTCGAGTCGATGGCCGACGACGTCGCCGCGCTGATCCGCCACCTGGGCCTCGGCGAGGCCGACGTGCTGGGCTATTCGCTGGGCGGCGGGGTGGCGCTGCGCCTGGCGATCCAGCATCCCGCGCTGGTGCGCCGCCTCGTGGTGGTCTCTGCGCCGTGCCGCAGCGGGGGGTGGTATCCGCAGGTGCTGGCCGCGATGGCGGCCCAGGACGCGGCGGCGGGGGAGCGGATGCGGGGCACCCCGCCGCACGAGCTGTACGCCCGGGTCGCCCCCCGCCCGCAGGACTGGCCGGCGCTGTGGGCGAAGACGGGGGAGCTGCTGCGCCGCGACTACGACTGGTCGGCGCAGGTCGCCGCCCTGGCCAACCCGACCCTGCTGGTCTTCGCCGACGCCGACTCGGTCCCGACCAGCCACGTGGCGGAGTTCTTCGGGCTGCTCGGCGGCGGCCACCGCGACGCCGGCTGGGACGGCAGCGACCGTCCCGCGTCGCGGCTGGCCGTCCTGCCGGGGCTGACCCACTACGAGATGCTCGACTCGCCCGCGCTGCCGGCCGCCGTGCTGCCGTTCCTCACCGCCCCGGCGCGCCCTCCGCAGTGACGCCCGCCCGGCCCGATGTCGCCGGGTCCGCTGCGCCGGTCGGCGCCGACGACGGGGCCGGCTCGGCGGCGTAGTGCAGGAGGATCAGGCCGCTGTCGAACGACCGCGTGGCGGTCAGCGTGAACCGGTGCGCCGCGAAGCCCCGGGCGGCCAGCGGGATGCCGCTGCCGGCCACGATCGGGTGCAGCTTGACGACGAGTTCGTCCACCTCGGGCAGGAGCTGCCCGGCGAGGTCCCCGCCGCCGCAGAGCCAGATGTCGCCCCCGGGTCGCCCCTTCAGCTCGCGGACGAAGGCCACCGGGTCGCCGGCGACGACCTCCAGCCCGGGGTCGGCCGACGGCGGCAGCGACCGGGAGAAGACGTACTGCCGCAGGTGGGCGTACGGGCTGGTGACGCCGACGCGCAGCGCCGGATCGTAGGTGGCACGCCCCATCAGCACCGCGTCGAAGCGGCCGGTGGGCCGGTCGATGCCGAGCTGCGGGTGGCTGAACGTGGGGAAGGTCTGCGGCCATCCGGCGGTGAGGTGGGCGGCCACGTCCGGCTCCAGGGGGAAGAAGTCGTAGGCCCCGTCGGGGGCGGCGATGAAGCCGTCGAGGGTGCTGGCCACGTAGTACACGAGCTTGCGCAAGGGGACTCCCATCAACCACTACTGCTGTCGTGGTTGGAACGTACTACACCTGTCGTGGTTGTTGCTAGGGTGTTCGACATGGCCCGGAACCCGCAACGACGCGCCCTGCTCGCCGACGCCGGGCTGCGCGTGCTCGCCGCCGCCGGGGCGCGGGGCCTCACGCACCGCGCCGTCGATGCCGAGGCGGGCGTGCCCACCGGCACCGCCTCCAACTACTTCCCGACCCGCGAGGCGTTGCTCGGCGCGCTCGGCGAGCGGGTCTTCGAGCGGTACGCCCCCGACGAGGCCGTCCTCGCCCGGCTCGCCGCCCGCGACCCGTCGATCGACCTCACCACCGACTACGTCCGCTACATCGTCGAACGCACCACCCGCGAGCCGTACGTCACCCGGGCGCTGATCGAGCTGCGGCTGGAGGCGGCCCGCCACCCCGAGCTGGGCCGGGGCTTGGCCGAGGTGCTCCGCCGGGGGTACGCCGACGATGTCGCGTTCCACGCGGCCGCCGGGTTACCGGGTGGCGCGTTCGAGATCGCCCTGCTCCACTATGCGGTGGACGGGTTGCTGCTCGACCTGCTCACCACGTCGATCGACGCCGGCTTCGACGTCGACGAGGTGGTTTCCGCCCTGGTGTCCCGCCTCGTCGGCGGCGCCGCCCCGCGAACCGGGGCCGCCCGCGACTGACGGCGTCCGCCTGGGCGCGACGGGCGACGCGCCCCCGGCCGTCCCGAAGAACCGAAGGAGTCGCGTGTCGCTCACCCTGGCCCCGATGACCGACGACCAGCTCGCCCGCCTGCGGGTCGGGCTCGAACGGTCGTACGCCGAGAACCTCGCCGAAGCCCGGGGACTGTCGCCGGAGGCGGCCCGGGCCGAGGCGCTGGCCCAGATCGGCCGGTCGCTGCCCGACGGGGTGGCCAGCCCCGGCGTCCTGCTGCGGGTGGCCCTGCTCGACGGCGAGGAGGTCGGCTGGATCTGGACCACCCTGCCCGACGCCGACCGGCCCACGATGGCCTGGATCCACAACATCGAGGTGCATCCCGCCCACCGGGGGCAGGGGCACGCGCGGCGGATGATCCAGCTCGCCGAGGCCGAACTCGCCCGGCTGGGCGTCGACCGGCTCGGGCTGAACGTGTTCGGGCACAACACCGTGGCGATCCGGCTCTACGACAGCCTCGGCTTCCGCGTCGCCGCCCAGCAGATGGTCAAGCCGCTGCCGCCGCCCGGCTGACCGCCCCGACCCGGGACGTGTGCCCCCGCGAACAGCGGGAAACCCACCCGGAACGCGCATCCTGCGGGGAGGAGCGAGGCCAATGAGGGACCGCACCGCACCGACGATCGGCGTGCTGGGCTCGTACGGCGGTCGCAACCTCGGCGACGAGGCGATCCTGAGCGGCCTGCTGGCCGACCTGCGCTCACACGAGCCCGACGCACGGATCATCGTCTTCTCCCGCAATCCGGCGCACACCGCCCAGGCGCACCCCGACGTCGAGGCCGTGCCGTGGGAGGGGGTGAGCCGGGTCGACTCGGCCGAGGTGCTGGCCGAGCTGGACCTGCTGATCCTCGGCGGCGGCGGCATCCTGTACGACCGGGAGGCCCGCCGCTACCTGCGCGTCGTGCGGGTCGCCCAGGAGCGGGGGCTGCCCCTGCTCACGTACGCGGTCGGGGTGGGCCCGCTCAGCGACGGGGTGGACACCGGCATGGTGCGGGAGACCCTGGCCGGCGCCACCGAGGTCACCGTGCGGGACCAGGAGTCCCGGATGGTGCTGGAGGAGGCCGGGCTGCTCAACCCGATCACGGTGACCGCCGACCCCGCGTTCCTGCTGGAGCCGGAGGAGTTCCCCGCGCACCTGCTGCGCGAGGAGGGCGTGCCGAACGGCAAGCGGCTGGTGGGGCTCAGCGTGCGGGAGCCGGGCCGGGCCGCCGAGCGGCTCGACGTCGACGGCTACCACCGGCTGATCGCGCAGATCGCCGACTTCCTCATCCACCGGATCGACGCGCACGTGCTCTTCGTGCCGATGGAACGCGACGACATCCGGCACTCGCACGGCGTGATGTCGCACATGACCGCCGCCGACCGGGGCCGCATCCTGCACGGCGACTACTCGCCCCGGCAGGTGCTGGGGCTGATGCGGCACTTCGACCTCGCCGTCGGCATGCGACTGCACTTCCTGATCTTCTCGGCGATGGTCGGCACCCCGTTCCTGCCCCTGCCGTACGCCGGGAAGGTCTTCGACCTCGCCCAGCGGCTCGGCGTGCCCGCCCTGCGCGGCGTGGAACGCGAGGTCGAGGGGCCGCTGCTGGCCGAGGTCGACCGCCTGTGGGACGAACGGCACGCGCGGGCCGCGGAGACCGCCCGCCGGGTGGCGGAGGTCTGCGACCAGGCCCGGGGGACCTCCCAGGTCACGGGCGCGGTGCTGGAGAGCCTGCGGTCGCGGACCCTGACCCGCGCCGGGGCGGCCTGACCTGCGCCGGGTGGAGTGAAGCGCGTCGGGGCGTCCTGACCCCACCACCGCCGCGGTGGCGGTCGGCGGTCAGACGGCTGGCCCCCGCCAGCGGTAGAGCCACCCCTGATCCCCGCCGACGGTCGACTCCAACTCGTAGATCTCGGCCTCGGCCAGCCCGTGCCCGCCGAGGTGGTGGTGGGTCAGCGGCGGTCGGCCGTTGCTGTCGAGCTCCACCCTGACCGTCTGCCCGTCGGCGCTGCCGCCCGTCAGCGGGATCTCTGCCGTTGCTGCCATGGGCCCATCCTGCCCCGGCACCGGACGCCCCGCAGGGCCGTCACCCGGAGATCTTGGTGATTTTCGGCCCCTCTGGGGGCACTTTCGTACCAAGATCTACGCCCGGCGGGGCCGCCGCGCGGGGCAGCGCGACCAGAATCGGACAAGTAGCGTGCGGGGATGGCGGAGATCAAGATCGACCCGACCCTCGGCCCCGTGTTGGCGCGCACCGGCGACGAGCGCGCGGTGCTCGAATCCTTCCTCGACTTCCACCGGGGCATCGTGCTGCGCAAGGTGGCCGGGCTCTCCGACGCCGACGCGCGTCGCCGGCTGGTGCCCTCCCGCACCACCCTCGCCGGCCTGGTGAAGCACCTGACGATGGTGGAGCGGAACTGGTTCCCGGCCCTGCTCGCCCCCGGGCCGGGCGACGTCCACGTCACCGGCGAGGCGGATGCGGCGGACAGCTTCACCCTCGACGGATCCGACACCATCGAGTCCCTGGTGGCCGGCTACGAGCGGGCGTGCGCCCGGTCCCGGGAGGTCGCGGCGCGCTTCGACCTCGACCACGTGGTGCCGCAGCCGCAGCTCGGCGAGGTCTCCCTGCGCTGGATCCTGACGCACATGATCGAGGAGACGGCCCGGCACGCCGGGCACGCCGACATCCTGCGCGAGCTGACCGACGGCTCCACCGGCGCGATCTGACCACGAACGGCCCCGGTGGCGAACCGGCCCGCCCCCGCTCACTGCCCGCCCCGCTCGCCGGGGCTGCCGCCGCTGCGTTCACCGGGCCGGCAGCAGCCCCGGCGGGTACTCCATGCCGTCGTGGGCGCAGGCCGCGGCGGCCACCCGGGCCGCGTACGCCGCCGCGTCGGCCAGCCCCGCGCCGCGCAGCCGGGCCGCGACCAGGCCGGCCGCGAAGGCGTCCCCGGCGCCGTTGGTGTCCACGACCGGCGTGGGTGCGACGGCGGCCGGCACCCGCACGGGCGGGGCCCCGCCCGCGAACAGCTCCGCCCCGTCCGCGCCCCGGGTGACCGCCGTCGTCCGGGGAGCGAGGGCGGCGGCGAGCGCCCCGGCCCGGTCGCCCAGCCGCACCCCGCTGACGAAGACCAGGTCGGCGACCTCGGCGAACGGCCGGTGATAAGGGTTGCCGCCGTCCCAGTCGTGCAGGTCGGTGGAGAGGCCCACCCCGGTGGGCAGCCCGGCGCGCAGGCCGGGCAGCAGGGGCGGCACCCAGTCCATGATCGAGACGTGGACGTGCGCCGCGTCCCGGGCGAGCGCGGCCAACCGCTGCGGCGTGAACGGCGGTGGCCCCTGCCACGGGCGGGGGTCGTAGAGCGACATCCGCCGACCGGCGGGGTCGACCAGGTTCACCGACCGGCGGGTGCCGCCGGGGTCGACGACCAGCTCGGCGTGCACCCCGGCCCGCTCCAGCGCCCGGCGCACCACCTCGCCGGCCGGGTCGGCACCGAGCACGTCGACGACCGCGACCCGCAGCCCCAGTGCGCGGGCGGCCAGCGCCACCCCCGCGCCGGTGTTGCCGATCCGCAGGTCGATCGGGGGCACGGTGAGCGAGTCGGCGGCCGGCAGGGGGAGCTGCGGCACCCGTACCCGCAGATCCACCCCCAGCCCCCCGAGCACCAGAAGGTCGAACATCCCCCGACCGTAGCGGCCCGGCCCGGTGCCCCGGTGGCCCCGCCGGGCCCGGCTATCCTCGGGGGTCGTCGGCGGAGGGGGAGCGGTGCTGGTCGTCCACGGGGCGTGGCTGCCCGGCGCGGGGCTCGTCGTCTGGGCGGAGGACAGCGCCCTGCCCCCGCAGGCGCCCCGCCGGCCGGGCCGGGCCCCCCGCGAGCGCCCCCACCCGTTCGCCGCCGACCACGCGGCCCTCGCCGCCGCCCTGGCGGGCGCCGTGCCGCAGACCGTCGCCCCCTCGGTCCGCCCGGCGAGCGCCGGGCCGCAGCGCTCGGGGTCGCCGAGCGCACCGCCACAGAGCACGGGACCGCAGGCCCCGACCGCCGCCGAGCCCGGGTCGGTGCTGCTGCGCCTGCCCACCCGGGCCGGCTCGCCGGCCGACTCCCCGGAACTGGTCCGCCCGGCCGTCGCCGAACCGGCCCGGGGGACGGTCACCCTCGCCGGCTGGCGCGCTCCCGCCCTCCGGTACGCCCCGGCGGACGCGCTCGCGCTGCTGCGCGCTGCCGGTGACCGGGCCGGGGTGCCCGGCGCGACGCTGCGGCACCTCGCGGAGCTGGCCGGGTTCGCCGTCGACCTGGTCCGCCGGGGCCGGGTCCTGCCCGGCGTGGCCGGAGCACCCGAGC
Source organism: Micromonospora sp. DH13 (assembly GCF_020873825.1). Taxonomy (NCBI): domain Bacteria; kingdom Bacillati; phylum Actinomycetota; class Actinomycetes; order Micromonosporales; family Micromonosporaceae; genus Micromonospora; species Micromonospora sp. DH13. The sequence goes on from NZ_JAHWGR010000031.1 coordinate 41,954, forward strand.
CCCGACCGACCGCCTTCCGCCCACTCGACGGTGCCTCCGCCGCGCCGCGCGCCGCCGGCCCGGGTCGTGCCGGCGAGGCCGGGGCGCGGGCGGTGTGGCGGCCCCTGCTCACCGGCGCCGACGCCGCCTGGGCCCGGTCGCTCGCCCTGGCCCTGCCCCCGGCCGCGCGGGCCGCTGCCGCCGACGTGCCGGCCGGCGAACTGGTCGCCGACGCCCTCGACGCGCTCACCGACGCCGCCGCGCGGGCGGCGCTGACCCGGACCGTGCTCACCCAGGGTGGCCGCCGAAGCGGCGCGGTGCCGGCCTGGCTGGCGGCGCTCACCGCGCCGGACGGCGGGTTCACCGCCGAGCGGGTCGCCCTCGACGCGCTCGCCGCCGAGCTGGACGACTGGCAGCGGGACGCGGCAGGCGGCGCGGTCCGGGCCAGCTTCCGCCTGGTGGAGCCGGCCGTCGACCCGATCGCCGACGCCCTGGCCGCCGCGCTGGACCCGACCGCCGCCACCGACACCGACGCCACCGCTGCGACCGCCACCGCCGACGCCACCGACGACTCCGGTGGGCCGGGCGGCGGCGCGGAGACCGGATCCGTCGACGCCGGCCGCTGGCGGGTGGAGTTCGGGCTCCAGGCCGCCGACGAGCCGGGCCTCGTCGTGGACGCCGGGCACATCTGGCGGTCCCCGCACGCCCCGTCCGGGCTCGCCGGCCGGCTCGACTCGCCCCAGGAGACCCTGCTCGCGGAGCTGGGCCGGGCCAGCCGGCTCTGGCCGGAGCTGGACACCGCCCTGCGTACGGCGACGCCGGAGGCGCTGGAGCTGGACGTCGAGGGCGCGCACCGGTTCCTGCGCGAGGGCGCGCCGGTGCTGCACGCCGCCGGGTTCGGGGTGCTGCTGCCCGGCTGGTGGCGGCGGCCGTCGGCGCGGCTGGGCGCGCGGTTGCAGGCGCGCAGCCGTACCGCCCCCGGCACGGTCGCCGCCGCCGACGGCGGGTTCGGCCTGGACGCCCTGGTCGACTACCGGTGGGAGGTGTCCCTCGGCGACGAGCCGATCTCCGCCGAGGAGCTGGCCGCGCTGGCGGAGCTGAAGACCCCGCTGGTGCGGCTGCGCGGGCGCTGGGTCGAGCTGGACCCGGGGCGGCTGGCCGCCGGCCTGCGGCTGCTGCGTTCGGCGGGCGAGCTGACGGTGGCCGACCTGCTGCGACTCGGGCTGGCCGAGGCCGACTCCGCCGACGCGCTGCCGGTGCTGGAGGTCGTCGCCGACGGCGCGCTGGGCGACCTGCTCGCCGGGCAGGCCGAGCGCCGGCTCGTCCCGCTGGACCCGCCGCCGGCCTTCGCCGGGACGCTGCGGCCGTACCAGCGGCGCGGGCTGGCCTGGCTGGCGTTCCTCCAGTCGCTGGGCCTCGGCGGGGTGCTCGCCGACGACATGGGGCTGGGCAAGACGGTGCAGCTGCTCGCCCTGTTCGCCGGGGACCCGCCCGATGCCGGCCCGACCCTGCTGGTCTGTCCGATGTCGCTGGTCGGCAACTGGCAGCGGGAGGCCGCCCGGTTCGCCCCGAAGCTGCGCGTACACGTGCATCACGGTGCCGAGCGGGCGCGGGGCGACGACTTCGTCGCGGCCGTGCACGCGGCGGACCTGGTCCTCACCACCTACTCGGTGGCCGCCCGCGACGCCGTCGACCTCGCGGGGATCGACTGGCACCGGGTCGTCGTCGACGAGGCCCAGGCGATCAAGAACGCCTCCACCCGGCAGGCGGAGGCCGTGCGGGCGCTGCCGGCCCGGCACCGGATCGCGGTCACCGGCACGCCGGTGGAGAACCGGCTCGCCGACCTGTGGTCCATCATGCAGTTCGCCAACCCCGGCCTGCTCGGCCCGGCCGCCAGCTTCCGCAAGGCGTACGCCGAACCGATCGAGCGGCACGGCGACGCCGACGCCGCCGAGCGGCTGCGCCGGATGACCGGCCCGTTCGTGCTGCGCCGGCTCAAGACCGACTCCTCGATCATCTCCGACCTGCCCGAGAAGCTGGAGATGGAGGTGCTGTGCAACCTCACCGCCGAGCAGGCGGCGCTCTACCGGGCGGTGGTGGACGACATGCTGGCCCGCATCGAGTCCACCGACGGCATCGAGCGGCGCGGCCTGGTGCTGGCGGCGATGACCCGGCTCAAGCAGGTCTGCAACCATCCCGCCCAGCTCCTGCACGACGGCTCCGCCCTGCCCGGCCGCTCCGGCAAGCTGGCCCGGCTGGAGGAGATCCTCGACGAGGTGCTCGCGGCGGGGGAGAAGGCCCTGCTGTTCACCCAGTACGCCGAGTTCGGCGGGATGCTGCGCGGCCACCTGTCGGCCCGGTTCGGCCGCGAGGTGCTCTTCCTGCACGGCGGGGTCGGCAAGGCCGACCGGGACGCGATGGTGACCCGGTTCCAGTCCGACGCGGGACCGCCGCTGTTCGTGCTCTCCCTCAAGGCCGGCGGCACCGGGCTCACCCTCACCGCCGCCAACCACGTCGTGCACGTCGACCGGTGGTGGAACCCGGCGGTGGAGGACCAGGCCACCGACCGGGCGTTCCGCATCGGCCAGCGGCGGCGGGTGCAGGTCCGCAAGTTCGTCTGCGCCGGCACGGTGGAGGAGAAGGTCGCCGCGATGATCGCGGAGAAGCGGAGCCTCGCCGCGTCCGTGGTGGGCACCGGCGAGCAGTGGGTCACCGAGCTGTCCACCGAGCGGCTGCGCGAGCTGTTCGCCCTGGAGGCGGGGGCGGTGGTCGAGTGACCGGCCCGTTCGCCGACTACGGCAGGCCCCGCCGGGTCGAGGGCGGGCTGCGTGCCCGCAGCACCCGGGGCGCGATCGGCCGGTCCTGGTGGTCCCGCCGCTTCCTGGAGGTGCTGGAGTCGTTCGCGCTGGGCACCCGGCTCACCCGTGGCCGGTCGTACGCGCGGGCGGGGCAGGTGCTCGACCTCGACGTCGCCCCCGGCGTGGTGACCGCGCGCGTGCAGGGCTCCCGCCCCCGGCCCTACCAGGTGCGGATCGCGGTGGAGCCGTTCCCGGCGGCGCGGTGGGAACAGGTGGAGGCGGCGCTGGCGGCGCAGGCGTTCTTCAGCGCCCGGCTGCTCGCCGGCGACCTGCCGGCCGAGTTGGAGGAGCTGTTCGCGGCCACCGGCGTGCCGCTGTTCCCGGCCGGCGTCGGCGAGCTGGACCAGCACTGCTCCTGCCCCGACCACGCGGTGCCGTGCAAGCACCTGGCGGCGACGTTCTACCTGCTCGCGGAGGCGTTCGACGCGGACCCGTTCGAGCTGCTGCACTGGCGGGGCCGCCGCCGCGCCGACCTGCTGGACCGGCTGCGGGCCCTGCGCGCCGCGACCACCGACCAGGGAGGCGACGACGGCGGCACCGTCGCGCCGGGGTCCACCGGGGACGGCCGGGACGCGGCAGCCACGCCGGGCGACCCGGGCACACCGTCCACAGGCGAGGGCCGGAAAGCGGTCGCCACGGCGGACGACGACGGCCGGGCCGTGCCGGCCGTCGGTGCCGCGCGGGCGCTCGCCCCGCTGCCCGCCGCGCCGCTCGCCGACGCGGTGGACCGGTTCTGGGTCCCGCCGGTGCCGCTGCCGGACCGGCCGCCGAGCCTGGCGACCGGGCCGGACCTGCTGCTGCGGCAGCTCGGCGCCCCGACGGCCGCGCTCGGCGGCCCCGGCCTGACGGAACGGCTGGGCCGGGCGTACCGGGAGTTCGGCCGGTTCCGCCCGGAGGCCGACCGCCCGGAGGCCGACGGCGACGGCGCGGCTACCACCAGCGGCGGCGGAACCGCCACATGACGGCGGCGTTGGCCAGCAGCACCGCCGCGAAGATCGCCCCGGCCGGTCGGCCGGCCAGGACGGTCGCCGCCGGCAGCGAGGCCCACAGCACGACGGTCAACAGCATCAGGTACCGGCCGCGACGGGCCCGGGCCCGATGGTCCAGGCGGGCGAAGAACTCCGGGTCGCTCTCCCGGAGCTGACGGGTGATCTGTTCGAACCTGCGCTGATCCTCTTTGCTGAGCATGGCGGTGCCTTCCCCTCACGCGTTCAGCGGTTCGGCGGCATACCCGCTGCGGTGGCGGCTCACGCGCTCCTGCTGCTGCTACTTTCGATGGGCGGGTCCGCCGCCGGTCCGCGCGGCACCTGAGAGCCCGGTTATCCCCGCCTTAAGTTTCCCTGTGGCAAGCAACGGCGCGGCCGGCGGCCGGTCGGGGCGAAATGTCGCAGCCCGGGCCTGCGGGGTGCGCGTCCGCCCTGCTCGGGACACCCTCGGCGGCAGGGCCCGAACCGGACCGTGCGGCGTCGGCGTTGAGCGCCGTCTTAAGTGCCCTCCCCGGCCCGCCCGCAGCGCCTTGAAGCGGCCACCACCCGTCGTTAACTTCCCTGGAAACTCCTCCAGGCAACAGTCGCCGCACCCGCCCCACCCCCGGGCTGGGCCCCGCCGGCGCTTGACGAAAACGGATTGGTACATGGCCGACCAGAACGTGCCACCGCGCCGACCGCGGGACGACCGCGCCTGGGACGGGCGACAGGACCCCAGCCCGGACGCCTACCGCGAGCACGGACCATCCACCGCCTACGGACCCACCGGCCACCAGCCGGGCCAACTCCCGTACCACCAGGCCCCGTACCCCGCCGGGCCGCAGCCGGGCCGCCCGCAGGCCGCGTACCCGACGGTCGTCGGCCCCGGCCACGACCCGGCCCGGCGCGGCCCGCGGTGGGTGGGCCCCGACGGCCTCGGCGGGCCCACCGGCCCCGGCGGCCCCGGACTGCCCAACCTGGACGACGACGGCGACCCCGGCCGCCGGGTGGGCCGCCGCCGCGCCCTCGCTGCGATCGGCGGCACCGCCGCCGTGGTGGCCGGCGGCGCGGCCCTGGCCATGACCCCGCAGGTACGCGGCCTGCTCGACCTCGGCGGCGACGCCCCGATCGGCGACGCCACCGGCACCACCGTCACCGACGGCAGCTCCGTGCGCCCCGGCGGCCAGCAGCCCAGCACCGTGCGCACCTACACGGAGCAGAACGAGAGCTACATGGGCTCCCGGGCCGGCGCGGCGCTGAAGCGGAACACGCCCACCGGTGGCCGCACCTTCTCCGGCCCGGCCGCCGCCGCCGAGGCGACCGAGGTGACGGTCAAGACGGTGCTCGCCAAGGACCCGGTGCGGCACCTGGCCAGCCGGGCCACCTTCGGCGCCACGCCGAAGCTGCTGGCCGACATCAAGCGGATGGGCATCGACGCGTGGGTCCGCCAGCAGCTCGAACCCGAGAAGATCGCCCCCAGCGCGGCCGAGCTGAAGCTGTCCGAGCTGCCCACCCTCAAGCTCAGCCCGCAGCAGCTGCGCGACCAGCGCGACGCGCTCAACGAGCGCGGCGCGCAGCCGGAACGGGAGCTGGTCGACGCCACCATCGCCCGGCAGATCTGGTCGGAGCGCCAGCTCTTCGAGGTGATGGTCGACTTCTGGAACGACTTCCTGCACGTCGCCGCCGACTTCGACGGCGGCGAGGTCTACCGGGCGTCCTTCGACACCGACGTGGTGCGCAAGCACGCGCTGAGCAGCTACCCGGAGATGCTGGTCGCCGCGAACAAGCACCCCGCGCTACTGCTCTACCTCAACCAGAACGACTCCCGCGCCGACGCGGTCAACGAGAACCTGGCCCGGGAGAACCTGGAGCTGTACTCCGTCGGCGTCGACGGCGGCTACACCGAGAAGGACGTGCGGCAGGCCGCCCTGCTCCAGACCGGCCGGGGCGTCAACGACGGCACGTACGTGTTCCGCCCCGAGCGGCACTACCTGGGCAAGGTGAAGATCCTCGGCTTCACCCACGCCAACAACTCCGACGACCCGAAGAAGGCCGACGCGGCCATCGACGCGTACATCGCGTACATCGCGCTGCACCCGTCGACCGCGAAGTACGTGGCACAGAGCCTCGCCACCCGGTTCGTCTCGGACACCCCGCCGAAGTCCCTCGTGGAGCGGCTCGCCAAGACGTACGCGGCGAACAAGGGCATGATCAAGCCGATGCTGATGACGCTGTTCAGCTCCTCGGAGTTCTGGGCGTCGGTCGGCCAGAAGGTGCGCCGCCCGATGGAGTACCTCGTCGCCACGTACCGCACCCTCGGCGTCTCCCCGCAGGCGTCGCCCGCGTTCGAGCAGCGCGACAGCCGGCGCACCGCGTTCGCCCAGGGGCTGCGGCAGGTCCAGGACAAGATGCGCGAGCTGGGCCAGTATCCGATGGGCCAGCCCACCCCGGACGGCTACCCCGACGTCTACGTCGCCTGGACCTCCGCAGGCACGATGGTCAACGGCTGGAACGAGGCCGGCGAGCTGGTCGGCGGCAGGCGCACCCAGTTCACCTACACCCCGCCGGAGAAGCTGGTCGCGAAGCCGCCCGCCACCGCCGGGGCGTACGTGGACGCGCTGGCCCAGCGCCTCGTGCACCAGAAGCTCAGCGCCCGCGAGCGGGAACTGATCCTCGATGTCGCCGGCGTCCCGGCGGGCACCCGGGTCGACGCCACGTTCGACGGTGCCGTCGCCGCCGTCGCGCGGGCGATCCTCGCGTCCCCCCAGCACCACCTGCGGTGAGGCACCCGATGGAGAAGCCGACGAGGCACCCGATGGAGAAGACCGTGCACCCGTTCCCCCTGCACCCCGAATGCCCCGACCTGCGCCGCCTGGCCGACGACCCGGCCGAGGCGCTGCTGCGGGCCGAGGCCGACATCGTCGCCGCCGAGAACGCCGCCGAGGCCGACCGCTACCGCCGGCTGGAGGCGCTGGAGGAGGCCCAGCAGGACGGCCGGGGCGTCACCCGGCGCACCTTCGTCGCCGGGGCCGCCGCCACCGCGACCGCCCTGGCCACCGCCCAGTTCGTCACCACCTCCGCCTCGTTCGCGGCGACGAAGACCGGCACCCTGATCCACGTCTTCCTCTATGGCGGGCTGGACGGGCTGAGCCTGGTCGCCCCGGCCGACGACCCGGTGCTCGCCAAGGCCCGCCCCGACCTGCTGCTCGGCGACGACTCCCTGGCCCTGGGCCGCGGCTTCAAGCTGACCAGCGCGTTCGCCCCGCTGGAGAAGTGGCTCAAGGCCGGGCAGCTCGGCTTCGTCCCGGCGGTCTCCGACGAGCGGCTGTCCCGCAGCCACTTCCAGGCCGCCGACGCCTGCAACCTCGGCGGGCTGCCCAGCGAGACGGGCGGCCGGGGCTGGCTGGACAGCCTCGTCGACAACCTCGGCAAGGGCACGGCGTTCCGCAGCGTCGGCATCGGCAGCACCCTGCCCCGGTCGCTGGTCGGCACCAACGGCGCGCTGGCCATCAACAGCGTCGGCTCGCTGCGGCTCAATGGCGACGAGAAATACCGGGCGGCCACCGAGAAGGCGATCCGGGGCCTGTTCACCGGGATCAACCACCCCGTCCAGGAGGCGGTGCAGGACGGCCTCGGCGCGCTGGCCACCGCCCAGAAGCTCGCCGCGAAGCCGTACCAGCCGGCCGAGGGCGTCAAGTACGAGGGCGTCGGCTACGCGTTCGGGCAGCTCGCCCAGCTCATCAAGGGCGGGGCGAACGTCCGCGTCGCCACCGTCGGGATGGGCGGCTACGACACCCACGAGAACCAGGGCACCCGCCCCGGCGGGCAGCTGCACCGCCGCCTCGGCGAGCTGGCCGCCGCGCTGGCCGCGTTCTTCACCGACCTGGGCGACGCCGCCGCCGACGTCACCATCATGGTGTCCAGCGAGTTCGGCCGCCGGGTCGCCTCCAACGGCGGCGGCACCGACCACGGCCACGGCGGGGTGGTCACCGTCCTGTCCGGCCGTAAGCTCGCCGGCTCGCTGCTGGGCGCGTGGAACGGCCTGAGCGACCTCGACTCCGGCGACGTGCCCGAGTACAACAACATGTTCGACGTGTACGGCTCCGTGGCGCAGGGCCGGTTCGGGCTCACCACCGCCGAGGTCGACAAGATCTTCCCCCGGCAGAAGTTCACCCCCATGAAGCTGTACGCGTGACCCACCCGCACACCCACACCGCCGGCCGCCGTACGGGCAACCCCGCCCCGCACGGCGGCCGGTCGGCTGCGCCCGTACCCCCGGCGGCGGTGCCCCGGCGCGGGCCCGGCGGCCGGCGGGCGCTGGTGGGCCTGTTCTGGGCGGGCCTGGTCGCCGCCGTGCTGCCGTGGTGGCTGGACACCCCCGCCGGTTCCCTGGACGGCAGCGCCGCCGCGCTGACCGCCGCCGGCCGCATCACCGGCCTCGTCGCCGGCTACCTGCTGCTGGTGCAGGTGCTGATGATGAGCCGCCTCGGCGCGTTCGAGCGGTCGGCCGGCGCGGAACGGGTCTCCCGCTGGCACCGGGACGTCGGCGCGACCCTGCTCGTCGCGGTGCTGGCCCACCTGTCGCTGATCGTGGCCGGCTACGCCGCCGAGGGCGGCCGGTCGGTGCTCGGCCAGGCCGGCGAGCTGCTGGCCGACTACGAGGACATGGTGGGCGCGTTCGCCGCGGCCGGCATCCTGGTGCTGCTCGGCCTCACCGGGGTCCGCGCGCTGCGCCGGGCGCTGCCCTACGAGCTGTGGTACCACCTGCACCTGGCCAGCTACCTCGCCGTCGCGCTCGGGTTCGGCCACCAGTTCAGCAACGGCGCGCAGCTCTTTCCGCCGGGGCCGGTGCGCACCGGCTGGATCGCCGCGTACGCGCTGGTGGTCGCCGCCCTGCTCTGGGGGCGGGTGGTCGCCCCGCTGCGGTTCAACCTGCGCCACCGGCTGCGGGTGGCCGACGTCGTGGCGGAGAGCCGCGACACCGTGTCGATCTACCTGACGGGCCGGCGGCTGCACCGGCTCGACCTGCTCGGCGGGCAGTTCCTGCGCTGGCGGTTCCTCGCCCCGGGCTGCTGGTGGCAGTCGCACCCGTTCTCCGTCTCCGCCGCCGCGAACGGCCGCTGGCTGCGGCTGACCGTCAAGGTGGTCGGCGGGCACACCGCCGACCTGCGCGAGGTCGAGCAGGGCACCCGGGTCTGGGCGCAGGGCCCGGCGGGCACGTTCACCGCCGCCCACCGTCGCCGGGAGCGGGCCCTGCTGATCGCCGGCGGCAGCGGCATCGCCCCGCTGCGGGCCATGCTGGAGGAGCTGCCGCCGGGCGCGGCGCTGATCTACCGGGCCCGCACCCCCGACGACGTGCTGCTGCACCGGGAACTGGACTGGCTCGCCCAGGAACGCGGCACCGACGTCTGGTACGTCGTCGGCTCCCGCGACGACCCCGGCCCCCGGCAGGTGCTCAGCGCGCCGGGGCTGCGCAAGCTGGTGCCCGACGTGGCCCGCCGCGACGTCTACCTGTGCGGGCCGCCCGGCCTGGTCGAGCAGTCGGTCCGCGCGCTGCGGGCGGCCGGCGTGCCCCGCCGCCAGATCCGCCTCGCCACCTTCGAGCTGTAGTCCATCGCCGAGAGGTCCCTGCCCATGCGTCGCGCGCTCCTCGCGATCACCGGCCTCGCCGCCGGCACCACCGCCCTGGTGGTGCTCAAGGGCTCCCCGGGGGCCAGCCAGGCCGCCCAGGGCCCGCCGGCCGTCGCCTCGCCGTCGGGCGGGGTCACCCCGTCGGCCGACCGCGCCACCCTCGGCGCGAAGCCCCGCGCCAGCGCCACCACCCCGGCCGCCACCCGCACCCCGACGGCCCGCGCCACCACGGCCCGGCCCACCCCGGCCCCGCGTGCCACCACCGCCGCGCCGCGCGCGACGACCCGCCGGGTCACCGGGCCGGTCGTCGAGAACGAGTACGGCAACGTGCAGGTGCAGATCGTCCTCTCGGGCACCCGGATCGTCGACGCCGTGGCCCTGGAGCTGCCGCAGGAGACGGCGCAGTCCGACCGGCGCAGCGACCAGGTCGACGGCCGCTACAGCGGCACCTCGGGGCAGGTCGTGCAGCGGCAGAGCGCAGACCTGGACACCGTCTCCGGGGCGACCGCCACCAGCGAGTCCTACCGGCGGTCGCTCCAGGCCGCCATCGACCGGGCCCGCTGAGGTGGCGGCGGCACCGACCCGGCCGGGCCTGCGCCGGGTCGAGCAGATCATGGGTACGGCGATCAGCCTCGACCTCGCCGACGACCTGCCCGCGGGGCGGCTGCACGAGCTGGCCGAGGAGACGTTCGCCTGGCTGCGGGAGGTCGACGCCCGGTTCAGCACCTACCGGGCCGACAGCGAGCTGCGCCGCTTCGACCGGGGCGAGGTGCTGCTGTCGGAGGCGTCGCCGGATCTGCGGGCCGTGCTGGCGCGCTGCGCCGACCTGTGGGGCGACACGGATGGCTTCTTCGACGCGTACGCGACGGGGGCGCTGGACCCGTCCGGCTACGTGAAGGGCTGGGCGGCGCAGGTCGCCTCCGACCGGCTGCTCGGGGCCGGCGCGCCGAACCACTGCGTGAACGCGGGCGGGGACGTGCGGGTGCGGGGACTGTCGGCGGGCGGCCGGCCGTGGCGGATCGGCGTGCGGCACCCGTGGGACGAGACCTCGACGTGCCTGGTGCTCACCGGCACCGACCTGGCGATCGCCACCTCCGGGGTGTACGAGCGCGGCCACCACGTGCTCGACCCGCGCCGGGGTGCCCCGGCGACCGGGCTGCGCTCGGTCACCGTGGTCGGGGCGGACCTCGGCGTCGCCGACGCGTACGCCACGGCGGCGGTGGCCATGGGCGTGGCCGGCATCGGCTGGCTGGACCGCCTGGCGGGCCACGAGCACGCGATCGTCACCGACGACGCCCGCCTCCTGCACTCGACCCGGCTCCCCACCCTCCCCACCCTTTCCACCCACCCCACCCTCCCCACGGCCCCCTGACCGCCCATGCCCCCGCGATCTTGCAGTTTCGGCCCCCGACACGTGGCTTTTCTCCCGCCTTGTCGGGGCCCAAAGTGCAAGATCGCGGGTGCGAACGCGGGCGCCGGGGGCGGGGTCAGGCGGTGGGGCGGCGGGTGCCGGCCGGGTGGGAGCCCAGCGGGCGGGGGCGGCCCGGGCGCGAGCCCGGCGGACGGGTGGGCGGCCAGCGCCGGGGCCGGCGGTGGTGCGGCGGCGGCTCCGCCCCGTCGGGTCGGCGCGTCGCGTCATCCCTGGACATCAGACCCCCGATCGGGGCGCTGTCGCGCCCTCGTCCGGGTCAACGACGCCCGTGGCGGCCGGGACGCTGCCCGCCCGGCGTCCGCTCCCCGACAGTGGCCCTCGCCGGCCGCCTGCCGACGGGGCAGCTCATCGGCCGCCTGCCGGCGGTGGCCCTCACCAGCCGCGCCGGGGCAGCGGCAGGTGACCGGGGAGCAGCTCGGCCGGGAGCGACACGCCGGTGGCCCGCAGGGCGTCGACCAGCACGTTCTGCATGAGGTAGGAGTCCGGAAGCTGCCAGCGCGCCTGCTCCGGGGCGACCGCCCAGCGGACCGGGCCCTCCGGCAGCCGGGTCGGCGGGGCGGCGATCCACGAGCCGGGGCCGTGCCGGACCACGTGGAAGCAGTGCTCCAGCTCGGGGCGGAGCGGGTCGCCCGGGCGGACCAGGAACATCCAGCGCCCGGTCGGGGTGACCAGCACCGGCCCCCGGACCCCGGTGCCGGCCGGGTGCGTCCCGATGGAGTCGAGCACGTGCCGCCCGAGGTGGGCCGGCACCTCGAGGACGTCGAAGGCCCGCCCGGTGGGCAGCAGCACGCCGTGCGGGCGGCTGCGCCACCAGGTCGCCACCCGGGCCGGGTCGGCGGTGGCGGCCCGCTCCCACTCCTGGAGGGCGGGGTGGCAGCCGACGGTGGGGCAGCCGGCCCGGCCGCACACGAAGCGACTGCGGGCGAGGCAGGCGCCGGGCGTCACCTCCCAGCCGTGCGCGGCGTAGCGGACGGCGACCCTCCGCAGCCGGACCCGTTCCAGCGGCGACAGTTGTGCGACCCGTGGGCCGACGTTCCCCCACATCCGTTCGTCCTCCTCTGCCTGACGCTAGATGTCAGGTCACATGTTGAGCGCCGTCACTGCCGCAGGCCGCCGTCGTTGACCTGACGGAACGGTTGGTGCAACTTGCACGAAAGCTATGAGGGTCACCCGTACGGCCGACGTACAGGCTGTGCGACCAGCGAAAACCTGAGAACGAACGGACTGCCGCGCCACCCGCGCAGGCGGCCGCCGGTGGCCGGTCGGGCCCCGGCAGGGGAGGGATGGGGAGATGGACGAGTTACCCATTGGCCGGCGGGTGGCCTACTGGCGCGGGCGGCGCAAGCTGTCCCAACAGGTCTTCGCCGACCGGCTCGGCAAGTCCAAGAGCTGGGTGGACAAGGTCGAGCGCGGGGTGCGCCGGCTCGACAAGTTCTCCGTCCTCTACGAGATCGCATACATCCTCGAAGTCGACGTGCAGCTGCTGCTGGGCAAGGACCCGGAACGCCGCGCCGACGCGCTCAACTGCATCGACCAGGTCGAGGTCCAGGAGATCCGGGCGGCCCTGGAGCGGTACGACTCGATGAGCGCCTACTTCGACGCGGCCCCGTTCCCGCCGCCCCTGATGGACATGCGCAAGGCGGTCAACCACGCCTGGCTCACCTACCAGTACGGCCGCTACGGGATGCTGACCCGGGCGCTGCCGAAGCTGCTGCGCGACGCCCAGGCCGCCGACGCCGGCCACGACGGCGACCACTCCCGGGAGGCGGCCCACCTGCTCGGCCAGGTCTACCAGATCGCCTCCTCGGTGCTGCGCAAGCTCGGCGAGTGCGACCTGGCCTGGCTGGCCGCCGACCGGTCGATGGCCGTCGCCCAGCGGGCCGACGACCCGCTGCTGGCCGGCATCGCCACCACCCGGGTGTGCAACGCGATGGTCGCGATGGGCCGGCCCCGCCCCGCGCTGGAGCTCAACCTCACCATCGCCAACCGGCTCGCCCCCGGCGGCGACAACGACAGCGACCCGGGGCGGCTCTCCGTCTACGGGCTGCTGCTGCTGCAGGGCGCGATGGCCGCCGCCCGGCTCGGCGACACCGCGACCGTCGACGACCTGGTCAACGGCGCCCACGAGGCGGCCCTGCAGCTCGGCAGCGACCAGAACCACTACTGGACGTCGTTCGGCCCGACCAACGTGGAGCTGCACCGGGCCGCCGCGGCCGTCGAGCTGGGCGACGGGGGGCGGGCGGTGGAGGTCCACCGCCAGCGCATCGCCGAGCCGATGTTCAACACCCTGCTGCCCGAGCGCCGCGCCCACCACCTGCTCGACCTGGCCCGGGGCTTCGCCCAGATCGGCGACGTGGCCAACGCCGGGGAGATGCTGCTGCGCGGCGACCGGCTCGCCCCCTCGGAGATCCGCTGCCGCCCCATCGCCCACGAGGTGATGTCGGACGTCCTGCGTCGCACAAGGGGTGCGCCGCCTTCGCTGATCGCGGAGTTGGCTGAGCACATGGGAGTGGGAGTATGAGCGCGGCGGGGGTCGGGATCACCGACCCGCACCGCAGCAGCGAGCGCCGCGAGGTGCTCTACGTCATCGCCTGCGGGTCGCCGCTGGCCAGCCACGTCGGCCGGCTCGTGGACCTGGCCCAGCAGGACGGCTGGGACGTGTGCGTGGTCACCACGCCGGACGGCGCGAAGTTCGTCGACCGGCCGGCGCTGGCCCGACAGACCGGTCATCCGGTCCGCAGCCGCTACAAGTTCCCGGGCGACCCGGACGTGCTGCCCCCGGCCGACGCGATGGTCGTCTGCCCGGCGACGTCCAACACGGTCAACAAGTGGGCCGCCGGGATCACCGACACCCTCGCCCTCGGCCTGCTGGTCGAGGGACAGGGCAAGGGGGTGCCGATCGTGGCGGTGCCGTTCACCAACGTCGCGATGGCCGGGCACCCGGCCTTCCGGGCCAGCCTGGCCCGACTGGCCGAGTGGGGGGTCGACGTGCTCTTCGGCGACCACGTCCTCCCGCTGCACCCGCCCGGCACCGGCGAGCACCACCTGCACACGTTCCCCTGGGCCGCCGTCCTGGCGGCCGTACGCGGCCTGCGCTGCCCGGTGAGCCCGGCCGCCTGAGCCCAGCCGGGAAGCAGGGGCCCCTTGTCAGCGGATTCCGTGAGCCGAGGGGCCCCTGTCCACCGCCGAGGCCGTGACGCGCGGCCGACGCCGGTAAGCTGGCCCGCCGTGAGCACAACCGCGACACCGCCGCAGCCGACGACCGTGGCCGACGTGGTGGCGGCGCTCGCGCGCCGCTACCCGACGACCTGGGCCGAGGACTGGGACCGGGTGGGGCTGGTGCTCGGCGAGCCCACCGCCCGGGTGCGGCGGGTGTCCTGCGTCGTCGACGTGGTCCCCGAGACGGTCGCCGAGGCCCTCGCCGCCGGTGCCGACATGATCGTCGCCCACCATCCGCTGCTGCTGCGCGGGGTCTCCTCCGTCGCCCCGACGACGTTCAAGGGGCGCATCGTCCACGACCTAATCAAGGCCGACGTGGCGCTGTACGTGGCGCACACCAACGCCGACGTGGCCGACCCGGGGGTCTCCGACGCCCTCGCGGCCCGCTTCGGGCTGACCGGCCTGCGCCCCCTGCACCCGCCGGCCCCCGGCTCGCCGGCCGCGGGCGCGGGGCGGGGCATCGGCCGCATCGGCGAGCTGCCCCGGCCCATGACCCTCGCCGAGCTGACCCGGCACGCCGCCGCCGTGCTGCCCGCCACCGCCTGGGGCGTTCGCGCCGCCGGCGATCCCGGGCGTATGGTTCGTACCCTCGCGGTCAGCGGCGGCTCGGGCGACGCGTTCCTCGGCGCGGCGACCGCGGCCGGCGTCGACGCCTACCTGACCTCCGACCTGCGCCACCATCCCGCCGGCGAGCACCTCGCCGCCGGCGGCCCCGCCCTGCTGGACGCCGCCCACTGGGCGACCGAGCGGCCCTGGCTCGACGACCTGGCCGCCGCCCTGCGGGCCGAGCTGGGCGTCGAGACCATCGTGTCCGACCTGGACACCGACCCGTGGACGGTGCACGCCGCCGCCCCCACGGCTGCCACCCCGGCAGCCACCCGCACCGTGCCCGGCGGCACCGCCCCGGGACCCGCCGCCGACCCCGCCGACCCCGCCCCCGCCGCGGACGACAAGGAGCCCCGACGTGAAGGCTGACCCGAAGGTCCAGCGCCGCCTGCTCGACCTCCAGGCGATCGACACCACCCTCGCCCAGCTCGCCCACCGCCGCCGCACCCTGCCCGAGCTGGCCGAGCTGGAGACCCTCGCCCGGGAGCTGTCCGCGCTGGAGGACGAGCGGGTCCGCGCCCAGGTCGCCGTCGACGACCTGGACCGCGACATCGCCCGCATCGAGAAGGACGTCGAGCAGGTCCGGGCCCGCAAGAGCAAGGACGAGGCGCGGCTGGCCTCCGGGAGCGGACCGGCCCGGGAGCTGGAGGCGCTCCAGCACGAGCTGGTCTCCCTCAACCGCCGGCAGAGCGACCTGGAGGACGCCGAGCTGGAGCTGATGGAGCAGCGGGAGACCGCCCAGGGCGTACTCGACGGGATCGAGCGGCGGGCCGCCGACGCGCGCGAGCGGCGGGCGGCGGCCGAGCGGCGTCGCGACGACGCCCTCGCCGAGATCGCCAAGGAGGAGGAGTTCAAGCGGCAGTCCCGCCAGCCCCTCGCCGGTGACCTCCCGGCGGAGCTGGTCACCCTCTACGACAAGATCCGCGCCGACACCGGGCTCGGCGCGGCCCTGCTCACCGGCGGGCGCTGCGGCGGCTGCCGGCTGGAGCTCTACGGCGCGGACATGGCCCGCATCCGCAAGGCCGCGCCGGACGACGTGGTGCGCTGCGAGGAGTGTCGCCGCATCATGGTCCGCACCAACGAGTCGGGGCTGTAACCGGATGGCGGTGCGCGCGGTCGTCGTCGAGGCCGACGGCGGGTCCCGGGGCAACCCCGGCCCGGCCGGCTACGGCGCGGTGGTCCGGGACGCGGCCAGCGGCGAGGTGCTCGCCGAACGCTCCGAGGCCATCGGCACGGCCACCAACAACGTCGCCGAATACCGGGGCCTGATCGCCGGCCTGGAGGCCGCCGCCGAGCTGGGCGCGGCCGAGGTCGACGCCCGGATGGACTCCAAGCTGGTGGTCGAGCAGATGTGCGGCCGCTGGCAGATCAAGCACCCGGGGCTGCGCCCGCTCGCCGCGCAGGCCGCGGAGCTGGTCGGCCGGTTCGCGGCGGTGCGGTTCCAGTGGATCCCCCGGGAGCGCAACCGGCACGCCGACGCCCTGGCCAACGCCGCGATGGACGCGGCGGCCACCGGCGGGAAGGCCCGGAAGGCCGACGCGGGCGGGGCGGCCCGGCCCGCCGCCGAGCCGCCCCGCGAGGTTGCCGCACCGGACTCGCCCGCCCGCGCCCTCGCCCGGGAGGCCGCCGCCCGCGCCGCCACGAAGCGGGCCGGCACCGACCCGGCGACCGCCCCCGCCTCCTGGGAGCCGCGCCCCAGCGACACCGCGACCCGGCTGATCCTGGTCCGCCACGGCGAGACCGAGTTCACCGAGCAGCGCCGCTACTCCGGCCGCGGCGACGTGCCGCTGTCCGCCCGGGGCCGCGCCCAGGTGCGGGCCACGGCCGCCCGGGTGGCCGCCCTCGCCCCGACCGCCGCGGCCGTGGTCAGCTCGCCGTTGTCCCGGTGTACGGCCACCGCGCGGGCGATCGCCGGGGCGCTGCGCGGCACCGTGCCGCTCCGCACCGACGACGACCTGATCGAGTGCGACTTCGGGGCGTGGGAGGGGCGCACCTTCGCCGAGGTGCGCGCCGGCTGGCAGGGCGAGCTGGACGCCTGGCTCGCCTCGACCCGGGTCGCCCCGCCCGACGGGGAGTCGTTCACCGAGGTCGCCGCCCGGGTGACCCGGGCCACGGACGCGCTGGTCGAGGCGTACCCCGGGGAGACCGTGGTGGTGGTCTCGCACGTCTCGCCGATCAAGCTGGTGCTGCGCGAGGCCCTCGCCGCCGACGACGCGTTCCTGCACCGGCTCTACCTCGACGCGGCCGGCATCTCGGTGCTGGACCGGTGGTCCGACGGCGGCGTCGCGGTGCGCTCGGTCAACGACACCGCCCACCTCGCCGCGCTCTGACCCACCGCGAAGGAGCGGCCGTCCCCACGGGGACGGCCGCTCCTTCGTCTGCCCACGACCGGGGAGACATCGACGGACATGCCGTTCGGCGCATCCGGCGGCCCGCTCGGCGCACCGCCCCGCGTCGGTTGAACGTGACGCCCGTCACCGGGTCGTAACGTCCGGCCGTCATGGGGAGACAAGACCACCGGAGGTGTGTCGTATGACCGCATCCGAACCGGAGGAACCCGGCTCGGCGTCGTCCAGGGCGAAGGACCACAGCCCCTGGAACTGGTTGCTGTTCGTCCCGATCGTGGTGCCGCTGATCCCGGTGTTCTTCAACGCCGACGCGCCGCGCGTGTTCGGGTTTCCGCGCTTCTACTGGCTGCAACTGGCCTACATCCTGCTCGGCGTGGCCACCACCACGCTCGTCTACCAGCTGACCAAGAAGCGGGGTGACCGGTGATGTGGCGCGACCATCTGACCGAGATCATCGTCTTCACGGTGCTGTTCCTGCTGGTCAGTGCCATGGGTTTCGTGGCGGCCCGGTGGCGGGCGCCGAGGGACATGGCCCACCTCGACGAGTGGGGGCTGGGCGGGCGCAGCTTCGGCGGCTGGATCACCTGGTTCCTCGTCGGCGGTGACCTCTACACGGCGTACACGTTCGTGGCGGTGCCGGCGCTGGTCTTCGGCGCGGGCGCGATGGGCTTCTTCGCGGTGCCGTACACGATCGTGATCTACCCGATGGTGTTCCTGGTGCTGTGCCGGCTCTGGTCGGTGTCGCACCGGCACGGCTTCGTCACCCCCGCCGACTTCGTCCGCAGCCGTTTCGACTCGCCGGTGCTGGCGCTGGTCGTCGCGATCACCGGCATCGTCGCCACCATGCCGTACATCGCGCTGCAGCTCGTCGGCATCGAGGCGGTGCTCAAGACCATGGGGGTGACCGGCGAGAGCGCCCTCGCGCGGCACCTGCCGATCATCATCGCGTTCGCGATCCTGGCCGCGTACACGTACCAGTCGGGGCTGCGCGCGCCCGCGCTGATCGCATTCGTCAAGGACACACTGATCTACGTGGTGATCCTGGTGGCGGTGCTGTGGCTGCCGCAGAAGCTGGGCGGCTGGGGCTCGATCTTCGACGCCGCCGAGGCGAAGTTCCAGGCCACGGCGCAGAACCCCAACGACGGGATCCTGCTCAACGCCAACAACCAGCTCCAGTACGTCACCCTGGCGTTCGGCTCGGCGCTGGCGTTGTTCCTCTACCCGCACAGCATCACCGGCGTGCTGGCCAGCCGGAACCGGGACGTGATCAAGCGGAACATGTCGGCGCTGCCCGCGTACAGCCTGGTCCTCGGGCTGATCGCGCTGCTCGGCTACATGGCCATCGCGGCGGGGGTGAAGCCGCTGCCCGGGTCGACGCCCGGCAGCGCGGACGCGAACACCGTCGTGCCGGTGCTGTTCGACCAGCAGTTCCCGGACTGGTTCGCCGGGGTCGCGTACGCGGCCATCGGCATCGGGGCGCTGGTGCCGGCGGCGATCATGTCGATCGCGGCGGCGAACCTGTTCACCCGCAACATCTACAAGGAGTACCTCAAGCGGGACGCCAGCCCGGCCCAGGAGGCGAACGTCTCGAAGATCACCTCGCTGGTGGTGAAGGTCGGCGCGGTGGCCTGCATCGTCTTCCTCGACCCGCAGTTCTCCATCGACCTGCAGCTCATCGGCGGCGTGATCATCCTCCAGACGCTGCCGGCGGTGGCGCTGGGCCTCTACACCCGCTGGTTCCACCGGGGCGCGCTGATCGCCGGCTGGGCGGCCGGCATGGGGCTGGGCATGTGGATGCTCTACCAGATCCCCAACCCGGCGACGAAGCGCGCCCACTTCGGCGGCTCGGCGTTCCCGCTGAGCGACTTCGGCTTCGACACGAAGAAGACGATCTACGTCGGGATCGTGGCGGTGCTGGTGAATCTGCTGGTCGCCGCCCTGGTGACCCTGGTCCTGCGGGCGGCGAAGGTGGACGCGGGCCGCGACGGCACCACGCCGGACGACTACTTCGCCGACGAGGGCGACCCGCGCGTCACCCCGGGCCCGGCCCGCGACGCCGACGCCGCCCCGGAACCGGTGGCGTAAGGAAGGGCCCCCTGTTAACGCATTTTGTTGTACAGGGGGCCCCTGCTAACAAGGCCGCCGCCAGGCGCGCGCCCGCCGCAGCGGGGGAGCGGAGCGCGGGCGCTCGGCGGCGGCCCGGCGCGCCGGTCAGCGGCGGCTGCGGGTCTCCAGCGCCTCGTTGAGCCGGTGCAGCAGGTGGGCCAGGGTGTCGCGGTCGGCCGGGGCCCAGTCGGCGAGGATGTCGCCGTAGAGCCGGGTGCGGGCCGCCCGGACGGCGGCCATGCGCTGCAGCCCGGCCGGGGTGGGGGAGACCACCGTGCCCCGGCCGTCGCTCGGGTCGGGGGCGCGGGCGATCAGCCCGTCGCGCTGCATGGCGGAGACCTGCCGGGTGACGGTGGAGCCGTCCAGGTTGAGCCGGGCGGCGAGCGCCGAGACGTTCTGCGGGCCGGCGCTGTCGAGGTGCCGCAGGATCACGTACGCCGCGCGGTCCAGCACCCGGTGCTCGGCCGTGCCGGTGGCGCGCCGGGTCGCCTCGCCGAGTCGCATGAGGAGCGCCACCTCGGTCTCGATCCTCCCGAGTGTGACCTCTTCCGCAGTGCCTTCCGCAGTGCCGTCTTCGCTCATAGCTGTAGGATACAGGGAAACTAACTGTACGATACAGCTATCTGGGAGGCGGAGTGGACCGGCGCAACGAACCCCACCGCAGTGCCATCTACGCCACCACGCTGGTGGCCTTCCTCGCCATCGCCGGCATCGCCGTCGTCGACCCCATCCTGCCCGCCATCGGCGAGGCCATCGGCGTCACCGCCTGGCAGGTCGAGCTGCTGTTCACCGCGTACATCGCGGTCATGGCCCTGGGCATGATCCCCGCGACCCTGGCCAGCGGCCGGTTCGGCTTCAAGCCCGTGCTGATCACCGGCGTCTCCGTGGTCGGCCTCGCCGCCATCGGCGCCTCGTTCAGCAACGACATCGTGCAACTGTCGGTGCTGCGCGGCGTGTGGGGGCTGGGCAACGCCATGTTCTTCGCCACCGCCATGGTGGTGCTGGTCAACCTCGCCAACGACCGCGAGTGGGTGGTCGGCCTCTTCGAGACCGCGCTCGGCCTCGGCTTCGCCGTCGGCCCGCTGCTCGGCGGCCTGCTCGGCGAGGTGAGCTGGCGACTGCCGTTCTTCGTCTGCGGGATCTTCATGGTCCTCGCGCTCGCCGTCGCGTCCCGCCGGCTCCGCGAGCCGGCAAACCCCCAACCTCGGGTACGCCTCGGCGCGATCTTCGCCACCTACCGCCGGCCCGCGTTCGTGGCCCTGTGCGCCGTCACCGCCGCCTACAACTTCGTCTTCTTCGTCGTGCTCGGCTACACGCCGCTCTTCCTCGGCCTCGACGTCATCCCGCTCGGCCTCGCGTTCACCGGCTGGGGCCTCGGCCTCGCCGCCGGCATCCTCGTGGTCGGCCACCGGCTCGCCCACCGCATCGGCGCGGTGCAGACCGTCGGCGTGGCCGTCGCCGGCCTGCTGGCCTGCATGGTCCTCTTCGCCACCTCGACCGGCACCGCCACGTCGCTGGTCGTGCTCGTCGTCGCCGGCCTGTTCATGGGCCTGGCCAACGCCAACCTCACCGACCTGGCCCTCGGCCTCGGCGCCGCCGACCGCCGGGTCGCCACCGGCGCGTTCAACCTGGTCCGCTGGGGCGCCGCCGCGCCCGCCCCGATCATCTCCGGCAAGCTCGCCGAGCACGGGCCGGCCCTGCCCTTCTGGGTCGGCCTCGGCGTCCTCGCCGCCGGCGCGCTGGTCTACCTCGCCACCGCCCACCGGATGGCCGCCGGCCACGGCGAACGGGTGCTCTGGGCCCGCTGGAACCGGGCCGCCGCGCGCAACGAGCACGCCCCGGAGGAGCCGGTCGGCGAGGCGTACTGAGCCGGCTCGCGCGCGGTGCCGCTCAGCGCATCGCGCGCCACAGCAGGTAAAGGCCGATGGCCGTGCCGAACGCCACGATCAGCGTCTTCAGCACCACCGGCGGCAGCCGGCGCACCAGCCGCGCGCCGACGTACCCGCCGACCAGGGTCGCCGGGGCCACCACCGCGACGGCCGCCCAGTTCACCGGGCCGAAGAGCGCGAACACCACCAGCGTGGTCAGCCCCACCGTCGCCGAGAGCAGGTTCTTCACCGCCGACACCCGGGCCAGCGTCGCGTCCAGCACCAGCGCCAGACCGGCCACCAGCATCACCCCCAGGGCCGCGCCGAAATAGCCGCCGTACACCGCGCCGACCGCGACCATGGCCTGCACGGTGACGGTACGGCGGCGCGGCCCCAACTCGGCCGGATGCCCGACGAGGCGGCGCAGCGGATCCTGGAACGCGAGCACGGCGGTGGCCCCGAGCACCAGGAACGGCACCACCAGCTCGAACGCCCGCGCCGGGGTGCCCAGCAACAGCAGGCACCCGACGATCGTGCCCACCACCGTGGTCGGCAGCAGCGCCCACAGCGCCCGGCCGCGCGGCAGGTCCGTGCGGCTGCCCGCCACGCTCGCGACGTACCCGGGGAACACCGCCACGGAGTTGCTCACGTTCGCCGGCACCGGCGGCAGCCCCGCCGCGATCATGGCCGGGAAGGTGATCAGCGAGCCGCCGCCGGCCACCGCGTTGACCGTGCCCGCGGCGAGACCGGCGGTGACCAGCAGCGCGGCGTCGGAGAGTTCCACGCCGCCGAGGCTAGCCCGCCCGGCCGCCCCGCCCCCGCCCCGCCCCCGGGCGGCTGCCCTTGCCCCGCCCCGCTCGGCCTTCCCCCTAGATCATCTGCATGTCGGCGACATGGCGGTATCCCAGCGCCCCGGACCCCGCCACGTCGCCGACATGGTGTCGCCGTTCACCGGCGAGACCCAGGTTTGACGATCACCCCGCCGGGTAGCCGGCCGTCCAACCGGGTGGGGAGAGGGTCGTGACCACGGACGAGACGTGCGACGACCCCGCCTCCGTACGCGAACTGGTGCGCGCCTACGACCGGGCCCGCGCGGCGGCCGACGAACTGGGCCCGCTGGTGTGGACGCGGAGCCGTCCGTGCGCCTGGTGGTCCCTGCGGCTGCCCCGCTCCACGCTCCTGACCCGCTTCTACCTCAGCCGGCACATCGACCGCAGCCTAGGCGCACTGGTGCGCGGCTACAACGCCCGGGAGGCACTGGGCACGCTGGACGACGCCATGCAGCGGGACCGCGACCTCTGCGCCGCCTACCGACGCTCGCTGCGCATCCCCAGCCAGTTGGTGGCCGTCCTGGCGTACGGGATGGCGGCCCTGGTGATCGCACAGGTGCTGGTCTCGAAGTCGGAGGAGTTCGAGGACACCCTCGCCTGGATCGTCGCCGTCCACGCGGCCGAGTTCGAGCAGGTCGACACGGACCTCGCCCGCGAGACGCTCGGCCTCGCCGCGAAGACCGTGAGCGGGAGCCCCGCCACCCTCGTGGACGTCGTCGACCGCAGCATGGACATGTCGGTCCTGACAGGATTCGTGGCATTGGCCGCCGCGGTCTTCGTGGTCTACGTGACGACGCGGATGCTGGTTCCGGCCTTCCGCCTCAAACGCCAACTGCTGTGTCTCGCCGACCAGGCCGAGTTTGGCGTACGGGACACCGCGACCGGATGGTTCGTCGACAAGTCGGTCGGGGCGTACGCGCGGGAGCGCGCCGTGTTCCGCGCCGTCGGTGCCCGGCCGCCAGCCGAATGGCCGGTGGACCTGATCATCCTGGCCGGGCCGCCGATCCTCCTGCTGTGCATCGCCGTCGGCTACGCGCGCTTCGAGGCGGGCTTCCTCTACCCGCTCACCGTGTCGAGCTGGTTCCTCGCGGCCGCCGCGCTGCGGGCCCGGTGGCTCGACACGTGCAGGCGCGGCCGGAACATCGCCGCACCCCTCGGCGGGGGCACGGGCGCTGTCGGGGCGAACCCTCCGTTCGTGGTGCGGGTCGCCGGCGGCCGGCACGTCGAGGGCCGGGCCGTGCCGGAGGTCGCGGCCCTGCCCGTGCTCGCCGCGATCCTGGTGCCGTTCGTCCTCAACGTCGTGGTGATCCGGCCGTTCTACTACGTGGAGAACGCGGTGGCCAGCGCACTGGAGGTCGTGGTTCCCGCGTTCCTGCCCTGGCTCGTCGCCGGCTCCTGGCACCGGCTGGCAAAGACGACGAGGCAGATCGAGGGGACCTTGCGGGCAGGTGCCCGGGGCCGAGGACCACTCCGGGCCTGGGCGTCGGTGGTGCTCTTCGTCTCGGTGGTCCTGGCACCGGTCGTCGTCACGAGAGACCTCTGGGCGCTCGGCGGTCTCCTCCACGACCGGCCGCGACGGAACCGGGCGCGGCGGCTGGCTGCCCTCGGTGTCGTCGTACCGCTGCTGAACCTGCTGTTCCTGAAGTTGGTAAGCACGTCCCTGGCTGCGGTGGGCCCCCTGCACCCGCCCCGGACGGGCTGGCTGTTCGCGCTGACCGGCTCCCTCGTGGTCCTCGGGTACGGTGCCCTGCTGGGAGCCGTCCAATGGGCGCAGAACCTCCTGCTGCCCACCTGCGGTGAGCTGACCGCGTTCGGCCGCTGCGACGGACCGGGCCGGCAATAGCCCGGGAGATCGCGTCGTTAGGATGGGGGAGCGACGGACGAGTCGACCGGGCGGTCGCGTCGGCGGGCCAGGTGCCCGTCGCCGAGGAACGTCCGGACTCCACAGGGCAGGGTGGTTGCTAACGGCAACCCGGGGCGACCCGCGGGACAGTGCCACAGAAAACAGACCGCCGGCCCCCAACGGGGACGGTAAGGGTGAAACGGTGGGGTAAGAGCCCACCAGCATCCCGGGTGACCGGGATGGCTCGGTAAACCCCACCCGGAGCAAGGCCAAAATGGGCCGTCACCGCAAGATGACGACCTGCGCAGACGCCTGAGGGCTGCCCGCCCGATGTCTGCGGGTAGGCCGCTGGAGCCTGCCGGCGACGGCAGGCCTAGATGGATGGCCGCCGCTGGCGCGGAACCCCGCGAGGGGTACGCGCCGGGCACAGAATCCGGCGTACAGGTCGACTCGTCCGTCGCCCATCAGCTCGGCGCCTTGATCGGGGCTTCGAGCTGGTGAGATTTTCAGGTGCCGATGGCCGTCGTTGGTTAACATTGGCCGACATTTGACGGCCTGGCGATGGCCCGATTCTGCTCGAGGGCTATTGGTTCTCAGGCTTGACGAACGTCCCGCGTTGGGGCACCACGAACAGCGCGCCTTGGTTGACCAGCACGGCGTTGGCGCCGTCGCATGGTCGCGCGGGCAAGGCCGTACTCCTGGGCAAGCTGGGACTCGGACGGGATGGCCCGGTTGGGGCTGCGAGTCACTGCGACGAATCCGGGCCGCGAGGATGCCGGCCACTTGGCGGTAGGGCGGCAGCGGCGCGCCGTGGCCGATGCCGGCGTCGGGGTTGGACTCCATGGGACTAGCGTTTGAAGTCTCGACACCAACGGCTTCGATTTTTCTATGTATCTGGAGGCCTGTAGACCAAGCTTGGTGCGGTGCGGCCATCCCGCTGTGCTGGTCGTAGAGACCGAACTCGTCCCAATGCGGCGGTGTCCCTGCCCGGCCGGGCTCCTCCGTACCCGTCGGGCAGGGCCAACGGTGGGGAGGAAGACCGTGTCTGCTGACATAGAACTGTCCGGCTAGTCAGCCTCCTCTCCATCGGACGAATGATGCGTTATTTCGCCTATAGATATCTTTGAGAACTTTAGGGGAATTAGTATACTTTTGCCGTTCGTCATTTCAACCTTGACAAGCGCCGGGTCCCATCTTCGCAAATCAGACCACTTTATCGCGAAATCCCCTCGCGGCCTGAAATGGAAACGGTCGCCCGAATGGGCCTCGATTTTCAGCGGATAAGTTGCATCCCTTGCGTATAGCCCCCAAATGACAACGGCTTCTCGGCGACGCTTTCTGTAGCCATGCTTCTGTAAGTTCATGGCTCTAACGAACGCTACGCTTCTGCCTCGATTGCGGATATCAACCCACAGGCCGTACTCCCCTTTGTCGTCCTCAACAAGAGTCGCATCTCCTGAAAGCCGAGGATTACCTGATCGATAGGTGAGCCACGATACGGCAAGCGCACTTGTGGAAACGACGGCTGCGTAAGCCGCTAGAATTTCCGTCAGCATTGGCGGATGCTACCAAGGTGATGCTGTTCGCCGGAACAGCCGCCTAAAGTGGTAGCGCGCAGAGAACCCCCTCTTGCCATCCGTCGCCGTCGTCCCACACCTCGTGGAGCAGGCCCGCCCCAGGGTGAGTTCCCCCGCTTTGATGGAGCGGTTGGATCGGGTTGGACAGGCGGCCGGTGTGGGTGATGATGAACTGCCCGTCGCACCTGTCGTTGATGTCGCTGTTGGGTGCATCGGCTCGCCGTCTCGGCGTAGGTCGGCGGCGGTCATCGGCAGCCGCCATGGCGGTCGTGCCAGGTGGTGAGCAAGGCGCCAGCGCGTTTCGTCCTCATCGATCTCGCGTGCGTCGGCGGTGCCCCGCGCAGCGCGTCCTCCTGCCCACCGTGAGGTGCAGGTGTTGACCCGTTGGCGGCATGGCCTGCCTGCCGCTCCCGGTTGGATCTACGCTGCCGGGGGTTTGACGTAGACACCTCGGCCGGGCTGCCCGTAGACGAGGTCCCGCGCCTTGAGTTGGATCATCACGAACCGGATGACCGTCTCGCTCACCTCGTACTGTTCGCACAGTTGGCGGGTGCTGGGTAGGCGGTCGCCGGGCTTCAGCACGCCAGCCTCGATCTGGCGCGTGATGTCGTCGGCGATTTGTTGGTACAGCGGCTCAGCCATCCGATGCCCTCCCCACGCAAGGGAACACGTAAGGCACTACGACGGGCGACACGGGGTATCGTTGGTGCACCAGGTACACCCAGTAACGTAGGTTGTGAGGTGCCGATGGTCCGCTCTGACGAATACCTGTTGGCCGCAGCTCTAACCCTCGCCCGACGGCATCGGCCGGTGTGGTCCTGGATCAGGTGGCGGCGGGTCTGCCGATGCGGCTCAGAGCTGCCATGCCGGGCCAAACGCCGCGTCCCGACCAGCGCAGGGTATCGGCCCGGTGATCGATCATGATCGGGCGTCGGATGCCCCCGCTGATCCTGGACGCCTGGCGCACCCTCGACTGGCACAAGCACCGACGGTGTCCAGTCTGCCGCCCAAGCGGCGGCTGTTCTCTGGTCGAGGTGGCCCGGAACCGGATCAGGGCATGGCGACGTTACGGCCCTCGCCGATGATCGAGCTGAGAGCCGGCGATGTCCTCCACATCACCGCCGCGTGCAGCGTCCAGTTCACGAAGCCGATGGTGTTTCGCCTGATCAAGGTCCGGCACGACCTGGTGACCTACGACCACTGGATCTGGCTCGACGGCTACCAGCTCGATGCCAACGGCGAGGCGGTGGCCCGACGGGAGGTATTCGTCCTGCGGGCGGGGCTGACGGTGCAACGACCAACCGTCCCGACGCAACCGAGGAGGCCCAGACTGCAGACGCGGACGTAAGTCTGCCGGCTGGGCGGGTGCTCAAGGCGCAGTATCGACGTAGACCTCGACGTCGTAGAGCAACTGCACGTTGCGGCGGCCGTTCGTGATGCCGACGAAGACCGGTTCGCCGGCCGGGGTGCGGCCCTGCCGCCACACCGCGTCCCGCGCCGCTTCCCGCGACTCGTGGTGGGTCTTGCCCTCCTGGTGCAGTTGCAGGATGCGTCGGGCGGTGACCCGGTCGCTGTCGAGGTGGACCCGCAGCAGAGGCATGACGCCGCCCCCTCCCCGATTCCGAGCCCAACTTACCAACGTTAAGTCGCCTGTCCACCGTACTAGAATGAACTCCATGACCACCACGCCGCCGCCCGTCTGGCTGCGCGCCGAGCCGGCGCGCGCCCGGCGGAAGCCGCCGCTGACCCTCGACCGCATCGTGGGCGCGGCGGTGACCCTGCTCGACGCCGACGGCATCGAGGGCCTGACGATGCGCCGCCTCGCCCAGCGGCTCGACGTGACGGCCACCGCCTTGTACTGGCACGTGAAGACGAAGGACGACGTCCTGGACCTGGCCGTCGACGGGGTCTTCGGCGACGTGCCGATCCCCGAGGTGACCGACGACTGGCGACAGGACGCCCGCGTCCTCGTCCGTGCCTGGCGCGCCGCGATGCTGCGCCATCCCTGGGCGCCGGGGCTGATCGGGCGGCCGATGCTCGGGCCCAACGTCCTGGCCCGCACCGAGTTCCTGCAGGCGGCGCTGGTGCGCGGCGGCTGTGGCGGGCTGCGGCTCGCGGTGGCCACGCGGATGCTGGCCAACTACGTCATCGGCGCGTCGCTCACGGAGGCCACCTGGCGGCAGCACGCGGACCCCGGGGTGAGGGCCGCCGCCCGCGAGCACGTCGCCGCGCGCGCCGACACCTATCCGACCCTCCACGCCTCGGGCCATCTCGACGACACCCGGTGGGACGACGACCTGCTGTTCGAGGAGGGCCTCGACGGAGTTCTCCGGGCGGCGGCACGCGCGGGGGCATCGGTCTGACCGGGCCGGGCGGCGGCACGCGCGGGGGGCATCAGGACCGGGGCCGGGCGGCCGTCAGCCCTCGCCGAGGGCGGCCACCAGCTCGGCCATGCTGTCGATGGTGGCGTCCGCCGCGGCGAGCCGGGCCCGCTTGCCGGGCTTGTTGGCGTACCCGATGGCGGCGACCCCGGCGGCGTGGGCGGCCTCGACGTCGGTGGCCGAGTCGCCGACCAGGACGCAGTCCGCCGGTTCGGCGGCCAACTCCCGCAGGGCCGCGAGCACCGGGTACGGGTCCGGCTTCATCCGCCCCGGCGCGCCCTCGGGGCGGCCGACGACCGGGTGCACGTACGAAGTGAGTCGACGGGCGCTCAGGTAGGCGCGGACGCACGCGGCGGAGTTGTTCGACACCACGGCGACCCGGCGGCCGGCGCGGTGGGCGGCGAGGATGGCCTCCCGGCCGTACGGGGTCGGCGCGGCGGTGTGGGCCGCGGTGACCTCCGCGCGGGTCAGCGCCTCGTCGACGAGGCGGACGACGGCGGGGCGACCGAGCGTGGCGGCGAAGCGCAGCACGGCGAGCGGGTCGGGCTCGTGCCGGATCCCGGCCGGCAGGGGCACGCCCCGGTCGGCGAGCAGCCGGCGCAGCTCGTGGGCGACGGCCGACGCGGGGTACCGGGCGAAGACGCTGCACACGGGCCCGTCGAAGTCGAGCAGGACCACGCGGGCGCGGCCGACGAGGGGAGCGAGAACGGCGGTCACGGCCCGACGGCCCCGTCGGGCTGCGCCGGGCCGGGCCTTGTCGGTGCGGGGGCGGTCCGGTCCTGGCCCGTAGGTTGCAGGGCGACGACCGCCGCGAGGATGAGCGCGCCGCCGAGCAGCGCGGGCGCGGTGAGCCGCTCGCCCAGGAGCAGCGCCGCCAGGAGGGCGGCGGAGAGCGGCTCGACGAGGGTGGCCACCGTGGCGGCCGACCCGGACGTCGTCCGCAGCCCTGCGTAGAGCAGGCCGTACGCCAGGGCCATCGTCGCGACCCCGAGGTATGCCAGCAGGGCGAGCGAGGCGGGGTCGGCCGTGAGCACCGGCTCGCCTGCGGCGAGGGCGATCCCGAGCCAGGGGAGCAGCGCCAGCGTCCCGGCGGCGGTGGCGCACGTGGTCAGGGCCACGGAGTCGACCCGCTGGGCCAGGGTGTGCCCGAGCAGCGTCGTCGCCGCGTACGTGGCCCCGGACGCGACGGCGAGGACGATCCCGAGCCCCGGCCGGCCGCCGGGGGCGGGTGAGCCGTGTCCGGCGGTGGCGCTGATCAGCACCAGCCCGGTGAGCGCCGCCGTCAGCACGGCCACCTCGCGCAGCGACGGGCGTGACCGGGCGGCGGCGTGCTCCCAGGCGGCGGTCAGGACCGGTGCCAGCCCGAGCGAGACGACGGTCGAGACGCTCACGCCGACCAGCAGGACGGAGCCGAAGTACAGGGCCTGGTAGAGGGCGGTGCCGACGCCGACCACGACGGCCAGCACCGGGTGGGTGCGTATCGTCGCGAGCACGACGCCCGACCGGCGGGTCACCACGGCGAAGCCGACCAGGGCGACGGCGGCCAGCGCCATCCGCCACGCGCTGACCGTCATCGCGCCGAGGCCGTCGCGGCTGTGCAGCACGGTGACCACGAGCCCGCCTGTGCCCCACAGGACGCCGGCCCCGCAGACCTGGAGCAGCCCGATGCGGGTACGTCGGTGCGTGGCCCCCGCTGTCGTCGTCACGGCACCAACCTATGCGGCGCGGGAAGCTCGTTCGATCCGATTATGCCGCCGTGGTGCCATGCCTGGCGGCACTGCTGTGCCAAGTTGGCTTGTTCGTGTGCCATCTATGTGCCATAGTGGTGCCATGGACCTGACCTCCTACGTGAGCAACCTCGGACGCGAGTTCGCCACCCTCGCCGAGGCCGGCGGCGACGAGTCGCGGTTGCTGGTCGAGCGCCTGACCGGGCCGCTGGAATCGGCGATCCGGATGACCCTGCTGGAAGCGCTCTCGGCCGCCGCCGACGAGATCACCCGGGACCTGGCCCCGGGGTCGGTGGAGCTGCGCCTGCGCGGGCGCGACCCCGACTTCGTCGTCACCCCGCCGCCCGCCGAGCCGCTCCAGCCCGCCGCGGGAGGCACCGCGGCGACGGGCGGCGGCACACCGGACGCCGTCCCGCCGATCGCCGAGGACGGCCCCGCCGCGCGGATCAACGTACGCCTGCCCGAGCAGCTCAAGGCCGCGATCGAGGAGGCGGCGGCGCGGGAGGGCCGCTCGGTCAACGCCTGGCTGGTCCGCGCCGCCGCCGCCGCCCTGCAACGACCCGACCACGACCAGCGCCCCGAGCCCCGCGACAGCGGCAGGCGCGCCCGGCAGAGCTTCACCGGCTGGGTGCGCTGACCGCACCCGCTCCACGCCGCCCCGGCCTCACGTCCCCGACCTGCGGGGACGACTCACCCACCCACGATGTGGAGACGACCATGCCTACTTTCGAGACCCCCGAACCGATCTCCGTCACGCTGGAACTCGGCGTGGCCCACGTGCGGGTCGCCGCGAGCGACCGGACCGACACCGTCGTCGAGGTCCGGCCCAGCGACGAGACCGACGAGTCCGACGTGCAGGCCGCCGCGCAGGTCCGGGTCGACTACGCCAACGGCGCGCTCCAGGTCACCGGCCCGAAGCGCACGTTCGACTTCTCCAAGAAGAGCAGGTCGGTGGAGGTCTCCATCGAACTGCCCAGCGGTTCCCCGCTCTCTGCCCACCTGGTGATGGGCGACGTCCGCTGCACCGGCCGGCTCGGCGAGTGCCGGATCAGGACCACCGGCGACGTCCGGATCGAACAGACCGGCCCGCTGCGCCTGCATACGGGGGTCGGTCACGTCACCGTCGACGCCGTCGCGGGCGACGCCGAGGTCTCCACCGGCTCGGGCAAGGTCGAGCTCGGCGAGGTCGCGGGTGCCGCGTCGGTCAAGAACTCCAACGGCGACACCAGCATCGACGCGGTCACCGGCGACGGGCGGGTGCGCGCGGCCAACGGCGGCATCCACGTCGAGCGGGCCGGTGCCGGCGTCGACGCGAAGACGTCCAACGGCAGCATCCGGCTCGGCGAGGTGGTCCGCGGCGCGATCGTGCTCGGCACCGCCGCCGGGAACCTGGACGTCGGCATCGCCGAGGGCACCGCCGCCTGGCTGGAGGTCAACACCGGGTACGGGCACGTGCGCAACCTGCTGGAGAACACCGGCCGGCCCGGCGGGACCGAGCAGACCGTCGAGGTCCGCGCCGCCACCTCCTATGGCGACATCACCATCCACCGCTCCTGACCCGCCTTCCGGCCCGAGGAGAGAACAACCATGTCCAGTACGCGAACCCGGCCGGCGATCGCCGCGACCGGCCTGCGGAAGTCGTTCGGCGACCAGGTCGTACTCGATGGTGTCGACCTGTCCGTGCCGGCCGGCACGGTCTTCGCGCTGCTCGGCGCGAACGGCGCCGGGAAGACCACCACCGTCCGGATCCTGTCCACCCTGCTCGGGGCCGACGCCGGTGACGTCCGGGTCGCCGGGCACGACCTCGCCCGCGAACCGGACGCGGTGCGCGCCGCGATCGGGGTCACCGGCCAGTTCTCCGCCGTGGACAACCTGCTCACCGGCGAGGAGAACCTGCTGCTGATGGCGGACCTGCACCACCTGCCCCGGGCCGAGGGCCGGCGGCTCGCCGCCCGGCTGCTCGGACAGTTCGACCTGACCGACGCGGCACGCAAGCCGGCATCGACGTACTCCGGGGGCATGCGGCGGCGGCTCGACCTGGCGATGACCCTGGTCGGTGACCCGCGAGTGATCTTCCTCGACGAGCCGACGACCGGGCTGGACCCGCGCAGCCGCCGCAACATGTGGCAGCTCGTCCGGGACCTGGTGGCCGGCGGCGTCACGATCTTCCTGACCACCCAGTATCTGGAGGAGGCCGACGAGCTGGCCGACCGGATCGCGGTCCTCGACCGGGGCCGGGTGATCGCCGAGGGCACGGCGGAGGAACTCAAGCGCCGCATCCCCGGCGGGCACGTCCGCCTGCGGTTCGCCGACGAGCAGGGCCTCGACGCGGCCCGGCGCGTGCTCGGCCAGGTGACGCGCGACGGCGACGCCCTCGCCCTGCGGGTGTCCAGCGACGGCAGCCTGCGCTCGCTCAGGGCCCTGCTCGGCCGGCTCGACGACCAGGCCGTCCAGGTCGACGAGTTGTCCGTGCACACCCCCGACCTCGACGACGTCTTCCTCGCCCTGACCGGCGGCCCCACCGACGAGAAGGTGACCATCCCATGAGCACCCCCGCCCTCAGCGGCCCCGCCCCGGCGGCCCTGCGCCTGCACCCGCTGCGCGACTCGGCGACGATGCTGCGCCGCAGCCTCCGGCGCATGCTGCGGTACCCGTCGATGACCGTGACGCTCGTCGCGATGCCCGTCGTCTTCCTGCTGCTGTTCGTCTACGTGTTCGGCGGCACGCTGGGCGCCGGGCTCGGCGGGGCGGTGCCCGGCGGCGCGGCCGGCGGGCGGGCCGCGTACGCCAACTACGTGGCCCCCGCGATCATCCTGATGACCGTGACGGCGGCGGTCCAGGGGACGGCGATCACCATCGCCATGGACCTGACCGAGGGGATCATCGCCCGGTTCCGCACGATGCACATCGCCCGCGTCTCGGTGCTGACCGGGCACGTCCTGGGCAGCCTGATCCAGGCGATGCTCAGCGTGGTGGTGGTGACCGCAGTGGCCGTGCTGGTCGGCTTCCGGCCCACGGCTGGGCCGGGCGGTTGGCTGGCCGCGGCCGGCTTCCTGGCGGCGGTGACCTTCGCGCTCGTCTGGCTGGCCGTCGCGCTCGGCCAGGTGAGCGGGAGCGTCGAGACCGCCAGCAACCTGCCCATGCCGCTCGTCCTGCTGCCCTTCCTCGGCAGCGGGTTCGTCCCCACCGACTCCATGCCGGCCGGGCTGCGCTGGTTCGCCGAGTACCAGCCGTTCACGCCGATCATCGAGACCCTGCGCGGCCTGCTGATGGACGAGCCGGTCGGCAACGACGCGTGGATCGCGCTCGCCTGGTGCGCGGCCATCGCGCTGGGCGGCTACCTCTGGTCGAGGCGGCTGTTCAACCGGGAGCCCGCGCGCTGACGGTGGGCCGGCTCCGGCTCCGGCTCATGCCCTGCCCGCCGAGGCCAGCTCGGCGAGCTGGTCGAAGGTGCGGACGAGCACGTCGCGTCGCTGCGCCCGGTATTCGGGGTCGGGCTCCAGGCCGTCGATCGCCTCGTCCCAGACGGTCAGGAACCGGCTCTTCCAGCCGGCGATGGTCTCCGGGGCGGGCAGCGTGACCCCGACGTGGCGCTGGCTGCCGATGAGGTGCAACAGCTCCAGGTTGCAGGGGACGGCGACTCCCCAGTATTCGTCCGGCTCCAACTCGACCGGGTCGCCGGACATCGCCGTCGCGATCTCGTCGACCAGCCGCCCGGTCACCGTCGACAGGTGGTCGGCGGCGGTGTCGTCCTCGAAGTTGCCGCTGCCCCAGGTCCCCATGCTGTCGTCCGCTCCTTCCGCGACCGTCGCTCGATCGTCGGCCGAGTCAATCAGACCCCACCGACAATCCGCCGCCGCCGGCCGATCCGCCCGTCGACCAGTCCGCCGTCGCCATGTCGGCGACATGGGGGCATCCGGCCGGTCGGGATACCCCCATGTCGCCGACATGGCACCAGCCGCCCAGCCCACCAGCCGCCCAGCCGCCCAGCCGCGCGGGTCAGTCCGTCGCGTCGACCGTGCGGGGGCGGTCGTCCTCCGCCGGGCGCGGCGCGACGACGTGCACCGACACCCCCGCGTTGCGGTTGTGCGTCTCGATCCAGGTGTCCAGCGCGGTGCGGCAGGCGTGGTCGACGTGTCGCAGCCCGCGCAGGTCGAGCCGGACGGTCCGGTCGGCCGGCAGCTCGTTGAGCGTGGTGAGGATGGTGGGCAGCCGCAGGAAGGTGGCGTTCCCGGTGATCGCGACCTCGACCGGCCCCGGGCCGGCGTCGCCCACGGTGGCGTCGTGCACGGTGACCCGGACGTGCGAGGTCTCCCACGCGGTCTTCACCACGGCCAGGCCGAGGCCGACGAGCACGCCGGTGAACATGTCGGTGGTGAGGATGGCCAGGGCCGTCACCGCCAGCACCGCCGCCTCGCCCCGGTGTTCCCGCCACAGTTGCGGCAGCGCGCGCAGCGGCAGCAGCTTGACGCCGGCGTGGACGAGCACGGCGGCGAGCGCGGGCAGCGGCATCAGCCCGATCAGGCCGGGCGCGGCGGCGGCGAACAACAGCAGCCACAGCCCGTGCAGCACCCGGGAGGCCTTCGTCCGCGCGCCGGCCCGCACGTTGGCGGAGCTGCGGACGATGACGGCGGTCATCGGCAGGGCGCCGAGCAGGCCGCAGATCGTGTTGCCGGTGCCCTGCGCCACGAGTTCCCGGTCGAAGTCGGTGCGGGGGCCCTGGTGCAGCCGGTCGACGGCCGCCGCGCTGAACAGGCTCTCCGCTGACGCGACCAGGGTGAACGTGGCGACGGTGGCCAGCACCCCGACGTCCGCGAGGGTGCCCCAGTGCCCGAGCGACGGCTGCATCGCCGCGAGCAGCCCCTCGACCTCGATGGTGTCGACGGGCAGCCCGAGCGCGGCGGTCACCCCGGCCGCCGCCACGACGGCGACGAGCGCGCCGGGGACCGTCCGCAGCCGACCGGGCAGCCTGTCCCAGCCCACCATCACGGCGATGGTGGCCACGCCCACGGCGAGCGAGACCCGCGCCGGTGTGGACGTGGCGACCTCGCCGACCAGCCCCGGCAGGCCGGTGAACTTGCCCGGCCCGGTGTGCGGCGCGGCGACGCCGGCCAGGACGTACAGCTGCCCGGCGATGAGCAGCAGGCCGATGCCGGCGAGCATGCCCTGCACCACCGCCACGGTGATGGCGCGGAACCAGCGGCCGAGCCGCAGCAGCCCCAGGCCGATCTGGAGCAGCCCGGCGACCAGGACGATCGTGCCGAGGCCGGCGATGCCGTAGCGGTCCACGGCCTCGGCGACCAGCACGGTCAGGCCGGCGGCGGGGCCGCTGACCTGCATGCTGCTGCCGGGCATGAACCCCACGACGAGGCCACCGACGATGCCGGTGACCAGGCCGAGTTCGGCCGGCACGCCGGAGGCGACGGCGATGCCCACGCAGAGCGGGAGGGCGACGAGGAAGACGACGACGGAGGCGGACAGGTCGGCGCGCAGCGTGCGCCAGGGCAGGGCGGGAGGCGACATCGTTCACATCCGGGGAAGGCGGGGCGTGCGGGCAACGGGTCGGCCACCGACGCCGGCCGCCGGCTGGTCGCACCGCCGGCCGGGCCGGGGGTACGGGTGTCGGCGGCGCGGTGGCCGGCGGGTGACGCGTGGTGGTCAGGCGTACGGAAAGGTGCCCGACGGGCCGGGGGACGTCCTCGCCGTCCGCCGGCCGTGCGCCGCCCGCGACGGCGGGCGGGCCGGGTGCCGGCTGGCGGCGCTCAGCAGCGCAGGACGCTCAGCCGGATCGGGTCGGGTCCGGCGTCGGCGGTGGCGGGGCGCCCGTCGGCGGTGCTGCCCCGGCGGACGGCGGCGTCGGGCAGGGCCGACCCGGCCTGCGGCCCGGGGTCGCGGCGGTCGGTGCCCTGGTTGCCCCGCCCGGAGCGGCTGACCGATCCGCACGCCTTCCCGTCGAAGCGGGGCACGACGGTGGGGTCCGGCGGCTGACCGGTGTGCGCGGCGAGCGTGGTCACGAGGCGGTACGCCTCCAGCGCGACCTGCCCGGCCCGCCCGGTGCGCGGCGGCCCGCCGGCCCGGGAGGTTGCCCCGGACCGGGCATCGGCGCGGGCCCGGGGGCCCAGGTCGGCGGCCGGGGCGACGGCGGCCGGGGCGGCGACTGCGGTCGGGGCGCTGGCGTGCGGCGCGACGGCGGCCGGGGCGCTGGCGTGCGGTGCGGTGTCGGCCTGCGGTGCGGTGTCGGCCTGGGGCGCGACGGCGACGGCGACGGCGTCGAGCGGGGAGCGGCAGGCGAGGCCGAGGTGCAGCAGGAGCGCGCCGGCGAGCAGCGGGGCGAGGAGAACGGCGACGGGTCTGCGCTGCACCGCTCACCCCCAGGCCGGTACGCGTGCACGCACACCGCGTGCCACCACACCGTAGATCTCCCGACCCGCGTTGCCGGTTACGCCCGTTTTAACGGATTAATGCGCGCTGTGGGGGCATGTCGTGATCCGTGCCCGGACACGGTGCGGCCCCGGAGCGATCGAGCGCTCCGGGGCCGCACCTGGGGGTGGGTGATCAGCTGGTGGGGGAGACGTACAGCAGGCGGTTCGGGGAACCGGTGCCGGGGCTGGTGACCACGCCGGCGGTGGCCGTGCTGGTCAGGTACGAGGCGACCTGGGCCGGGGTCCAGGTCGGGTTGTTGGACAGGACGCGGGCGGCGGCGCCGGCCACGTGCGGCGAGGCCATCGAGGTGCCGCTGATGGTGTTGGTCGCCGTGTTGCTGCTGTACCAGGCGGACAGCACGTCCACGCCCGGGGCGAAGATGTCCAGGCAGGTGCCGTAGTTGGAGAAGCTGGCGCGCGCGTCGTTGCTCTGCGTCGCCCCGACGGTGATCGCCGTGGGCACGGCGGCCGGCGAGGAGGTGCAGGCGTTGGCGTTGGAGTTGCCGGCGGCCACCGCGTAGGTGACCCCGTCGGCGATGGAGTTCGCCACGGCCGTGTCCAGCGACGAGTTCGCGCCGCCGCCGAGGCTCATGTTCGCCACCGCCGGCTGGCCGGCCTGGTGGTTGGAGGTCACCCAGTTGACGCCGCCGATGACGCCGGCGTTGGTGCCCCGGCCCCGGCAGTTGAGCACCCGCACGGCGACGAGCTTGACGTCCTTGGCCACGCCGTAGGTGGTGCCGCCGACGGTGCCGGAGACGTGCGTGCCGTGGCCGTTGCAGTCGGCGGCCGGCAGGGCGTTGTCGACCGCGTCGTACCCGTCGACGGCCTGGCCGCCGAAGTCGTTGTGGTTGATGTTGATGCCGGTGTCGATGATGTACGCCGTGACGCCGGTGCCGGCGCTGGTGTAGTTGTACGAGCTGCTCAGCGGCAGGGCGGCCTGGTCGGTGCGGTCCAGCCCCCACGGCGGGTTCGCCTGGGTGGTCTGGAGGCTGACCTCGTGGTTCTGCTCGACCCAGGCGACGGACGGGTGCGCCGCGAGGCGCTTCGCGGCGGCCTCGGACAGCCGCACCTCGAAGCCGTTGAGCGCCGCGCCGTACACCTGGGCGACGCTGCCGCCGAACCGCTTGGCCAGGCTGCCGGCGGAGCTGGCGACGGCGGCGGCCCGGGTGCCGGCCTTCCCGCCCACGGCGCTGTCCTTCAGGACCACGATGTAGCTGGAGGGAACGGCGGTGGCACCACCGGCGTGGCGGATCTCGCCGGTCGCGGGCGCTGCGGACACCGGGCTGCCGATCATCGTGGCGGCCAGCGCCGACGCGGTCAGCACGCCGAGGGTGGCGGCCTTGCGGGGGAGCGTCATCTATCGGTCTCCTCTGTCGTCGACCGCGTCAAGCTGCGGGTACGCGGTCTGAGATCGTGATGACAGGCTATCGATAGATCCACAGTGAGCTATATATCGAATGGGTCATAGCATCGCGCGTATCTCGTCGCGTACTCCCCGCTGGAACGCGCGGGCCGCCACGCCGCCCGGTGGCGGGCCGCCGCCCCGGGCCGCGATCGCCCGCTCGATCAGGCCGGCCGCCGGGTGCCCCCGCCCGACCAGCCGCCGCCCCGCCGCCACCTTCGGCAGCCAGTCGCCGTCGCGGCAGCGCACCAGCGCGCGGCACGCGCCGAGCACCGCGTCCTCGGCGCCGGCGGCCGGCTCGTCGCCCGGCGGGGTCGGCAGCGCCAACCACCAGGTCAGCGCGTCCACCAGCAGCCGGCGCAGGTCGGCCGGCGTCAGGTCGGCGAACGCCTCCCCGGCCGGCGGCCCGAGCAGGGCCGACCCGCCGGCGTGCAGGATGCTGCGGTCCAGCCCGTACCAGAACCGGCCGTCGGCGGCCGGCCGCTCGTCGCCGGACCAGGTCACCCGGGGCGGCATCCGGGCGCCCGTGTTCAGCTCCACCTCGAAGCCCGGCTCCGGGGTGCCCGACCGGGCCACGTCCCGGCGGTAGACGACCAGCTCCAGCCCGCGCGCCGGGCAGGGCAGCGCCTCGTGCCGCAGCCGGGCGACCAGCTCCCGCTTGCGTCCGGCGGGCAGGGTCCGCGCGCACAGCAACGCCACGTCCACGTCGCTGCGCCCCGGCTGGTACGCGCCGAGCGCCACCGACCCGGCCGCGTACGCGCCGGCGAGGTCCTCGCCGAGCACCTCGCCGGCCGCGGTGACCAACTCCGTCAGGTAGCGCTCCACCTCCGTGTCCACCGTCGCATTGTGGCGGTCCGGCCCGCTCAGGGGCGGTCCCGCTCCAGCAGGGCGGCGAGCCGCTCGGCCGTCGACGGCGCGTGCAGGTGCAACCGGGCCACGTTGATGCTGTCCTGACCCACCACGGCGAGCAGCGCCTGCGGGCTGACGGCGTAGACGCTCAGGTAGCCGCGGTCGTTGCGGACGGTGGACTGCTGGAACTCGCCCTGGCCCAGCCGCAGCCCCACCTGCCGGCCCAGGCCGTACGTGGTCGCGGCGAGCGCGGCCAGGTCGTTCGGGTCGACGTCGGTCTGCATGTTGTGGGTGATGAGCAGGCCGTCCACGCCGCCGAGGACGCAGCCGTGCACGCCGGGGATCTGCAACCGCAGGTCGGCCAGCTCCTGCCCGATCGCCGAGTACGGCAGCGCGGGGTTGCCCGCCAGTGAGGGCGGGAACGACCGGGGCGCCGGCAGGTCCCCCGGCTGCCGCGCGGTGCGCCGGGGCAGGACGGTTCCGGTGCTGTCGACCACGCTCACAGCTCCAGGCTCTCCTCGATGACGCGCAGCTGGTGGCGGGCCATCGCCAGGTTGGCCCGGCTCTTGCTCACCATCAGGTACAGGAACAGGCCCTTGCCGGTCCGGCTGGTGACCGGCCGGATCAGGTGGTACTGCGAGCCGAGGGTGATGAGGATGTCCTCGATCTCGTCGTTCAGGTTCAGCATCTCGATGGTGCGCAGCTTGGCGCGGACCACGTCCGTGTTGCCGGCGGCGGCGACCGTCAGGTCGATCTCCCCGGTGCCGCCGGCGACGCCGAGCGTCATCCCGCTGTTGTAGTCGACCAGTGCGGCGCCGATCGCGCCATCGATGTTCATCGCGCTCTTGAGCGCGACGTCAAGGTTCGCCACGGTGTTGTCCCCCAGGTCGGGCGCGCGGGCGTCGCCTGTGCGTTGCCGTGGGTCACCTGTCGGTGACAGGGGCGCCGCGCCGCGCAGAAGGTTTCGCAGAGGCTCGCACACGGCGCGGCGGGGCGCACCCGCAAGCAGGCGTATCGACCTGAGCGGAGGGGCGTGCCGGCTCGCCGGTCCCGTAAGTGGGACCCGGTGACGGATGGCCCGTTCTCGTCCAGGCTGATATGAAGCCCCCCAGGGTGGGTGGTAGGGGACGGGAGCGCCCTTACCGACCGCCGCGCGGTCTCCGCCGACACCGCGCCGGCCGCGCCGTCGTGGCGGCCGTCCCGGCGGGGCCCCGCGACGGCGCGGACTCCCGGTCGGCGGGTTCCGCCATTCCGGCCCGGAGGCCGGTCGGCGCGTCTACTGTGGAAGACGTCGGCGACTATTTGCCTGAACCGGTGGCGGCCGGGCGGTGCGCGGTGCACAGTGATCCCATGAGCGACAGCGGAAGTGGTGGGCACTACTACTGGTGCACGCGACACCACCGGGTCGAGACCGAGGCCGACGTCTGCGCGGCGCGGCACGTGCTCGGGCCGTACGCCTCGGCGGCCGACGCGGAGAACGCCCTGCAACAGGTGCGGGAGCGCAACGACGCGTGGGACGCCGAGGACGCCCGTTGGGCCGGGGAGGACAGATAAACGGCGCGGGACGGCCCGCGTCGAGGAACTCCGTGCCCCGAGAGGAGGCACGCGAGCGCATGTCCCCAAGGAGGGAACCACGATGGCCGAAGCACAAAAGGCCACCACCCGCCCGGCCGCCCAACGTACGACCGCGAAGAAGACCGCCGCGGCCGGACGGGCCGCGGGCTCGACCCGGGCCGCCACCACGGCGACCCGGCGGTCGACCGTGACCAAGGCGTCCCCGAACGCCTCCGGCGCCGGGGCCGGCCGGGTGCCGGCGAAGAAGGCGGTCGCGAAGAAGGCCGCCGCGACGAAGGTGGCGACCAGCAGGACCCCGGTCGGCAGCAGGACCGCGGCGAAGAAGGCACCCGCGACGCGGACGGCGGCGAAGAAGGCCCCGGCCGCCAAGACCACGACCGCCAGGAAGACCACCGCCGCGAAGACCACCGCCACCAAGACCGCGAGGAGCGCCACCGGCGCGGCGGCGACCAAGCGGACGACGGCGGCGACAAAGAAGGCGTCCCCGGCGGCGAAGCGCACGACCACGACGGCGGCGAAGCGCACGACCACGGCGGCGAAGCGGACGACCACGACGGCCAAGCGCGCCGGCGCGACGGCGGCGAAGCGCACGACGGCGGCGGCGAAGAAGGCGCCCACGGCGGCGAAGCGCACGGCCGCAGCCGCGAAGAAGGCCCCGGCGGCGAAGAAGACCACGGCCCGGAAGACCACGGTCGCGAAGAAGGCCCCGGCCGCCAAGAAGACCACGGCACGGAAGACCACGTCGTCCCGGTCCACCGCCACCCGCACGGCCACCGCCAGGAAGGCCCCGGCGAGGAAGTCGACGCCCTCCCGTAACCCCTGATCCCGCCCACCCCGCCCCGTCGACCAGGAGGTTCGCGCCGAAGGCCCGCCGGCCGGCGACGTGAACCTCTTGGCCGACCCCGCGGTGCGGGGCGCCGCGGTGCGGTGGGTGGGGGGTGTCAGGATGGGGCCGTGGTGATCCGACGCGTCCTCGCGCCCCGCATCGACTTCGGTGCGCTGCGCCGCGAGCTGGAACTGCCCGAGCGGTTCCCGCCCGCGGCGCAGCGCGAGGCCGAGGAGGCCGCCGCCGCGCCGCCCCGGCCCGACGTCGACCGCACCGACGTCCCGTTCGTCACCGTCGACCCGGCCACCTCACGGGACCTCGACCAGGCGATGCACCTCGCCCGCCGCCGGAGTGGCGGCTTCCGGGTCCGGTACGCCATCGCCGACGTCGCCGCCCACGTGCGCCCCGGCGGCGCGCTGGAGGAGGAGACCTGGCGGCGCGGGCAGACCGTCTACCTGCCCGACGGCAACGTCCCCCTGCACCCGGAGACGCTCAGCGAGGGCGCGGCCAGCCTGCTGCCCGACCAGGACCGGGCGGCCGTGGTGTGGACGATCGACCTCGACGCCGACGGCGGCACGGTCGCCGTCGCGCTGGAACGCGCCCTGGTGCGCAGCCGCGCGAAGCTGGACTACGTCGGCGTCCAGGCCGCCGCCGACGCCGGTCGGCTGCCCGAGCCGATCGCCCTGCTCCCCGAGCTCGGCGCGCTGCTCACCGCGCGCGGCCTGCGCCGGGGGGCGGTCAACCTGCCGCTGCCCGAGCAGGACGTCGAACCGGACGGCGACGGCTGGCGGCTGGTGCTGCGCGGCCCCGTCCCGATGGAGGAGCACAACGCACAGATCTCCCTGCTCACCGGGATGGCCGCCGCCGACATCATGCTCGCCGGCGGGATCGGCCTGCTGCGGACGATGCCGCCGCCGAGGCCGGAGGCGGTGGCCCGGCTGCGCACCGCCGCCGCCCCGCTGGGCGTGCACTGGCCCGACGGCGTCGGCGTCGGTGAGGTGCTGGCCGGGCTGGACGCCTCCGAGCCCCGGGCCGCCGCGTTCGTCGACCAGGCGGCCGAGCTGATGCGCGGTGCCGCGTACACGGCGTTCGACGGCGCGCCGCCCGAGCAGCCGGCACACGGCGGGGTCGCCGCCGCGTACGCCCACGTCACGGCCCCGCTGCGCCGGCTGGCCGACCGGTACGCCACCGAGGTCTGCCTGGCCCTGCACGCCGACCGGCCGGTGCCCGACTGGGCCCGCGCGGCGCTGCCCAGGCTGCCGCAGGTGATGGCCGCGACCGACCGGACGGCCGGCGCGGCGACCCGGGGCGCCGTCGAGCTGGCCGAGGCGGTGCTGCTGGCGCACCGGGTCGGCGAGACCTTCGACGCGGCGGCGCTGGAGGTGGACGAGCCGAGGCCGGGCCGGCAGCCCGGCGGCACGGTGGCGCTGGACGCCCCGCCGGTGCGGGCCCGCTGCACGGGGGCGCTGCCGCTGGGCGAGCGGGTCCGGGTCCGGCTGGTCACCGCCGACCCGGCCACCCGGAAGGTCCTGTTCGCACTGACCTGACGGCCGGCCCGCGAGTACGCGCCGCACAGCCGCAGCCCGCGCCGCGCAGCCTGCGCCGCAGTCCGCGCAGCCGGCACCGGCGGGACGGCGTCCGGCCGGCCCGCCGCAGCACCCGCCGGAGCCGGCCCGGCGCTGGTCGCTGCGGCTGCGCGCCCGGCGCTGCTGCCGGCCCGCCTGGTTTGCGAGGATGGGCCCATGGCATACGACGCGAGCACGCTGCCCGACGTGTCCGGGCTGACCGTCGGCATCATCGGCGGCACCGGCGACCAGGGCCGGGGCCTGGCCTACCGCTTCGCCCGCGCCGGGCAGTCCGTGCTGATCGGTTCCCGGTCGGCCGAGCGCGCCGCCGAGGCCGCCGCCGAGATCGCCGCCCTGCGGGGCGTGCCGGCCGACGCCGAGGTGACGGGCGCGGGCAACGAGGAGGTCGCGCGGCGCAGCGACGTGGTCGTGATCGCGGTGCCGTGGGACGGGCACGCGGCGACCGTCGCCGCCCTGGCCGGGCCGCTCGCCGGCAAGATCGTCGTCGACTGCGTCAACCCGCTCGGCTTCGACCGGCAGGGCCCGTACGCGCTGACCGTCGCCGAGGGCAGCGCCGTCCAGCAGGCCGCCGCCCTGCTGCCCGACTCGCGGGTCTGCGCGGCGTTCAACCACGTCAGCGCCCCGCTGCTGGCCGACCCGGAGGTGGACCGGATCGACCTCGACGTGCTGATCTGCACCGAGGACCGCGAGCTGGTGGACGTCGTCGGCGCGCTCGCCGCCCGGATCCCCGGCATGCGGGGCATCTACGCCGGCCGGCTGCGCAACGCCCACCAGATCGAGGCGTTCACGGCCAACCTGATCGCCATCAACAAGCGTTACAAGGCCCACGCCGGCCTCCGCGTCACCGACCTCTGAGCGACGACGGCCCGCCCCGGGCCCGCCGTCTGCCCGACAGGTCGGGCGGACGGGTTGAGCGGACGGGTCGGGCCGCGCGATGTCGGCGACATGGCGGTATCCGGGCGGTTGGGATACCGCCATGTCGCCGACGTGGAGTCGATCACCACCTGTGGGGCGGGCTGCCGCGCCGGGGCGGCACCGCGGCGGTAGCAGGCCGCCGGCACACCCAGTTCGGCGCTCGGGTCAGAGGTTCGGGTCGACGCCGACCTTCTTGCAGGCGGCGTTGGCCTTCGCGCCGGCCTTCTCCAGGGCGGCGCTGTCCTCGGCCGCGGCCTCGACGTCCGCGGCGTTCGCGATCCTGCGGGCCTCCGCGCCGACCGCGGCCAGCGCGACGGCGACCTCGCTGCCGGAGCCGCCCGTCGCGGGCGCGACCTCCGACATCTCGGTGAACGCCTTCTTCATCGCCGCCGCCGGGTCCCCGCCGTCCACAACGGCCTTCATCAGCGCCTTCTTCGAGTCGTCCGCGACCTTCTTCGCGGTCTCGCAGAGCTTCTTGTCGGCGGCCGGGTCGGCGGAGGCGGGGGCGGCGGCCGTCGGGGCGGCCGCGCCGGTGGTCGGGGCGGCGGCAGCAGTGGTAGCAGTGGCGGCGGCCGAGGTGGGCGCGGCCGTCGGGGCCGGCTCCTCCCCGCCGCACGCCGCGAGCGCCAGCACGGAGACGCAGGTCAGGACAACGGTTGAGATACGAACATGATCCACGAGCGGGTACCTTAGCCGCTGCGTCCGCTGGCCGGACGCCCGCGTCACCACCCGCCGGCTGTCGCCACCCGCCCGTGTCACCACCCGCCGGCTGTCACCGCCGTCGGCGCGGGCCGCCGGGGCGCTGCCGGTGGACGACGCGGGGCGCGCCGCCCACCGCAGCCCCCGGACGTGTCAGAAGGTGTGCTCGGCGGCCGGGAACCCGCCGCCCCGGACCTCGTCGGCGAACCGCCGGGTCGCCTCGGTCAACGCCCCGGCCAGGTCGGCGTAGCGCTTCACGAACCGGGGGGCCTTGCCGGTGCGCAGGCCGGCCATGTCCTGCCAGACCAGCACCTGCGCGTCGGTGTCCGGCCCGGCGCCGATGCCGACCGTCGGGATCGCCAGTTCCCCGGTGATGCGCTTGGCCACCTCGCCCGGCACCATCTCCAGCACCACCGCGAACGCGCCCGCCTCGGCCACCGCGAGGGCGTCGGCGAACACCTCGTCGGCCGTGTCGCCGCGCCCCTGCACCCGGTATCCGCCGAGGGTGTGCTCGCTCTGCGGGGTGAAGCCGACGTGCGCCATCACCGGGATGCCGGCC
Source organism: Micromonospora sp. DH13 (assembly GCF_020873825.1). NCBI lineage: Bacteria > Bacillati > Actinomycetota > Actinomycetes > Micromonosporales > Micromonosporaceae > Micromonospora > Micromonospora sp. DH13. Next base: position 86,157 of record NZ_JAHWGR010000031.1, read on the forward strand.
CCGACGATCGCGGCGACCTGGTCGGCGCAGCGCCGGCCGCCCTCCAGCTTCACCGCGTGGCAGCCGCCCTCCTTCATGAACCGCACGGCGGTGCGCAGCGCCTGCGTCGGCCCCTCCTCGTACGAGCCGAACGGCAGGTCGCCGACGACCAGCGCCTGCTTCGTCGCCCGCACCACCGCCCGCACCAGCGGCAGCAGCTCCTCGGTGGTCACCGGCAGCGTCGTCTCGTAGCCGAAGACGTTGTTCGCCGCCGAGTCGCCGACCAGCAGCGCCGGGATCCCGGCGGCGTCGAAGATCGACGCCGTGTACTGGTCGTACGAGGTGAGCATCGACCACTTCTCGCCGCGCTCCTTGGCGGCGAGCAGGTCGCGGGTGCGCACCCGCCGGGTGGCCGGGCCGCCGTAGAGGGCGGTCACCTCGGTCGGGGTGGACTCCACCATGACTGTCTCCTTCCTCGAGGCCGCGTGCGCGGTCCCCGGGTTCCGTCGCAAGCGTCGCACCGCGCGACGGTCGACGGCAGGAGGCAGTGGAGGATTTCACTCCCCGGCGGGACCGGGCGCGCCCCGCCGAGCGGCGACGCCCCCGGCCCCGGCCGGGCTCAGCCGTCCTCGCGCCAGCGGTTGGTGATCGGCAGCCGCCGGTCCCGTCCGAACGCCTTCATCGAGATCTTCGTGCCGGGGGCCGACTGCCGCCGCTTGTATTCCGCGGTGTCCACCATCCGCAGCACCCGGTCGACGACCGCCGGGTCGTGCCCCGACTCGACGAGCCCCGTGCGGCCCAGGTCGCCGTCGACGTACCCGATCAGGATCGGGTCGAGCACGTCATAGTCCGGCAGCGTGTCGCTGTCGAGCTGGCCGGGGCTCAGCTCGGCGCTCGGCGGCTTGCCGATCGAGTTCTCCGGGATCGGCGGGGTCTCGCCCCGGCGGGTGGCGTCGGCGTTGCGCCACTTCGCCAGCCGCCAGATCAGCGTCTTCCACACGTCCTTGACCGGGTTGAAGCCGCCGACCGAGTCGCCGTAGAGGGTGGAGTAGCCCACCGCCAGCTCGCTCTTGTTGCCGGTGGTGAGGACCAGGTGGCCCTCCTGGTTCGACAGCGCCATCAGGATCACCCCGCGCACCCGGGCCTGGAGGTTCTCCACCGTCACCCCGGACAGCGACATGTTCGCCAGGAACGTGTCCACCATCGGCTGGATCGGCTCGACCCGGTAGTCCAGGCCGGTGCGCTTGGCCAGGTCCTCCGCGTCGGCCCGCGAGTGCTCCGACGAGTGCCGGCTGGGCAGCGAGACGCCGACCACCCGGTCCGGGCCGAGCGCGTCGACCGCGAGGGCCGCCACGACCGCCGAGTCGATGCCGCCGGAGAGCCCCAGCACCACCGACGGGAACCGGTTCTTGTCGACGTAGTCGCGCAGGCCCAGCACCAGCGCCTGCCACACCTCCGCCTCGTCGGCCACCGGCTCGATGATCCCGCCCACCGCCGCCGGGCCGCCGGGTGCCGGCGGGACGTCGCCGACCGCGGCCCGCACGATCCGCATGCCCGCGGCCAGCTCGCCGCCGGCCGGCGCCGCCCCGCCGGCCATGGCCGCGTCGCCGCCGCGACCCTCGGCCGCCGGCAGCTCGACGTCGTGCACGAGCAGGTGCTCGACGAACTGGGGGGCGCGGGCCAGCAGCGTCCCGTCCGCGCCGACGATCAGCGAGTCGCCCTCGAAGACCAGCTCGTCCTGGCCGCCGACCATGTTGACGTACGCCACGGCGGCACCGGCCTCGGCGGCCCGGCGGCGCACCAGCGGCAGCCGGATGTCGTCCTTGTTCAGCTCGTACGGCGAGCCGTTGATCGTGACGACCAGGCCGACGCCGGCCTGCCGGGCCGCCGCGAACGGGCCCCCGGCCTGCCACATGTCCTCGCAGATGGTCAGGGCGACGTCCACCCCGCCGACGCGGACCACCGTCAGCGCGTCGCCCGGGACGAAGTAGCGGTCCTCGTCGAACACCCCGTAGTTGGGCAGGTGGTGCTTGAAGTAGGTGGCCACCACCTCGCCGCCGTGCAGCACCGCCGCGGCGTTGCGGGCCCCCCGGCCCGGCTCGGCGTCGGAGCTGACCTGCGGCGGGCCGTCGGCGTCGAGGTACCCGACCACCACCGGCACCCCGCCCAGGCCGTCGGCGGCCAGGTCGGCGGCGAGGCGGCGCAGCGCGGCCTGCGACGCGGCGACGAAGGACCGGCGGAACACCAGGTCCTCGACCGGGTACCCGGTGAGCACCATCTCCGGGAACAGGACGAGCTGGGCGCCGGCGTCGGCGGCCGTGCGGGTCCACCGGCGGACCAGGCCGGCGTTGCCGGCGAGGTCGCCGACGCTCGGGTTGACCTGGGACAGGGCGAGACGCAGGGTGGGCATGTCCACATCTTGCCCCAGCCGACCGGCGCCGACACGGCCGCGGCGCGGAGACGGCGGCCACTCGCGCGGCGACGCCCGGCAGCCCGGCGGGGGTCCGTCCGCCAGGGGGCGGGACACGACAGGACGCGGTCCGGGCCGGTCGCGTAACGTCTGCGTAAAGGAGCCGGTGGAGACTGGGCGGCCAGGCCCCACCGGTGGTGGAGACAGTGGCACGAGGGGTGGAAGTGGACCGTCAGCAGGAGTTCGTCCTCCGTACGCTGGAAGAGCGGGACATCCGGTTCGTCCGGCTGTGGTTCACCGACGTGCTGGGCACGCTCAAGAGCGTGTCGGTGGCCCCCGCCGAGCTGGAGGCCGCGTTCGAGGAGGGCATCGGGTTCGACGGCTCGGCGATCGAGGGCTTCGCCCGGGTCTTCGAGTCCGACATGGTGGCCATGCCCGACCCGACCACCTTCCAGGTGTTCCCCTTCGAGGGCGGGGTCAGCGGCGAGAGCGCCCGGATGTTCTGCGACATCCTGCTGCCCGACGGTGGCCCGTCCTGGGCCGACCCCCGGCACGTGCTGCGCCGGATGCTGTCCAAGGCCGCCGAGAAGGGCTTCACCTTCTACACCCACCCCGAGATCGAGTTCTTCCTGCTGGAGAACGGCCCGCAGGACGGCTCGGTGCCGACCCCTGTCGACACGGGCGGCTACTTCGAGCACACCACCCACGCCGTGGCGCGGGACTTCCGCCGCCAGGCCGTGCTGGCCCTGGAACGCATCGGCATCTCGGTGGAGTTCAGCCACCACGAGGTCGCCCCCGGCCAGCAGGAGATCGACCTGCGGTACGCGGACGCGCTGACCACCGCCGACAACATCATGACCTTCCGGCACGTGGTCAAGGAGGTCGCGCTCTCCACCGGCGTGCAGGCCAGCTTCATGCCGAAGCCGTTCACCGACCAGCCGGGCAGCGGCATGCACACCCACCTGTCGCTGTTCGAGGGCGAGCGCAACGCGTTCCACGACGGCGGCGACCCGATGAAGCTGTCGAAGGTGGCGAAGTCGTTCATCGCCGGGCTGCTCACCCACGCCCGGGAATACACGGCGGTCACCAACCAGTGGGTCAACTCCTACAAGCGGCTGTTCCCGCAGGCGCTGCCCGACCGGATCACCGAGAGCCCCGCGTACGTCTGCTGGGGTCACCTCAACCGGTCGGCGCTGGTCCGCGTCCCGGCCTACGGCAAGCCGAACTCGGCCCGGGTGGAGGTCCGCTCGCTGGACTCGGCGACGAACCCCTACCTGGCGTTCGCGGTGCTGCTCGGCGCCGGCCTCAAGGGCATCGAGGAGGGCTACGAGCTGCCCCCGGGCGCCGAGGACGACGTCTGGTCGCTGAGCAGCGCCGAGCGCAAGGCGATGGGCTACGAGGCGCTGCCGGAGAACCTGGCCGAGGCGATCGACGTGATGGCCGGCTCGGAGCTGGTCGCGGAGGTGCTCGGCGAGCACGTCTTCGACTTCTTCCTGCGCAACAAGCGGGCCGAGTGGGAGCAGTACCGCCGCGAGGTCACCCCCTACGAGCGGCAGCGCTACCTGTCGCTCTAGGCGCCGCAGGCCGGCGGTCTGTCGGGGAGTTGCGGCGGGCCGCTATCGTCTCGATCACCGCGCCGGCACCCCCGCCGGGCGGCAGGTGGTGGGAGGCAGTCGGTGCTGGAGGACCTGCTCAGCGGAGCATGGCAGAGCGTCGTGTTCGGGGTCGTCGGGGTGGGGCTGATGGCGGCCGGCTTCGGCCTGGTCGACCTGCTCACCCCCGGGAGGCTGCGCGAGCTGATCTGGGTGCGGCGCAACGGCAACGCGGCGTTGCTGCTCGCCGCGAACCAGCTCGGCATCGCCGGCATCGTGTTCACCGCGATCCTGACCAGCTACAGCGACTTCGCGAAGGGCCTGGCGTCCACGGTCGTCTTCGGGCTGATCGGCCTGCTGATCATGGCGCTGGCGTTCTTCGTGCTCGACCTGCTGACCCCCGGTCGGCTGGGCGAGATCATCTGCTCCGACGAGCCGCACCCGGCGGCCCGGGTCAGCGCCGCCACCCACTTCGGGGCCGCGCTGATCGTCTGCGCCTGCATCGCCTGAGCGGCCTGTCACACCCGGCGGCTAGCTTCGCGGGGTGAACCGCACCGACCGCCTCTACGCCCTGGTGGAGGAGCTGCGGGCGGTGTCGCCCCGGCCGCGCAGCGCCCGCTGGCTCGCCGGCCGCTTCGAGGTCAGCTCCCGCACCATCGAGCGCGACATCGCCGCGTTGCAGCAGGCCGGGGTGCCGATCTGGGCCGAGCCGGGCCGCACCGGCGGCTACGTGGTCGACCGCGCGCACACCCTGCCGCCGGTGAACCTCACCGCCGTGGAGGCGGTGGCGATGGCCGTCGCGCTGCACCGCCTCGACGGCGGCCCGTTCGCCGAGGCGGGCGCGACGGCCCTGCGCAAGCTGCTCGCCGTCATGCCGCCGGCCGACGCCGCCGAGGCCCGCCGGCTCGCCGGGCGGGTGCACCTGGTCGGGGGCGGGCCGGCCGCGCCCGTCCCGGCCGCCGTCGCCGGGGCGGTCACCGCCGCCCGGGTCCTGCGCATCGGGTACGCGGACCGGGCCGGCGCCGCCACCGAGCGCACCGTGGAGCCGCTGGGCTTCCTCGGCAACCCCTGGCACTGGTATCTGCTGGCCTGGTGCCGGCTGCGCGACGGCCCGCGCGCGTTCCGCCTCGACCGGATCTCCTCGGTGACCGTGCTGGCCGAGCCGGTGACCCGGGAGCTGCACCCCGACGTGCTGGACATCCCGCGGCAGGTCGTCCGCCAGCTCACCCTCGCCTGAACCGCGCCGCGCCCCCCGCCCGATCCCCGTCGGAAACACCGACAGGACGTTGTCGCGGCGCGGGGCGAGGCTGGGTCCCGCGACGCCGGTCGACCGGCCGGCGCGACGTACGGGAGGCAGTCCATGACCACGACCAACGCGATCACCTGGTTCGAGATCGGCACCGACCGGCCGGACGAGGCCGAGCGCTTCTACGGCGAGCTGTTCGGCTGGGAGTTCGCCGAGCAGGGCGCGCCGGGCCGGTCGTACCGGGTGACCGGCGGTGGGGCGGGCGGCGAGGGGATCGGCGGGGCGATCCGCGCCTCCGACGGCAGCACGCCGAACTACGCGATCTTCTACGCGCAGGTGGCGGACGTGGCCGACGCCGTCCGGCGGGCGGAGACGGCCGGCGGCCGGGTGCTGGTGCCCACGTTCACCGCGCCGAGCGGGCTCACCTTCGCCCACCTGCTCGACCCGTCGGGCAACCACTTCGGCGTCTTCGCGCCGCCCCCGGGGCGGTGAGCGCCGCCTTGCGCGGGCGGTGAGCGCCGCGCGCCATGACGCCGACATGGCGGGGTCGGAGTGCTCCGGACCCCGCCACGTCGGCGACCTGGTGTTGCTCAGGTGCGCGGCGTCACTCGCCGGCCGGGCCGCCGTGGCCCCGGCCCCAGCCGCCGGGGAAGCCGCCCCCGCCGGGGAAGACGCCGGCCTCGACGGCCTTGGTGATGGCGTCGGCCTGCTCCTGGGTGAGCTTGCCGTCCTTGACGGCCTGGGCCAGCCGCTCCTTCAGCGCGGCCTGCCGCTCGGCGGCGTCGGGGCGCTCACCACGCTCGCCGACCTTGCCCCGCTCCGGCCGGTCGGCCTTGTGCTGCTCCCGGACCTTCTCCAGGGCGGCGGTCACCTTGTCGGTGGAGACGCCCAGCTCCTTGGCGAGCGCCTCGGCGAACTCCGACTGCCGCTCGGCCCGCTTCTCCTGCCGATCGGTGTGCTCGCTGCTGCTGGCGCTCGGCGACGGAGTGCCCTCCTCGGCGAACGCGATGGTCGGCGCCGCGATTCCCACGCCGAGCACGCCGGCCGCCGCGAGGCCGGCCAGCACGTGCTTCTTCGACATCTTGCGGGACATCCTGTGTCCTCCAGATTCGTTGCTCGGATGCGATGACGTCACCGACAGTGACGGATCTAGCTGGGCCGGAGCCGTGGCGACCCTGTCAGCGAGCTGAAAATCGGGCATTTGGGGGCGGACAAACCGGTTGCCGAGGGACACCGGGCACGGCAGGGTGGCCCGTAACCCACAGAGAGGCGGGACGCCCGTGCCGCAGCCCACCATCCGCGAGACCGCCCTGCCCGACCCGGACTGCGGGCCGTACGGGATCGCCGCCGGCCCCGACGGCGCGCTCTGGGCGACGCTGGTCCACTCCGGCGGCATCGCCCGGGTGAGCGCCGACGGCACCGTGCGGGTCCACCCCGGCGACCCGGCGAGCCGGCCCCTCGTCGTCACCGCCGGCCCCGACGGCGCGCTCTGGTTCACCCGCTCCGGCGACGACCGGCTCGGCCGGATCACCACCGCCGGGGCGGCGACCTCCGTCGCGCTGCCGGCCGGCACCGGCCCCGGCGGCATCGCCGCCGGCCCCGACGGAGCCCTCTGGTACGCGGGGATGAGCAACGACACCGTCGGCCGGGTCGACGTCGACGGCGCCCACACGGCGTACCCGCTGCCGACCTCCGGCGGGTTCCCGTCGATGATCACGGCGGGGCCCGACGAGGCCCTCTGGTTCACCCTCCACCAGGCCAACGCCGTCGGCCGGATCGCCTGCGACGGCGAGGTGACCCTGCACCCGCTGCCCACCGCCGCCGCCGGCCCGGTCGGCATCACCCTCGGCGTCGACGGGGCGCTGTGGTTCGTCGAGATCGCCGCCGGTCAGCTCGGCCGGATCACCACCGACGGACGGATCGAGGAGTTCCCGCTGCCCGACCGCGCCGCCCGCCCGCACGCGATCGTGGCCGACGCTGCCGGCGGCTGCTGGTTCACCGAGTGGGCGGCCAACCGCATCGGCCACGTCACCGCCGGCGGCCACGTCGACGGTTACGACCTGCCCACCCCCGGCTCGGAGCCGCACGGCCTGGCGGTCCTGCCCGACGGCACGGTCCACGCCGCCCTGGAGTCGGGCGCGATCGCCCACCTCACCCCGGCCTAGCGGACGGCGGGGGCGACGGTCAGGGTGCCGGCGGTGGCATCGAGGGTGGCCTCCGTGCCGACGGGGACGGTGAGCTGGCCGTGGCCGTGGCCGATCGGCAGGCCGCCGAGGACCGGCACACCGAGGTCGCCGAGGCGGTCGGTCAGCACGTCGGCGACCGTGGTGTCCCAGCCGTCCGCGCAGTCGGTGAACTGGCCTACGGCCACCCCGGCCAGGCCGTCCAGCGCCCCGGCCCGGCGCAGCTGGGTGAGCATCCGGTCGACCTTGTACGGGGGCTCCTGCACGTCCTCGACGAGCAGGACCGCCCCCGTCAGGTCCGGCATGTCGGCGGTGCCGAGAGTGGCGGCGAGCAGGCACAGGTTGCCGCCGAGCAGCGTGCCCGTGGCGCGACCGGGCACCCGTACCCCGAAGGTCTCCTCGCCGGGGACGGCGGCGACGGTGACCGGCGCGGTGGTCATCAGCGCGGCGTGCAGCGACTCGGCGGAGCGCAGCGGGGTGCGCTCGTCCCGCCAGGCCGCCCCGGGGCCGTGCACGCCGGCCAGCCGCGCGCCCCGCCACAGGGCGAGCTGGAGCGCGGTGATGTCGGAGAAGCCGGCCACCACCTTCGGGTCCCGGCGCACCGCCGCCATGTCGAGGGCGTCCACGACGCGTTGCGCGCCGTAGCCGCCCCGGGTGCAGATCACCCCGCGCACCTGCGGGTCGGTGAACGCGGCGTTCAGGTCGGCGGCGCGCAGCTCGTCCGCGCCGGCCAGGTAACCCCGCCGGGCGTACGCGTGCGGGGCCGGGACCGGCCGCAGCCCCCAGCCGGTGAGCAGCTCCACGCCCCGGGCCACCCGCTCCGGCCGGGTCGGCCCGGACGGCGACACCAGCAGCACCGTGTCGCCGGGGCGCAGGGCCGGTGGACGCAGCACGGCGGCCGGGCGCGGCACGGCGTCGTCGGCGGTCACAGCCGCAGAGCCTAGCCGCCGGCCGGCTCCCCGCAGCGGGCACTCCTGCACGGGACCGGACGCGGCCGGCGCGCGGGCCGAGGCGTTCCGGGCGGCGGTCGACGCACCCGATAGCCTCGACGGCGTGGGAACCGCGCTGGTGATCGAGAACGACCCGACCGACGACCCCCGCCGCCTGGGGGAGTGGCTGGTGGAGGGGGGCCTGGAGCTGCGCGTGCTGCGCCCGCACGCCGGCGACGACCTCCCCGACGACCTCGACGGGTACGTCGCGCTGGTGGTGCTCGGCGGCGACCAGCACGCCTACCCGACACCCGACGGCACCCCCGGCGCCCCCTGGTTCGGCAAGCTGGAGGGGCTGCTGCGCAAGGCCGTCCGGCACCGGGTGCCCACCCTCGGCGTGTGCCTCGGCGCGCAGCTGCTCGCCACCGCCCACGCCGGCCTGGTCGAGCGCAGCCCGTCCGGGCCCGAGGTCGGCCCGGCCGTCGTCGGCCGGCGGGACGCCGCCGAGACCGACCCGCTGTTCCGGTACGTGCCGCTGATCCCCGACGTGCTCCAGTGGCACACCGACGAGATCACCGAGCTGCCGCACGGGGCGACGCTGCTGGCCGCGTCCACCCGCTACCCGCACCAGGCGTTCCGGCTCGGCGACCGGGCCTGGGGCCTGCAGTTCCACATCGAGTGCGACACCGCGATGATCGCCGACTGGGCGGCCGGCTCCGTCCTGCTCGACGAGCTGGGCTACGACCCCGAGCTGGTGGTCGCCGCCTGCGACCGGGTGATGGCCGACGTCGAGGAGGTGTGGCAGCCGTTCGCGATCCGGTTCGCCGCCCTCGCCCTCGGCGAGCTGGGCGACGACAGCGTCCGGCGTCCCCTGCCGCTGCTGGGGCACTGAGGCGATGATGAGCAGACCTGCGCGGGGCCGGCTCGCCCGCTACGGCTTCGGCACCGACGACGGCTCCCGCGCCGCCGACCTGCTCGGCCCGGCCGGGCTCGACCTGTGGCACCCGCAGGAGCAGGAGCCGGTCGACGACCGGGCCGCCGAGCTGCTGGCCGCGCTGTCCCGGGCCGCCGACCCCGACCTGGCCCTGCGCCAGCTGCACCGCCTCGTCGAGGCCGAGCGCCGCACCACCGGGGGCGCCGCCACGCCCGCCACCAACGGCAGCGGTGCGGGCGGTGCCGGCGACCGGGCCGCCGGCTCGGCCGTGCTGGACGCCCTGCACGCCGACCCGGGGCTGCGCCGCCGGCTGGTCGCCGTGCTCGGCGCGTCCTCGGCCCTCGGCGACCACCTGGTGGCCAACCCCCACCAGTGGCCGGTGCTCGCCACCGCCCCCGACGGGCTCGCCCCCGCCGCCGAGGGCCGGCTCGACCTGGCCGCCGCCGCCCGCCTCACCCCGTCCACCCAGCCGGTGGCGGTGCTGCGGCAGGCGTACCGGCTGGCCCTGCTGCGCATCGCGGCGGCCGACCTGACCGGCGGCCGGGCCCTGGAGCAGACCATGGCCGCGCTGTCCGCGCTGGCCGACGCCACCCTCGCGGCGGCGTACGACATCGCGGTGGGCGAGCTGCCCGAGGGCACCGCCGTGCCGCGCCTCGCCGTGGTCGCGATGGGCAAGTGCGGCGGCGGCGAGCTCAACTACGTCTCCGACGTCGACGTGATCTTCGTCTGCGCCGACGACGACGAGCTGCCGGCGGCCACCACGATCGCCACCCGGCTGATCCACGTCTGCGGGCTGGTCGCCTGGCCCGTCGACGCGGCGCTGCGCCCCGAGGGCAACCGGGGCCCGCTGGTGCGCACCCTCGCCAGCCACCTGGCCTACTACCGGCGCTGGGCGCGCACCTGGGAGTTCCAGGCACTGCTCAAGGCCCGCCCGGCGGCCGGTGACCTGGCGCTGTGCCAGGAGTGGATCGACCAGCTCGCCCCGCTGGTGTGGACCGCCGCCGAGCGGCCCGAGGCCGTCGACGACGTCCGGTCGATGCGCCGGAAGATCATCGACAACATCCCGCCGAAGGAGCTGGAACGCGAGATCAAACGCGGCCCCGGCGGGCTGCGCGACATCGAGTTCGCCGTCCAGCTGCTGCAACTGGTGCACGGCCGCGGCGACGAGACGCTGCGCGTACCCGGGACGATCCCCGCCCTGCGCGCCCTCGTCGCCGGCGGCTACGTGGGCCGCGCCGACGGGGAGGCGCTGCTGCGCGGCTACCGCTTCCTGCGCGGCGTCGAGCACCGGCTCCAGCTCCAGGGCCTGCGCCGCACCCACACCGTGCCGACCGAACCGGCCGCGCTGCGCTGGCTCGCCGCCGCCCTCGGCTACGCGGCCACGCCGGGCCGCAGCGCCGTCGAGGAGTTCCGCGCCGAGTGGGTCACCCACGCCACCGAGGTACGCCGGCTGCACGCCAAGCTGCTCTACCGGCCCCTGCTGGAGTCCGTGGCCCGCGTCCCCGCCGACGGGCTGCGGCTCACCCCCGAGGCGGCCCGGCACCGGCTGGAGATCCTCGGCTTCGCCGACCCGGCCGGGGCGCTGCGGCACCTCCAGGCCCTCACCGGCGGGGTGAGCCGCACCGCCGCCATCCAGCGCACCCTGCTGCCGGTGCTGCTCAGCGAGTTCGCCGACGCCCCCGAGCCCGACCGGGGGCTGCTCAACTACCGGCAGGTCTCCGACTCCCTCGGCAGCACCCCCTGGTATCTGCGGCTGCTGCGCGACTCCGGCCCGGTGGCCCGCCGGCTGGCCCGCGTCCTGTCCTCCTCCCGGTACGCGGCCGACCTGCTCGCCCGCGAGCCGGAGGCGCTGCGGCTGCTCGCCGAGGAGAACGAGCTGACCCCCCGCCCGCGCGCCGTCCTCTGCGAGGGCTTCGCCGCCGCGGCGGCCCGGCACGCCGACGACCCCGTCGAGGCGACCCGGGCGGTACGCGCGCTGCGCCGCCGGGAACTGGTCCGCATCGCCTGCGCCGACATGCTGAGCCGCGCCGGGTCGCTGGCTCCCACCCCGAGCCGGGACGCCGACCGGGCCGCCGCAGGCCGGAACCCCGACCGGCCGGCGTCGGGCCGGAACCCCGACGCCGCCGGTGGCCGCCCCGACGTCGACGGGCGGGCCGCGCTCGGCCTCGCCGACGTCACCGCCGTCGGCACCGCCCTGTCCGACGTCACCGACGCCACCCTCGCCGCCGCGCTGCGCGCCGCCCGGGCCGCCCAGCCGGCCCTGCCCGGCCTGCGGTTCGCGGTGATCGGCATGGGCCGGCTCGGCGGGTACGAGTCCAACTACCTCTCCGACGCCGACGTGCTCTTCGTCTACGACCCGCCCGCCGGGGCCGACGAGGGCGCGGCCAGCTCCGCCGCCCACGCCATCGCCGAGGAGCTGCGTCGGCTGCTGTCCGCCCCCGCCCCCGACCCGGCGCTCGGCGTCGACGCCGACCTGCGCCCCGAGGGCCGGCAGGGACCCCTCGTGCGCAGCCTCGCCGCCTACGCCCAGTACTACGCCCGCTGGTCGAAGGTGTGGGAGGCGCAGGCGCTGCTGCGCGCCCGGTTCGTCTGCGGCGACGCCGACCTGGGGGCCGAGTTCGAGGCGATGGTCGACCCGGTCCGCTACCCCGCCGACGGGCTCACCCGGGAGCAGATCGTCGAGATCCGCCGGATCAAGGCACGGGTGGAGACCGAGCGGCTGCCCCGAGGCGCCGACCCGGCCACCCACACCAAGCTGGGCCGGGGCGGGCTCGCCGACGTCGAGTGGGCGGTGCAGCTGCTCCAGCTCCGGCACGCCGGCCGACTGCCGGAGCTGCGCGGCACGCGTACCCTCGACGCGCTCGCGGCGGCGGCCGACGCGGACCTGGTCGACCCGGCGGACGCCACCGCGATGGCCGCCGGCTGGACCCTCGCCGCGCAGGTCCGCAACGCGCTGATGCTGGTGCGGGGCCGCTCCGGCGACCAGCTGCCCCGGCACGGCGTGGAACTGGCCGGGGTGGTGCGGCTGCTCGGCCGCGACGACCCGGGCGAGTTCCTCGACGAGTACCTGCGCACCGCCCGCCGATCCCGCGCGGCGATGGAACGCGTCCTCGACGCCTGAGGTGCAAGGAAGGGCCCCTTCTTATCACTTTCTGCATAGCAGGGGCCCCCTCTTAACCGCGTCGAACCGCGTCAACCGGTCAGCGTGAAGGTCCCCGGTCCTGGCGGATGCGCAAGCGTCCACCCGTCCGCCGGCCGCAGCGTGACGCCGGCGGTGGTCCGCAGCCACCGGCTGTACCTCATCCTGATCAACACCTGTTCGTCCGACCTGGTGGTGAAGGTGACGGTTGACGCCGTCTGGCCGACGAGAGTGGCCGGTTGTCCGACGAGAGGCTGGGCCTCGGTGAAGGCGAACAGGCGCCAGTGCGCGTCCTGCCAGACCGGCCGGAGATAGGGCAGGCCGCCGGTGACGAGCTGAGCCTCCGGCCGGCCGACCCAGGACAGCGGGGCGTCCGGGACGGCCACGTACTGGACGGCGTTGTCGGCCAGCCAGTCCCGGTAGGTGGCCGCCGTCAGCGGCACGCCCGTCCCCTCCGCGCCGGGCACCTGGCCGAAGAAGAGGGGATTGCGGTCGACGTCCGCCTGCCGCAGCCAGCCCCGCGCCAGCGGCACGTCGCCCAAGAGGGCCGCCTCCCAGTAGTTCCGGGTCGGCGGCACCTCGACCCGGCCGGTGAGCCCCCGCCGCGCCAGTTCGGCACGCAGCGGCGCGAAGTAGGCCGGATCGCTGGTCGGATCCCCGACGCTGCGCAGGTCGGCCGGCACCACCGGGGGCTGCCACCAGCAGACGGCGGCCAGCAGCACGGCCAGGGCGACGCCGGCCACGCCGCCCCGGCGCAGTCCCGGCGGCACCCGCCGGGCCGCCGGGCCGGGCAGGCGGGCGGCCGCCGCGAGCAGGGGCAGCGCGAACATCACCGCCAGCCGGGTCGCGTTCAGCCCGACGGGCGTGTGCACGACGGAGGCGATCAGCACCCCGCCCGCCGACAGCAGGGCGCCCACCCGGACCGGCCGGTACGCCACGAGCGCGGCCACCAGCAGGCTGGCGAGCACCGCCCGCACCGTGTCGGTGCGGCTGATGTTCATCCAGCCGCCCTCGCCGAACAACAACCCGGTGACCGCCAGGGGAACGGCCGCGCCGACGCCCAGCAGCAGGCCGTCGCCGCGGCGGCGGGCGAGCAACAGCGCGGCCCCGGCGAGCCCGACGAACAGGCCGGCCACCGGGCTGGTCGCCGACGCCACGAGCGCTGCGGCGACGGCCAGCCCGACACGTAGCCGTCGCCGGCCAGGGGACACGCTCGTCGGCATGGTGAGGGCCAGCAGCGCGGCCAGCCCGAACGCCACGCCGAGGCCGTAGGTGACCCGGCCGGAGACGAGGTTTCCGGCGATGGTGAGCACCCCGACCAGGCTCCCGAGCAGGGGGCGGGGAACGCCGGTGCGCACCAGCAGGGCCGCGAAGGCCGCCGCCGAGGCCACCAACGCGAGGACGCCGGTGCCCCGGACCCCGAGGACCGCCATCACCGGCGGCGAGACCAGGCTGTAGCCGAGCGGGTGGATGCCGCCGTACCACCGGAGGTCGACCAGGGCGGCACCGTGCGCGGCGAAGAAGTCGGCCCGGGCCACCTGGGCGGACAGGTCCGAGCCCATTCCCGGCAGCAGCAGGTACGCCACGCCCAGGGCCACCGCCGACGCGGCGGCAACCGCCACCACCCGACTGCGACGCATGCCCACCTCCGTACCGCGACCACCGTACTGGCAGCATGGCGGGCGTGCCTCACCACCTCGCGCGCTGGACCGGGTTGGCCGGTTCCCTGCTGCTCGCCGTGTCCGCGTTCCTCGGCGGCGTGTTCCCGGACGGGGACCTGCGTCCCACCCCGGTCAGCATCTGGCAGGGCCCGCACGGGCCGCTGATCATCGCGTCCTGGCTGGTCGGCACCGCGCTCATGGCGTGGGCCTGGTGGTCGCTGCGCGACGGGGTGCCGTCCGCGCGGTGGGCCCTGGTGACGGTGGGGCTCTGGCTGCTGCCGCTGCTGTTCGTGCCACCGATGGGCAGCCGGGACGCCTACGCGTACGCCTGCCAGGGCGCGAGCTTCGCCAACGGCATCAGCCCGTACGAGTACGGCGTGTCGGCGCTGCCCTGCCCGTGGCTGGACACCATCTCGTACATCTGGCGGGACACCCCGGCCCCGTACGGACCGCTGTTCGTGCTGATCGCCGGTGCCGTGGTCAAGGCGACCGGGTCGCTGACCGGCGCGGTCGTCGCGTTCCGGCTGCTGGCGGTGGCCGGGGTGGCGCTGACCGCCGCCTGCCTGCCGGTGCTGGCCCGCCGCTGCGGGGTTCCCGTCGGGCGGGCGCTGTGGCTGGCGCTGGCCAGCCCGCTCATCGGCGTGCACCTGGTGGCCGGGGCGCACAACGACGCGCTGATGGTGGGCCTGCTGGTCGCCGGCCTGGCTGTGGTGGCGGCCCGGCCGGGCCGCCCCGTGCCGCTGCTGGCCGGGGGAGTGCTGCTCGGGCTGGCCGTGTCCATCAAGATCACCGGGCTGGTGGTGATCCCGTTCGCGGCGCTGGCGGCGATCGGCGGGCCGTACCGGTTCCGTGCGCTGCTGCGGGACGGTGGCCCGGTGGTCGCCGGGGCCGTCGCCACCGTCATGGGGGTGACCTTCGCCGGTGGGCTGGACTTCGGGTGGATCGGCGGGCTGGAGAGCGGGGGCGAGGTGATCGCCTGGACCTCGCCGCCGACCGCCGTGGGACAGACCGCCGGGTACGTCGCGCTGCTCTTCGGGCTGCACGTCGACGCCCTGCCGGTGGCCCGGGCCATCGGGGTGCTCGCGCTCGCCGCGCTGCTGCTCTGGCTGTGGTGGCGGGCCCGCACCCGCGACCCGTTCTTCCACGCCGGCCTGGCGCTGGCGGCCACCGTCGCGCTCTCCCCGATCGTGCACCCCTGGTACTGGATCTGGCCGCTCACGGTGCTCGCCGCCACCGCCCGCGACGGCGTGTGGTTCGCCGCGGTCGCGCTGGTCGGATCATTCCTGGTGCTGCCGGACGGCACCGGGCTGGCCCGGTACACCAAGCTGCCCGGGGCTCCGCTGATGACGCTTCTGCTGATCTGGGCGGCCGTGCGGTTGGTACGGTCGGCCAGGGTGGACCGCGCGGTGGACCGCGCGCCGGACCCCGCCATCCGGGGAGCCGACTGAGCGAGGGGTGTGCCGTGGCCGTCGTCGCCCGCTGGGCGGGACTGCTCGGTGCCGCTCTGCTCGCCGTCGCCGGCTGGCTGGGCGGGGCGCTGCCCGACCTGACCGGCGGCACTCCCGCCCAGGTGTGGCGGGGCCCGCACGGCCCGGCGGTGCTGGGCTGCTGGCTGGTCGGCACCGCGCTGATGGTCGGGGCGTGGTGGGCGCTGCGCGACGGCGCCCCGTCGGGCCGGTGGGCGTACATGACCGCCGGGCTCTGGCTGCTGCCGCTGCTGGCGGCGCCGCCGCTGGGCAGCCGCGACGTCTACTCGTACGCCTGCCAGGGCTGGTCGTACGCGCACGGGCGCGACCCGTACCGGTTGGGGGTGGCGGCGGCCGGCTGCCCGTGGCTGGACTCGGTCGCCCCGATCTGGCGGGACACCCCCGCGCCGTACGGGCCCGTGTTCGTGCTGCTCGCCGCGCTCACGGTGACCGTCGGCGGCAGCCTGGTCGGTGCCATCGCCGTCCTGCGGCTGTACGCCGTCGCGGGCGTGCTGCTGGCCGCGTACTGCCTGCCGGGGCTGGCCCGCGCGGCGGGCGTGCCGGTCCGGCGGGCCGCCTGGCTGGCGCTGGCCGCGCCCCTGGTCGGGGTGCACCTGGTGGCCGGGGCGCACAACGACGCGGTGGCCCTCGGCCTGCTGCTGGCCGGCCTGCTCATGCTGGTCCGCCGGCCGGCCGGGCTGGTCCCGCCGGCCGGGCCGCCGCCGGTCGGGCAGGCTCCGACTGCCGGGGTGCTCCTGCTGGCCGGAATGCTGCTCGGGCTGGCCGTGGCCGTCAAGGCGACCGCCGTGGTGGTGCTGCCGTTCGCGGCGCTGGCCGCCCTACGGGGCCGGTGCACCTGGCGGGCGCTGCTGCGCGCCGGGGCCCTGCTGGCCGGCGGCGTCCTCGCCGCGCTACTGGCGACCTCCGTGGCGTCCGGGCTGGGCCTGGGCTGGGTCAAGGGGCTGGCCCGCAGCGGCGACTCCGCGCAGTGGACGTCACCGCCGACGGCAGTCGGCTTCGTCGTCGACTACATGGGGGAGTGGGCCGGGCGGCGGCCCGACGCCGTGCCGGTGACCCGGGCCGCCGGCCTGCTGCTGCTCGCGGCGACACTGGTGGCCCTGTGGTGCTGGGCGTGGCGGTCGCTGCGCCGGCAGGGCGCCGGCACGGATGCCCCGGCGGCGGCCCGGCCCCGGGTGGCCCTGCTCGGCGCGGGGCTGGCGCTGGCCGCCACCGTCGCCCTCTCGCCCGTCTTCCACCCCTGGTACGCCACCTGGCCGCTGACGCTGCTCGCCGTCTCGGTCACCCGGGTCGCCCGGACCCCGTGGTTCGTGCTGCCCAGCGCGGTGGCCGCCGTCCTCACCCTGCCCGACGGCACCAACCTGGCCCGTTCCACGAAGGCCCCGGGCGCGATCGCAATGACGGCGTTGCTGGTGGCGTTGGCGGCAGCGGCGACGCTGGCGGCGGTCCGTGCCACCGGCGGTCGGCGCGGCGGACGTGGTGGCGGACATGGCCGTGGTGGCGGAGGTGGCGGACATGGCGGCGGCGGAGGTGGCGGAGACAGCGGCGTGGGCAGCGAGGGCGAGATTGGCGGGGACGGGGATGGCAAGGCTCCGTGCGGCCCCTAGGGAGCTGAGTCATCGGCGACATCACGGTGTCGGTGCCCACCTCGTGGCTGGCCCCGATCAGCGCCGCGAGGGCCACCCC
>NZ_JAHWGR010000032.1:0-103341 GCF_020873825.1 Micromonospora sp. DH13
ACCGCCGCACCACCGAAGGCCGCACCCCAGCCGAGATCACCCGCAGCCTCAAACGCTACATAGCCCGACAAATCGGGCCCACCCTCGAAGCCGCCGCTTGACAAAGACCTACACAGATCTGGCACTTAGGGCCCCGATTCTGTCTCTTTTGCCGCTTATGCGGGGGCCGAAACTGCAAGATCGCGGGGAGCGGGGGCGGGAGCGGGGAGCGGGGGCGGGAGCGGGGAGCGGGGGCGGGAGAGGGGCGGGGCAGGCGGGGGTCAGTTGCCTCGGCGGCGGAGCTTGGCGCCCCACTGGGCCACCGTCACCAGCAGCGCGCCGATGCCGAGGGCGAGTGCGCCGATCAGGCCGACGGCCGCCGTGGAGGCGCCCGTCACCGGCAGATCCTGGCTCGCGGACATGTTCACCTCCCTCACGCGTCGGTCGTGGCGGGGACGGCGAAGCGGGTGGGGGAGGCCCACACGCACCGGTCCACCGTTGGCTGGCGGATGGCCTTGACCAGGGCGTGCACCAGGATCACCCGGTACAGCAGGTCGGCCAGCACGATCGTCGGCAGGAACAGCAGCAGACGGGGGCGGCGCAGCCGCCAGGCGGCGAGCGCGACCCAGAGCCCCTGGCCGGCGAGCAGGAGCAGCAGGCCCGTGCCGAGGCCGGGCCCGGCGGTGGCGAGCAGCCACAGCGTGAGCGGCGCGCCGAGCACGTAGAGCAGCCAGTGGGCCATGAGCAGCACGTACGCGTAGTCGAAGCGGGTGTTCCGGCGGCCGACGCGGTGCCCGATGATGCCCTGGAAGGTGCCCCACAGCCAGCGCAGGTTCTGCTTGTACCAGTCCCGGCCGTTCGTCGGGTCCTGCAGCAGTGCGGTGGCTCGGGGGGCGTACACGACGCGGCCGAGGCCCCGGCGGTGCGTCTCCAGCACCCAGTACGTGTCGTCGACGATGTACGGCGGCTGCTGCGGCAGCAGCACGTCGAGCAGTTCGGTGCGGTAGATCGAGTTCGAGCCGGAGATGCAGTTCATGACGTTGAAGTGGCTCTGGATGCGGCGTACGACTGCCTGGTAGTTCCAGTAGCTGTAGGCGCGCTTGGCCAGCCACGGGTTCCACCGCCGCTCCGGCGGCCACCAGGTGACGTTGTGCCCGACGACGATCGCCACCCGCTCGGTGAGGTGCGCCAGCGCGGCGGTGACGAAGTCGGGCGCGACCAGCACGTCGTCGTCGAGGATGGCGACGGCCCGGTACGCGGTGCCGAGCCCGAACCGGACGTATCCGGCGTGCAGGGCGGCTGGCTTGCCGACGTTCTCCGTGAGTTCCAGCACCTCGGCCCCGGCCTCGGCGGCCTCCCGCGCGGTCGCGTCGGTGGAGGCGTCGGAGACCACGTATACCTGGGCGCCGGTGGCGCGGGCGGCCCGCACCGCCCCGGCGATCGTCGCCGCCCCGTTCCGGCAGGCGATCATGATGGCCACCTCGTCGGGGGCGACCGGCCGGTACCGGGGGAACTCGGGGCGTTCGCCGTGCCGGGTGACCCGCTCGGGGCGGAGGAAGCCGTAGCCGAAGGCGGCCACGATGAGGAACAGGACGATCCCACCGAGAGTAATCGTGGAGATCAAGAAAACTTCCCGCATGAGGCCCATTTCGCAGGTGAGGGGGTATGCGAAAGCCGCTCACGTTGCGGCGCTGCGGTAACGCTACGTGTTCTTCGGGCGGTCGCCAAATGCCGGCCCGGGTTCTGGCCGTTCGGCTGACCCGCCGTCGCCGGCCGGCGGAGTCGTGGCCGGTCAGGGGTGTGAAGCGCCGCGCGCCGGCCGGGCGTTGGGCCCCGCGTGACACGATGAGCGGGTGAGTGGTGCTGCCCCTGCCGGATACGCCCCGCCGACCGGCCCCGGCGGAAGCGGAGAGCCGACGCCGCCGGCCCGCCGGTCCCGTTGGCTGCTCGTGGCGACCGTGGCCTGGGCGGTGCTGCTCGGCGTACTCACCTGGGTCTCGGTCCGCGACGACGGGCCGACGGTCCGCGAGCAGCGCAGCCTGGCCCAGGCCGGGCCGGTGGTCGACCGCGCGGTGGGCGAGCTGGTCGCGGCGGCCGGCGACCGGGCGGTCGCGCTCACGCCGGCCCGCACGGAGCCCGGCTGCCGGGTGACCCCCTTGCTCGACGGCGCGACCCTGGAGCGCGGCGTGGAGATCCTCGACCCCGCCGCCGACCCCCGCGCGGTGCTCACCGAGGTCGCCGACCGGCTGCCGGCCGGCTGGGAGGCCGGGGTCCGGGTGACCGGCGACGGCCCCCGGCTGCGGGCCGATGCGGGGGAGTTCGTGCTGGTCGAGGGCCGCCCGGCCGGCGACGGCCGGCTCCGGCTGACCGTCCGCACCGGGTGCCGGCCCGTCGGCGACGGCTACCGCCCGCCGTCCGCGCAGGGCGGCCCGGAGGCGGACGCGCTCGCCGCCGCCCTGCGGGCGCTGGCCGCCCCCGCCGCGCCGGCCCCCGAGCTGCTCGCCGCGCCGTGCCCCGGCGGCGACCGCCAGGCCCGCACCGCCCGCGTCACCCTCGACCCCGCCCCGGCCGCGCCGGCCACCGCGCTCGCCCCGGCCGCCGGCCGCGCGGTCCTGTTCGACACCCCCGAGGGGTACGCCTACCGTGCCGGCGCGGTCACGGTGGCCCTGACCGGCGGCGACCTCACCGCCACCACGCCCTGCCCCTGACGCCCACCCGCCACGCCCAGCCCAGTCCTCCCGAGCCTGACGGGCTCAGCGGCGGCGCACCGGGTCGCTGGCGGTGCGGCTGCGGCCCAGCGCGTCGACCAGCCCCCACCTGCCGGGGATGTCGAGCAGCTCCACCCGGCCCATGCCCTCCGGCACCGCCGGATCGATGATCAGATGCTCGCCCTGCGGCTCCAGGCCGAGCATCACCCGCAGCAGCAGCAGCGGGGTGCCGGCCGACCAGGCCTGCGGGCTGCACGCCGTCGGATACTCCACCGGATAGTCGGTGAGGTCCCGCTCGTAGCCGGCGAACGCCTCCGGCAGCCGCCCGCCGAAGTGCCGCGACGCCGAGAAGATCCCCTCGCAGATCCGGCCGGCCTCCTCGCGGAAGCCGTACCGCCACAGGCCCCACGCGATGATCGCGTTGTCGAACGGCCACACCGTGCCGACGTGGTAGCCGATCGGGTTGTAGCGGCCCTGGTCGTCGGCGAGCGTACGCACGCCCCAGCCGGAGAACAGCCGGGGCCCGAGCAGGTGCGCGGCGACCGGGCCGGCCTTGTCGGCGTCGACGATCCCGCTCCACAGCAGGTGACCGATGTTCGACGACAGGGCGTCGACGGGCCGCCCGTCCGGGTCCAGCGCCAGCGCGTAGTACTCGCGGTCGGGCAGCCAGAAGTCCCGGTTGAACCGCTCCTTCAGCTCCGCCGCCTCCCGCTCCAGCCGCTCGGCGTACGCGGGATCGTTCCAGACCGTGCGGGCCAGCCGCGCCCCGCGCAGCTTCGCGTCGTACGCGTACCCCTGGGTCTCGCAGGTGGCCCGGGGGAAGCCCGGCAGCCGGCCGTCCGAGTAGGAGATGGCGTCCCAGGAGTCCTTCCAGCACTGGTTCGCAAGCCCCGTCTCCGGGTTGCGGGTCCGGTACCAGACGTACCCGGTGCCGAGCAGGTCGCCGTACGTGTCGATCCACTCCAGCGCGCCCCGGGCCGGGGCCTCCAGCTGCCGCACCAGGGCGGTGTCGCCGGTCCACCGCTCGTACTCGTCGAGCAGGATCACGAACAGCGGCGTCGAGTCGGCGGCGCCGTAGTACGGCGAGTGCGGCTGCTCCTCGAACCCGGCCGTCTCGCCGTACCGCAGCTCGTGCAGGATCTTGCCGGGCTCCTCGTCGCGGAAGTCGTCGATCCGGAACCCCTGCAGACCGGCCAGCATGGTGATCGTCGGCGGCACCAGGTCCGGCAGGAACGGCAGCATCTGCAGCGAGGTGAAGATGCTGTCCCGCCCGAACAGGGTCATGAACCAGGGCAGCCCGGCGGCCATCAGCCGCACCCCGAGGGCGATCGACTCGTAACGCAGGGCCGCCAGGTCGTTCAGGCTCCGCAGGTACGCCCCGGCCAGCGGCTCGCAGTCGCAGCCGAGCTTCGGCGCCCGCGCGACGATCTCCTCGTGCTCGGCCTGGATCTCGGCGACCGAGCGGGGTTCCGCGCCCAGCGGCAGGTTGGCCCGGACGTCCTCGCCCCGGGCCCCGTAGATCACCGTGGCCACGTCGAGTCGGGTCGTCCACTCGCCGTGCGGATCGACGCACACCCGGAACGTCATGCCCGCCGGGTCGACGGTCGCCGTGGCGCTGCTGCCCACCACGGTCTCCCGGTGGAAACCCTCCCGCCGGTACGTGAACCGCAGCTCGTTCTCCCCCGGGGTGGCGGTGGCCCGGCCCTTCTTGCGCCGGGCCTGCTTGATCTCGAACAGGTCGGCGAAGTCGGCCCCCATGTCGACCCGGACGACGAACTCGACCTGCCGCCCGGAGTGGTTGAGCACGGTCAGCTCCTCGGCGAAGCTGCCGCCGATGGACCGGCTGCGGATCACCGACACCTTCGCGTCGAGGTAGTGCGTCGGCGCGCCGGGCACCAGGAAGAACCGGGTGCGGTACGAGAACGCGTCGTCGGTGGAGAGCGGATGCAGCCGCTCCCCGTCGACGGTCAGCACCCAGGTCGACAGGAACCGGGTGTCGAAGGAGAACAGCCCGGTCGGGAAGTCCTGCGACGGCTCGATGTCGCCCCGCCGGTCGCTGACCAGGAAGGTGTTGCCGTCGAGGATGCTGACCTGCTCCCTCACGCGGGCTTCCTCACGCCGGCCGGCCGGTCTGCTCCCGGGCCACCGCCCGGGGATCCCGGGTGCCGGGCTGCTCCGGGAAGAACCGCCGGAACGCCAGGAAGAGCACCACGTCGCCGGTGAACGTGCTCTCGTTGCGCAGCATCGACGAGATGCCGTGCGCCCGGCCGGTGACGAGCTGGTCGAACAGGTCGGCGCTGCCGAACCAGTAGGCGTCGGCCGGCCCGGTCTCCCGGGTCACCCGGGCCGAGCCGGGGGCCATCTCGACCCGCCAGTGCTCGCTGTGGTTGCCGGTGGTGATCCGGAGCTGGAGCGTGCCGCGCACCGGGCCGCGCAGGACGGCGGGGGCGCGCGCCGGCAGCGTCGCGAAGAACCGCTCCGTCGCCTCGGTCGTCGCCCCGGTCACAGGGGAGATCGTAGGCAGGGCGGGGGACGAACCGGGTGGTTATCGACACTCAGTAGACGAGTGCCCGCGCCTCCTCGGCCATCGCCTCCTCGACGAAGACCGCCGCCCCGGCGATCCGCACGCCGGGCAGCACGTCGCCAGGGCCGATGTCCCGCCGGGCCGCGCACTGGGTGCAGGCGGTCACCCGACCCGTCGTCAGGATCACGTGCAGCAGCTCGCCCAGCGGCGCGGAGTGCGGCAGCTCGAACTGCTGCGCCCGGCCGGGCAGCGCGAACCAGGTCGACTCCCCGGTCAGCCAGAGCGACACGTCCACCCCGGCGGCGGCGGCCGTGGCGGCGACGGTGAATGCCTGGGCGCACCGCTCCGGGGCGTCGGCCCCGGCGGTCGCCTTGACGACGAGAGAGCGGGCCATGGGGCCCAGCATAGGATGACCGGGATGGTTACCGAGATCGGGTTCGTCAGCCTGCTGGTCGCCGGCCTGGGCGCGCTCGCCGGTGGCCTGGTCTACGTTGCCGTACGCATCTCGAGAGGACGTTGGTGACCTGGTGAGCGACGAGAACCCCCTCCAGCCGCCGTGGCTGAACGCGCCCCCGGTCGAGGAGTACCCGTACGAGGAGAGCCACGATCTGCGCGTCGGCCCGAAGCTGCACCCGACGCTGGACGGCCTGCTGCCGTACGTCGGGGTGTGGCGCGGCCGGGGCCGGGGCGGCTACCCGACGATCGAGGACTTCGACTTCGCCCAGGAGATCCGGATCAGCCACGACGGCCGGCCGTTCCTGCACTACGAGTCGCGGGCGTGGATCCTCGACGAGCAGAGCCGGCCGGTGCGCCCCGGCGGCCGGGAGATCGGCTGGTGGCGACCGGTGCTCGACGGTGACGGCCGGGCCACCGACGAGCTGGAGGCCCTCATGTCCGTGCCGACGGGCGTGATGGAGCTGCACATCGGCAAGCGCAAGGGCACCCAGGTCGAGTTCGTCACCGACGCCGTGGTGCGCACCGCCACGGCCAAGGAGGTCACGGCCGGCCACCGCCTCTTCGGCATCGTCGAGGGCGCCCTGCTCTACGCGCAGGACATGGCCGCCGTGGGCCACTCCCTGACCCCGCACCTGTCGGCCCGCCTGATCCGCGTCGCCGGCTGACCCGCGCCGCCGGCCCGGCCTCCCGGCCTCCGGGCCCGGCCGCCCGGCCCGGCCCGGTTCCGCCGCCCCGCGCCCTCAGCGGGGGTGGGCCAGCAGGGCCTGGGCGGCCTCGGTGAGCGCCGGGCGCGGCAGGCGGGCCCCGTCCAGGGTGTGCACCGGGGCCAGGCCGCGCAGGGACGAGGTGAACCACACCCCGTCGGCGGCGCGCAGCCCGGCCGGGGTGACCATGCGCTCCTCGGCGGTCAGGCCCAGGTCGGCGGCGTGGTCCAGCAGCCAGGCGGCGGTCACCCCGGGCAGGATGCCGGTGGCGGCGGCCGGCACCGTGCACAGGGTGCGCCCCACCAGCCAGACGACGTTCGCGGTCGGCCCCTCCAGGGCGTAGCCGTCGGTGGAGACCCACAGCACGTCGTCCACGCCGTGCCCGGCGGCCCAGCGGCGGGCGGCGGCGCTCACCGCGTACGACGTCGACTTGATCCCGACCGGGAGCCAGCCCAGGGCGGGGCGGGCGGTGGCGGCCACGCCCAGCGGCAGGGTCGCCACGGAGATCCCTTCGAGCCGGGCCCGCCGGGCGGCGGCCGGCACCCCGGCGAGAGTGGCGTGCGCCGACGGCGGCCCGCCGCCCTCCGGCCCCCGCGTGCAGACCAGCCGCAGCGCGCCCTCCGCGTCGACCGGCCAGCCCGCGCAGACCTCCTCCAGCAGCTCGACCAGCACCCCGGCCGGCGGCAGCGGCAGGTCGATCCGGGCGGCCCCCCGCGCCAGCCGGGCCAGGTGCTCGTCGCGCAGCCAGGGCCGCCCGCCGCGTACGTGCATGGTCTCGAAGAGCCCGTCGCCCTGGAACGCGCCCAGGTCGTCGCCGCGCAGCACCGGCTCGACGGCCGGCACGACGCCCCGCCCCAGCACCGCGACCCGCGCGTCCGCCCCGCTGCCCACCTCCGCCACGACCGGTGAGCCTAGTCGCGTACCCCGTGGCGGCCGACGCTTCGCGGCGGCCGAACTATGATCGGACGGTGTCCGAGTCATCCCTCGCGGAAGTGCTCCGCGCCCGTGGGCTGCGGCTGACGGCGCAGCGGCAGCTGATCCTCCAGGCGGTGCTGGATCTCGGGCACGCCACACCGGAGCAGGTGCACACCGCCGTCCGCGAGGTCGCCGCCGGGGTCAACATCACCACCATCTACCGCACGCTGGAGCTGCTGGAACGCCTCGGCCTGGTGACCCACACCCACCTGTCGCACGGCTCGCCCACCTACCACGCGGCCGGCGAGCACCAGCACGTCCACCTCGTCTGCCGGGAGTGCGGCGCGATCGACGAGATCGACCCGGGGCTGCTCGGGCCGCTGGCCGACCGGCTGGTCGCCGAGCGCGGGTTCCGGGTGGACATCGGGCACGTGGCGCTGTTCGGCGTCTGCGGCCGGTGCGGGGAGGACCCCGCGGACGAGGGCGTGCCGGGCCGGAGCGAGGACGGGGAGCAGAAATGATCGACATCGCGGGTGCGGTGACCACCGACGCCATCGACGAGGAGACCCGGGATCAGCCGGAGCCGGCGCACCGGGCGGCCGGGGTGCTGTCCGTCGCCGCCCACTACGGCGACCCGCTGCGGGAGCAGCGCGTCCTCGACACCGCCGTCGGCCTCGTCGACCGGTCGCACCGGGGCGTCGTCGCCGTGCCCGGCGAGGAGCGCATCGGCTGGCTGCACACCCTCACCACCCAGCACCTGGCCGCGCTGGCCCCCGGCGAGGGCACCGAGCTGCTGGTGCTCTCCCCGCACGGCCACGTCGAGCAGCATGCCATGGTCGCCGAGGACGGCGACACCACCTGGCTCGACACGGAGCCCGGCGCCACCGGGGGCCTGCTGACGTACCTGGAGAAGATGCGGTTCTTCAGCAAGGTCGAGCCCCGCGACGCCACCGCCGAGCACGCCCTGCTCTCGCTGGTGGGGCCGGAGGCGACCGGGGCGCTCGCCACGCTGGGCGTGACCGGGCTGGCCGCGCCCGACGCCGTCGCGGTGCCCGGCCCGAAGTTCCGCGCCGGCGAGCTGCCGCCCCGGCCCACCGTCCGGTACGCGGTCGCGCCGCTGCCCGGCGGCGGGTGGGCCCGGCGGGGGCCGCTGGGCGTGGACCTGCTGGTGCCCCGCCCCGCCATGGACCGGGTCGTCGCCGAGCTGCGCGCGGCCGGGGTGCCGCCGGTGGGGCTGTGGGCGTACGAGGCGATCCGGGTCGCCGCCCGGCGGGCCCGGGTCGGGGTGGACACCGACCACCGGACCATCCCGGCCGAGGTGGACCTGATCGCCCCGGCGGTGCACCTGGACAAGGGCTGCTACCGGGGCCAGGAGACGGTGGCCCGGGTGCACAACATGGGGCGGCCGCCGCGTCGCCTCGTACTGCTGCACCTGGACGGGGTGACCACCGACCGGCTGCCGGCCGCCGGCACGCCGGTGACCCTCGACGGCCGGGCGGTCGGCTTCGTCGGCACGGCGGTGCTCCACCACGAGCTGGGCCAGGTCGCGCTGGCGGTGCTGAAGCGCAACGTCCCCGACGACGCCCGCCTGCTCGTCGGCGACTCAGCCGCCGCCATCGAGTAAGGAAGGGCCCCCTGTTAACGCTTTTTGTATAGGAAGGGCCCCCTCCTAACACCGCAGCCGGCGCGCAGGCGGTGCGTGGGCGGCGCGCGGTGCGGTGGCCGGCTGGCGGACGGGCGCGTCCGCTGTGGGAGCGCGCGCCGTCGACCGGGCCCCGGCGGGGCGTCTAGGATCGCCGGCATGACGACAGGGACGTTGATCACGGTTGCCCCCACCGGCGCGGAGTCGGCCAAGGCGGAGGTCCCGGCGCTGCCGGTGACCCTCGACGAGCTGCTGCTGACCGCCAAGGAGTGCGAGGCGCTCGGCGCCGCCGTGATCCACGTCCACATCCGCGACGACGAGGCCCGGCCCACGCTCGACCAGGGGCGGCTGCGGGAGACCGTGGCGGCGCTGCGCGAGGGGACCGACCTGATCGTGCAGCTCTCCACCGGCGGCGCGGTGACCGACCCGGAGGCCGACCGGCTGGCCGTGCTCGACGCCGGGCCGGACATGGCGTCCTGCACCATGGGCACGCTCAACTTCGGCGACGACGTCTTCCTCAACCGCTGGGAGTTCATCGTCGACCTGCACACCCGGATGCAGGAGCGCGGCATCGTGCCCGAGTACGAGATCTTCGACCTCGGCCACCTGACCGCCCTGCAGCGGCTCCTCGGCAAGCACGGGCTGCCGCACGGCGGGCACGTGCACGTCGACTTCGTGATGGGCGTGCCGGGCGGGATGCCGGGCACCACGGCGACGCTGGCCGCCGCCCACCAGGCGCTGCGCGACCTGCCGGAGGGCACCACGTTCTCGGCCACCGGCATCGGACGCAGCACCATCCCGGTGCTGCTGGCCTCCCTGTCGGCCGGCGGGCACCTGCGGGTCGGCTTGGAGGACACGGTGACGTACGCGAAGGGCCGGCCGGTCGAGTCGAACATGCAGCTCGTGGCGCGGGCGGTGGGCTTCGCCCAGCTCGCGCAGCGCCCGCCGCTGACCACCACCGAGGCCCGCGAGCTGCTCGGCGTCGCACCCCACTAGGCCCCGGCAGGGCGGCGCGCGCCGGTAAGCCCCGGCCCGGCCGTCGCCCCTGTCGCGGCTCGGGCGACTGCGCTGGTCACCCGCGTTTCGCCGCCCGCCGGCCCCTCGGTACCGTCCATCCGTGAGCAAGACGTACTCCGGTGGCGTGCCGCTGGCCGAGGTGGTCCGTTCCGGGTTCGTGGAGGGGCTGCACCGCGGCTCGGTGGTGGTGCTCGACGCGGCCGGCGCGACGGTCGCCGCCGCCGGTGACGTGGGGTCACCGGTCTTCCCCCGCTCGGCCAGCAAGCCGATGCAGGCGGTCGGCATGCTCCGCGCCGGGCTGCCGCTGACCGACCCGGCCGACGTGGCGATCGTGTCGGCCAGTCACGCCGGGGAGGAGTTCCACGTGGCCCGGGTCGGCGCGCTGCTGGCCGGTGCCGGGCTGGACGAGTCCGACCTGGGCTGCCCGCCCGACCTGCCGATGGGCGAGCTGGCCCGGGAGGCGGTGCTGCGCGCGGGCGGCGGGCCGACCCGGGGCCGGATGAACTGCTCCGGCAAGCACACCGGCATGCTGCTCACCTGCCTGGCCGCCGGCTGGCCCCGGGCGGGCTACCGGCAGCCGGAGCACCCGTTGCAGCTCGCGCTGCGGGCGGCCGTCGAGGAGTGCACCGGGGAGCCGGTGGCGGCGGTCGGCGTCGACGGCTGCGGCGCGCCGGTGCTGGCCGTGTCGCTGACCGGGCTGGCCCGCGCGTACCTGCGGCTGGTCTCCGCCGTGCCGGGCTCGCCGGAGCGGGCCGTCGCGGACGCCATGCGGGCGCACCCGGAGCTGGTCGGCGGCACCTGGGCCGAGGACAGCCGGCTGATGCGCGGCCTGCCCGGCGCGCTCGCGAAGATCGGCGCGGAGGGGGTGATCGCCGCCGCGCTCCCCGGCGTCGGCGCGGTCGCCCTGAAGATCGACGACGGGGCGACGCGGGCCCGGATGCCGGTCCTGGTCTCCGCGCTGCGCCGGCTGGGCGTCCGGGCACCCGTGCTCGACGAGTACGCCGAGCTGCCGCTGCTCGGCGGCGGGATCCCGGTCGGGGCGGTCCGCCCGGTCTGGTGACGCGGCAGGGCCTCGGGGCCGAACCAGCGCGTCACCAGGCCCCGCTCGTCACCAGGCCCACACGGTCGGCTCGCCGAACTGGTCGGAGTTGGTGTCGAGGTTCGGCGTGGCCCCGGTCAGCAGGAGCCGGCCGGCCGCGTCGAAGACCTTCGCCCCGACCACCTGGCGAGGATCGACGCGCAGCGCGCCGGCCCCGGCGGCGAGCTGGCCGTCGGCGATCGTCCGCCCGCTCTTGTCGAGCAGCTCGACGCGCGTTGCCGTTTCCGGCCCGACGACCAGCACCCCGGCCGTCTCTCCCGGCACCGGGACGACGGTCAGGTCGGGGCGGCCGACGGCGGTCCGATAGCCGGTCGGTGCGCTCGCTTCCCGTGGCGGCTGCGGCCCTGCGTCGATCTTCAGCAACGCGGCGCAGCCGGCGTCGGTCGAGCAGGAGTTCACCAGCACGGCCTCCGGGGCGTCGGAGACCCAGTCGGGCAGCCGCCCGCCCCAGACCACCTTCGGAGCCGGTCCGGTGAGCCCCTGGCCCTCGGCCAGCTCGCGCAGGTCGCGCACGGCGACAGCGGCGAGCGCGGCGTCCACCGGGCCGCGCGCGCCGGCGGTGGAGACCGGTGCCGCCGCCTTCGTCGACAGGACCACCCCCGGCCCGCCACCCGCCGGACCGGAGTAGCGCACCACGCCCTGGCAGGTGAAGCGCCACCGCTCGGTCACCGGGCCCGCCCCGCCGACTGCGAGACCGTCGCTGCTCGCCACCTGCCAGCTGCGGGCGATCGAGCCGTCCGGCTGGAGCCGGCCGTCGCCGGAGGTCTCGACGAGGCACCCGGCCGGGGCGAGCCCGACCGTGACGTCGGCGACGTGCCCGCCGTCCGTCGGCGAGAGTCGGCTGAGGAAGGCGTACGGCTCCAGGGGCAGCGGCGCGTCCGGGGTGCCGGTCTTGCCCAACAGGTCCGGCACGGACGCCCCGACCTGCGCGATCGCGGAGCGGAGCAACGCGTGCGAGTCGCCGACGAAGGCCACCACCACGATCCGGCCGCCCGGTGCGTCGTGGGCCAGCAGCACCTTCACCTCGCCCAGTGCCGGGTCGACCAGCAACCGGGCGCGGGCCGTCCGGTACTGCCGTTGGATGTCCGCGATCAGCGCCCCGTCACCGGCGAGGTTGCCCCGGGTCGGCGAGTCCAGCAGCTGCCGCACCAGCGGCGTCTCGATCCGGCTCGCCGGCTGGTAGGTCCCGGTGGCAGGCGGCGACGATGCCACGCCGGTGACGAGCCGGCCGGCCGCACCGAAGGCCGGCAGCGCCAGCGCCGCCGCCGTCAGGCCGGCCACGCCCGCCACCGTGATCCGTCGCTGCCGGCGTCGGCGGACCCGGACCAGCAACCGCTGGTACGGGTCGGGGCCGGGCATCACCGGCTCGGCGAGCCGCGTCAACGCGTGCCTGATCTCATCGGCCATCGTGCACACCTCTTCCTCTCGTCGTGACCGGCGACGCGTCCGACGGTGGCGGCTTGTCGGACGACGGCGCCGGGGTGTCGGACGACGGCTCCCGGGCAGGTGACGAGGGCGACCCGGCTGGCGAGGCCGGCAGTACCGCGCGCAGCCGGGCGAGCCCACGGGACGCCTGGCTCTTCACCGTGCCGACCGAGCAACGGAGCGCCTCGGCGATCTGCGCCTCGGGGAGGTCCTCCCAGTAGCGCAGCACCAGCACGGCCCGCATCCGGGGCGGGAGGCCGAGCAGCGCGGTGAGCACCTCGTCGCGCAGCACGACGTCGTCCGCGACGTCCGGGCCCCGGCTCTGGCCGGCGTGCAACCGCCAGGCGCCGGTCACCCCGGCCAGGAACTCCCGGGAACCGAACCGGTGCCACAGGCTGACCCGTTCGTTGACCATGATCCGGCGAACGTAGGCGACGGGGTTGTCGACGTGCCGCCAGCGGCGCATCACCCGTATCAGCGCGCTCTGCACCAGGTCCTCGGCCGCGTGCCGCGAACCGGTCAGCAGGTACGCGGTCCGCAGCAGATCCGCGTACCGGATCTCGACGAACTCGCGGAAGCTGTCCTCCGTCACCTGCGATCTCCAGTCCTGCCCGGCGTCACCGTCGAGAGGAAGACCCGGGGCGGGCAGGAAAGGTTGACCGGGGTCGGGACCGATCTACCGCAGGAAGTCCAGCAGCGCGTCGTTGACGGCGTCCGGGCGTTCCAGGGGGAGCAGGTGCCCGGCGTCCGGTACGTCCGGCAGCCGCACCGCGCCCGGCACCTCGGCGGCGATCCGGTCGGCCAGTCTGCCGATGTCCGGCACGTCGGCGGCCCCGGCGGCCACCAGCACCGGTACGCGCAGCTCGCCGAGCCGCTCGATCGCGGGCGGGTCGAGTTCGTCCACCTCGACGGCGCTCAGCGCCAGCTCGGCCGCGAGGGCCCGGCGGTCCATCTCCTCGGCGAACCGGATCAGCTCCGGGTCGACGTCTTCGGGGCGGCGGCCCGGGCCGACCACCCAGAACCGCACCTCGCCGGCCGCCGTGGCCGCGTAGTCCTCGGGGTCGGTTTCGCCCACCAGGTCGTCCCAGAGGTCGTTGGCCTCGTCGGACCACTCGCTGCCGCTGACGGCCGTGCCGAACAGGGCGAGTGCGCCGACCCGATCCGGGTATGCGAGAGCGGTGTCGATCGCCACGGCCCCGCCGAAGGAGCACCCGACGAGGGCGGCTCGGGGCAGTTCCAGGGCGTCCAGGAGGCCGACCACGTCGTCGTGGTGGGCGAACGGGTCGGTGGGCAGTTCGGAGTCGCCGTAGCCGCGCAGGTCGACGGCGATCACGCGGTGCCGGGCGGCCAGGGCTTGCACCTGTCCGCGCCACATGCGCCGGTCGGCGATGCCGGCGTGCAGCAGGAGCACGGGCGTTCCGTCACCCGTGTCGTCGTACGCGAGATTCGCGCCGTTGATCTCGATCTTCGTCACCCCGGGGAAGGTACGGACCGGACGCACGGCGCGCAACAGATTCAAGCCGGGCGGCGCTGACCGGGGGCGGCGGGCCGGGTTGATCGACTTCATGTCGGGGACGTGGGGGTATCCCGTCCCGTTGATACCCCCATCCGGCCGGCATCCCGTCCCGCGACGACCGCGTGCCCGGCCCGGCGTGAGA
Source organism: Micromonospora sp. DH13 (assembly GCF_020873825.1). Classification (NCBI taxonomy): domain Bacteria; kingdom Bacillati; phylum Actinomycetota; class Actinomycetes; order Micromonosporales; family Micromonosporaceae; genus Micromonospora; species Micromonospora sp. DH13. The sequence continues at coordinate 14,128 of NZ_JAHWGR010000032.1, forward strand.
CCTTGCTAACTCGGGTTAGCGTTTTGCTTGCAGCAGCTAGCAGGGCCGGTTAGCGTGGGGTCATGGCCACTCCCAAGGACCTACCTGACGTCGGCGGGTTCATCCGTGACCTGCGGCGCAACGCCAAGATCTCGCTGCGGCAGCTCGCCGAGCAGGCGGGCGTCAGCAACCCGTACCTCAGCCAGATCGAGCGCGGCCTGCGCAAGCCCAGCGCCGAGGTGCTCCAGCAGCTCGCCAGCGCGCTGCGGGTCTCCACCCCGGCGATGTACCTGCGGGCCGGCCTGCTCGACGACAAGGAGGGGCAGGGCGTGCTCGCCGCCATCGTGGTCGACCCCGATCTCACGATGGCGCAGAAGCAGTCCCTGACCCAGATCTACGAGACGTTCCGGCGGGAGAACAGCCGGCTCGCCGAGGCGGAGGCCGCCGCCGAGGCGGCCGAGGCCACCGCCGAAGCCGCCCAGGCGGGCTCGGGTGCCGGCCCGGCCGCCACGGCCGCCGCTCCGTCCGCGCCGGCCGCCGCCCCGGAGGCCCCGGGCACGGCCACGCCGGCCGCGACCGGGCCCACCACGCCGGAGGGCACCCCGACCGAGGCGGTCCTGGAGTCGGTCGCCGTCACCGAGGCCGGCCCGGCACCCGCCCCGCCCAGCAGCACGCCCGCGAGGAAGGCCGCCGAGAGGGCGACCGCCGTCGAGACCGAGCAGACCGCCGCCGCGGTCGAGGAGGAGAAGTCATGACCCAGCCGAAGACCCACCGCATCCCGGCCCCGCTCTACGCCGCCGCCGGCGCCGGCGACCTGGCCCTGGAGCAGCTGCGCAAGCTGCCCACGGTGGTCACCGACCTGAGTGGCAAGGTCGCCGCCGACCTCGGCGGCAAGGCCGTCGTGACCGGCTTCGAGCTGCGCCAGAAGGCCACCGAGACCCTGCGTACGGCCAACCAGACCGCCGCCGAGCTGCGTGGCCGGTCCGTCCCGGCCGAGCTGAACCGGCTGCGCGAGGCCGCCGACGTCAACCGGCTGCGGGAGGTCGCCGACCTGAACCGGCTGCGCGAGGCCGCGGACGTCAACCGCCTGCGCGAGCTGACCGACCTCGACCGGCTGCGCGGGCTGGCCGCCCGCAACGCGGCCGTCGTCGTCGCCGGCGCGCAGGCCGCCCAGGAGCGGGCCCTCGCCGCGTACGCCGAGCTGGTCGCCCGTGGCGAGCGGGTGGTCGGTGCCGGCGTGCTGGAGGCCGCCGACACGGTCAACGCCGACATCGCGGCGACCGAGGCCGAGCTGAACCCGGCCCCGGCCGCGCCCGCCCCGGCGGCGAAGGCCGACGTCCCGACCCCGGCCGACGTGGCCGAGGTCGTCGAGGCCAAGCCGGCCGCCGCCCGGACCCCGCGCACCCGCGCGACCAAGGCGACCACGGCCAAGGCCACCGCGAAGACCGCTGCCAAGGGCGGCCCCAAGGCCAAGGCCGCCGACAGCCCGGCCCCGGAGGCCGCCGACACCCCGTCGGCCAAGCTGCCCAAGGCCACCCGGCGGACCCGCCCGGCCGCCGAGTAGCGCAGCGACCCCGTTCGGCCCCCGCCGCCGCCCCGCGGCAGCAGCCGCCCGGCGGCTTGCCGGAGCGAGACGCCGCACGACCCCGGAGACGTCCTGGCGGACGGATCCGGGGTCGTCGGCATAAGCTTGCCGGCATGGCCATCGCCGCGCCGATCTTCGCTTTCCAGGTCCAGTATTGGATCACCATGCTGCTGCTGGTGTTCGCCCTCGTCATCGAGGGGGTGGCGCTCGTGCACGCGATCACCCAGCGCGGCGAGGGCTTCGCCGCGATCGGCACCCTGCCCAAGGGCGGGTGGATCGCCATCCTCGCGGTGTGCCTGGTGCTCACGCTGCTGACCAACAACGTGCTGAACATCTTCGGCCTGATCGGCATCGCCGCCGCCCTGATCTATCTGCTGGACGTCCGGGTGGGGCTGCGTGACCTGCACGACGGCCGGGGATCCTCCTGGTGAGAGGGTTCCGCTGGCCACCGCCGCCGGACGGCGGGCCACGGACCTGGGGCCCCGGCCCGGGCGCCCCGCGTACGGGCCGGCCGGCCCTGCCCGAGCCGGAGACGGAGCTGGTCGCCACCCCGCACGGGGTGCGCCTCGAACAGCTCGTCACCGGCGTCGGCGACCCGGTCACCGTGTTCGCGCACGGGCTGGGCAACGGCATCGCCACCACCCGGCCCTTCGGCAGCGGCGTTGCCGGCCGCAAGGTCTTCTTCCAGTTCCGGGGGCACGGCCGTTCCGAGGCACCGCCCGGGCCGTGGAGCTATCTCGACCTCGCCCGGGACCTGCGGGCCGTCGCCGACCTCGGCAACGCCACCCGCGCGTTCGGCGCGAGCCTCGGTGCGGGCGCGCTGTGCCGGCTGCTCGCCGAGAGCCCGGAGCGCTTCGACCGGCTGGTCTTCTTCCTCCCGGCGGCGCTCGACCGGCCCCGCACCCCGGCCGCCCGGAGCCGGATCACCGACCTGATCGAGGCGGTGGAGAGCGGCGACGCCTCCGCCGTCGCCGACGTCGTCTCGGCCGAGCTGCCGCCCGCCGTGCGCAACACGCCCGCCGGGTGGGCATACCTTCGGCAGCGGCTCGACCACCTGCTGCGCGACGGCCTCGCGGCGGGCCTCGCCGACCTGCCCGACCAGGCCCCGCTCGGCGACCGGGCGCAGCTTGCCGCGGTGGCCGCCCCGGCCCTGGTGCTCGCCTGCGCGGGCGACGACCTGCACCCGGTCGAGGTCGCCGAGCAGCTCGCGGCCGCCCTGCCCCGGGCCACCCTCCACGTGTACGACCGCCCGGGCGTGCTCTGGTCGGAGCGCGCCGACCTGCGGGAGCGGATCTCGGGGTTCCTCAACGGGTGACGCCGGCCGCCGCAGGCGTCACCCGGGGCACGCCCCGGCCGGCGGCAGGTGGGCGGCGCGCACGTCGAGCAGCCAACGCTCCACCGTGGCCTCGTCGGGCCGCTGCGGCAGCGGCGTACGCGTCGTGTCGAAGTCGCGTTCCGCCTCGGCGAGCAGGTCCCGCGCCTCCGCCAGTTGCCCGCCGGCCACCCGCTCCCCGAACGCCCGGAACCGCTCCGGGTCGGCCAGGCGGATCTCCAGCACGCCGGTGGCGTAGAGCAGTCGGCCCTGGTGCACCAGCCGGGCCAGGTGCCGGGCGTGCTTCGCGGTCCGCCGCCGCGTGTCGGCCGAGAACGTCCCGTCGCCCCGGGACGCGAGCTTGCGCAACTGCTGCGCGGCGTACCCGAGGTAGGCGTCGCGGACCCGGGGCGCGCTGAGGAACGCCGACCGGATGCCGATCAGCCGGTCGCCGAGCGCGGTGCGCGTCTCGTAGCAGTCGTCGGGCAGCCACATCAGCTCGGTGGCGGTCGGGTTGCCGCCCAGCGCCAGCCGGGCGTACTTGCCGGCCTCGTGCAGGGTGACGTCCGGCTCGGTGGTGACCACCGACTCGCGGGGCGGGTGCAGGCCGTGGAAGGCGACGGTCGGCGCGGCGAACACCCCGATCCGGTCGACGTCGGAGCCGGGCCGGGCCAGCCCGTACGCCACCGAGCCGACGATCCCGGAGAGCAGCAGGTGCATGCGCCGAGCATGACGCAGGACACCCGTTCGCGAAACCGGACTTCGGCTGTCAGGTATTGCTGTCAGGGTCGACGCATGACGACAAAACCCCTGACCGGGACGGTCGCGCTGGTTGCCGGGGCGACACGGGGCGCCGGCCGGCAGATCGCGATCCAGCTGGGCGCGGCCGGGGCGACGGTGTACGCCACCGGCCGCAGCAGCCGCACCGCCGGCCGCTCCGAACTGGACCGGCCGGAGACCATCGAGGAGACCGCCGAGCTGGTCACCGCCGCCGGCGGCACCGGCATCGCCGCCCGGGTCGACCACCTCGTGCCCGAGCAGGTGCGCGACCTGGTGGCCCGCATCGACGCCGAGCAGGGCCGGCTCGACGTGCTGGTCAACGACGTGTGGGGCGCCGACCCCCTGATCACCTGGGAGAAGCCCGTCTGGGAACAGCCCCTCGACGCCGGCTTCCGCACCCTGCGGCTCGCGGTCGACACCCACATCATCACCAGCCACTTCGCCCTGCCGCTGCTGATCCGCCGCCCCGGCGGGCTGGTGGTGGAGATCGGCGACGGGACCCGGGAGTACAACGACGCCCACTACCGGCTGTCGGTCTTCTACGACCTCGCCAAGACCTGCGTTAACCGGCTCGCCTTCACCCAGGCGCACGAGCTTGAGCCGCACGGCGGCACCGCCGTCGCGCTCTCGCCCGGCTGGATCCGCTCCGAGTTCATGCTGGAGCACTTCGGGGTCACCGAGGCCAACTGGCGCGACGGGGCGGCGAAGGACCCGCACTTCCTCATCTCGGAGACCCCGGCGTTCGTCGGGCGGGCCGTCGCCGCGCTGGCCGCCGACCCCGACCGGGCCCGCTGGAACGGCAGGTCGACCTCCGCCGGCGAACTGAGCCGCGTGTACGGCTTCACCGACCTCGACGGCAGCCAACCGGACGGCTTCCGCTACATCACCGAGGTCGTGCACGGCGGCAAGCAGGCTGACGCGGCCGACTACCGCTGACTGTCGCCCGTCCGCTCGTGGCCCTCCCGTCCGCCGCCCGGCCCGCCGTACAACTCGGCGAGCCGGGCGGCGGTAGCGGCCACCCGCCCCCGCAGCTCCGGCGGATCCAGCACCTCCACCTCCGGCCCGAGCCGCAGCACCAGGTCGTACGCCACGTCGACGGACTCGATCGGCAGCCAGGTGACCACCCAGCCGTCGCCGTCGGGCGCACCGGCGGCGGCCGTCGCCTCCGCGTACCCGAAGGGGGTCTCCGGGGCGCTGCGGAGCGCGCGCAGGCCGGCGGGGCTCAGCCGGACGCGGACCCGGGTCCGCTGCATGCTCCGCAGGAACGCCTCGGCCTGCTCGCCCCAGTAGCCGCCGAGGTCGAAGCCCTCGTCGCGGTCGAACGCCTCCCCGCCCGGGGTCACGTCGACCACCCGGTCGACCCGGTACGTGCGCGTGCCGTCGCCGACGCGGGCGACCAGATACCAGGTCCCGCTCTTGAGCACGAGCCCGTACGGCTCGACCCGCCGGACGACCTCGCCGTCGCCGCGCCGGTAGCGCAGCTCGACGACCCGGTCGGCCCACACCGCACGGGCCAGCTCTGCCAGCCGGGGCGGCGGCGACGCGTCGCGGAACCAGCCCGGCACGTCCAGGTGGAACCGCTGCCCGGCGCGGGCGGGCGCGTCGCGCAGCGTCGGCGGCAGCGCGGCCAGCACCTTCAGCTCGGCCGAGGCGACCGCGTCGGCCAGCCCCATGTCGCCCGCCGGCCCGGGCAGCCCGGCCAGGAACAGCGCCTCCGCCTCGTCCCGGGTGAGCCCGGTCAGCCGGGTCCGGTAGCCGCCCAGCAGGCGGTAGCCGCCGGCCCGGCCCCGGTCGGCGTAGACGGGCACCCCGGCGGCCGACAGCGCCAGCACGTCCCGGTAGACCGTCCGCTCGGAGACCTCCAGCTCGCGGGCCAGCTCGGCCGCCGTCATCGCCTCCCGCGACTGGAGCAGCAGCACCAACGAGATCAACCGCGAGGCCCGCACCCACCCATTGTGTAAGGAAGGGCCCCCTGTTAACGCCTGCGGTATAGAAGGGAACCCTTCTCACCTCGCCCCGCGTTGCTTGGCGGGCCGGGCGGGACGGGCGCCGATAGGCTCAGCGGTCGTGAACGTACCCAGCAGCATCACCGCGCCGGTGACCGGTGCCGTCGGCCGATTCTTCTCCGGGGTCGGGCTGCTCCTGCGCGGCATCGGCCTGTACGTCCGCAGTCCCGGCCTGATGCTGCTCGGCATCGTGCCGGCGCTGATCTCCGGAACCCTCTTCGTGGCCGCCTTCGCCACCCTCGTCTACTTCGTGGACGACCTGGCCGCGCTGGTCACCCCGTTCGCCGACGACTGGTCCGGCACCGCCCGCAGCCTCGTCCGGGTCGTCGCCGGCCTGGCCTTCCTCGGCGTCGGCGGGCTGCTCGCGGTGCTCACCTTCACCGCCGTGACCCTGGCCATCGGCGACCCGTTCTACGAGAAGATCTCCGAGCGGGTCGAGGAGCGTTACGGCGGCACGCCCGGCGCGGTGGAGGCGCCGTTCTGGGCGTCGCTGCGCCGCAGTGTCGTCGACTCGCTGCGGCTGGTCGCGATCTCCGTACTCGTCGGCATTCCGCTCTTCGCGGCCGGCTTCATCCCGGTGGTCGGCCAGACCGTCGTGCCGGTGATCGGGGCGGCCGTGGGCGGCTGGTTCCTCGCGCTGGAGCTGGCGGGGACCCCGTTCTACCGGCGCGGCATGCGGCTGCCCGACCGCCGGACGCTGCTGAAGGCCGACCGGCCGACGACGCTGGGCTTCGGGGTGGCCGTCTTCGTGTGCTTCCTGATCCCGCTCGGCGCGGTGCTGGTCATGCCGGCGGCGGTGGCCGGCGCGACCCTGCTCACCCGTCGTGCGATGGGCCAGTCCATCGAGCCGCCGGGCCGCCCGGTGCAGGAGCGGTGACGGGGAGGTCGACCATCAGCCCAGCTCGCGGAGGCAGGACCACTGGCTGGTCACCGGCCGGTAGCCCAGCCCCTGGTTGATCGCCAGCATCGGAGCGTTCGCCGCGTCGTTCGAGGTGTACGCGACGCGTACCCCCGAGGTGGCGGCCCGGCGCAGCGCACTCGTCTTCACCAGCCGGGCCAGCCCGCGCCCCCGGTGCCCCGGCACGGTGCCGGTGTAGTCCGACCACATCCGGTCGCCGTCCCGCTTGACCAGGCTGAACGCGACCACCCCCTCGTCGGCTGCCTCCTCGCCGGCCCCCTTCCCGTCGGCCACGGCCACCGTGCTGGCCTGCCGGTCCAGCCCGAGGTTGTCCCAGATCTCGTACCGGAAGCTCTGGTAGCTCATCGCGTCCACCGGCACGTCGCCCGGCTCGTCGACGGCCGCCGCGCGGACCGCCGGGTACAGCTCATCGGGCCCGACGTCGGCCAACGGCAGCAGGCGTACGCCAGGTGCGGCGGGTGGCGGCGGCGGGACGGACCGCAGCTCCAGCGCCGAGTAGCGCAGCTCCCGGCCCGGGGTGAAGCCGTGCCGGCGGGCGAAGGGCAGCGCCTCGTCCAGCGCCCAGGCACGCACCCGGCGGATCCCGAGCGGGGCGAGATGGTCGAGTGCGGCGGTCAGCAGCGCGGAGCCGAGGCCCCGCCCCCGGTGGTCTGGGTGGACGTGCAGCAGCGAGACGCAGCCGAACCCGTCCGTGGACGTCCGGCCCTCGCGGTAGGCCGACACCCAGCCGACCACGGCGCGGTCGACCTCGGCCACGAAAGCCGTCCAGTGCTCGCCGGGCGAGGGCTCGGCGATCATTTTCCGGGTCGAGGCCACACCCCGCACGACGTACGGGTGGACAAGCGCCCGTAGGGCCACCACGTCGGAGGCGTCGTCCGGTCGGGCGACGCGCACCGGCGCCGGGGGATCGCTCATCCGCGTGACGCTAGCCCGCCCCCGACCCCGCCGCCACGCGATAACCGCCCCGCCACGCGCTCACGCGCCCGCCGGAGTGGTGAGAAGGGAACCCCTCTCTACCGTATGCGTTAACAAGGGGCCCCTCCTTGCACCTATCCTGAAGCGGACGAAAGGTGCAATAGGGGGTGCCTCGCGTGCGGGTCGGCCGGTTCAGGTCCGCGGTCTCTGCGACCACGGCCTGCCTGCTGGTGCTCGGGGCCGCGGGCCTGCCCCGGCGCGAGGTCCGGACCGACCCGTCGACCGCCCGGCCGTCCGCGCTGCCGGTGCCGCCCGCGCCCCTGCCCGGTCCACGCACGACGATCCGGCTGGACCCGGCCGACGCGCCGGTCCGGGCGGCCGGGCGCGGGCCGGCGTGCGCCGCGGGCCTGGGCGGCGGGCCCTATCCGGACGAGGACGTGTGGGTGTTCGGCCTGGCGGCCGGCGGGGTCGGGGCCCGGTTCGTCGCGGTCACGCCCGAGTTCGTCGCCCCGAACCGGGAACGCGTCGCCCTCACCGTGCCCACCGAGGGCGGCGCGCTGACCGTGGACGACGCCGGGGCCAGCGCGGCCTGGCTGCGCCTGCCCGCCGGCTGGACCCTGACGGGCGGCTCGGCGGCGATCGCCGGGGACGCCGGCTCCTTCGCGCTCACGGCGGTCTGCCCGGCGTCCGAGGCACCGTCGTCCTGAGCGGCCCGCCCGGCGGAGCGCACCGTCAGCGGCCGGGCTCCCGGACGGCGGCGACCGCCTCCACCTCGACGAGCTGGTCGTTGTAGCCGAGCACGGTCACCCCGAGCAGGGTGCTGGGCGGCTCGTGGTCGCCGAACGCGTCCCGGACCACCTCCCACGCGGCCACCAGGTCGGCCTGTTGGGTCGACGCCACGTACACCGTGGTCTTGACGACGTCGGCGAGCCGCGCCCCGGCGGCGGCGAGCGCGACCTCCAGGTTGGCCATCACCTGCCGGGCCTGCGCCGCCGGGTCGCCCGGCGCGACCGTACGCCCGTCGGCGTCCAGCGGGCAGGCGCCGGCGGCGAACACCAGCCGGGCCGGCGGGTCGACGGTCGCCGCGTACGCGTACTCGGCGACGTCGGAGAGTTCGGACACGCGCACCAGCGCCACGGGATCGCTCATCCGCGTGACGCTAGCCCGCCCCCGACCCGGCCGCCACGCGATAACCGCCCCGCCACGCGCTCACGCGCCCGCCGGAGGTGGTGAGAAGGGAACCCCTCTCTACCGTATGCGTTAACAAGGGGCCCCTCCTTACGCCGAGGCGCGCAGGACCAGCTCGGTGGGCAGCACGAGGGCCGGCTCGACGTCCTCGCCGGCCGCCATCCGCAGGAGCTGGCGGGTCGCCTCCCGGCCCAGGTCGAGTATCGGCTGCCGCACGGTGGTCAGCGGCGGGTCCGTGTACGCGGCCGTCTCGATGTCGTCGAACCCGATCACGGCCACGTCGGCGGGCACCCGCCGCCCCGCCTCGCGCAGCGTCCGCATGGCGGCGTGCGCCATCAGGTCGGACGCGGCGAAGACGGCGTCCAGATCGGGGTGGGCGTCGAGGAGCTGCCGCATCGCCGCCGCCCCCGACTCCCGGGTGAAGTCCCCGTACGCCACCCGCTCGGGCAGCCCCGCCTCGGCGATCGCCGCCCGGTAGCCGGCGAGGCGTTCCACCCCGGCGAACATGTCCTGCGGACCGGCGATGGTGGCGATGCGCCGCCGCCCCGAGCCGAGCAGGTGCCGCACGGCCCGGGTCACCCCGCCGACGTGGTCGACGTCGACGTACGGCACGCCGACGTCGCCGAGGAACCGCCCGCTGCACACCACCGGGATGCCGAGCCGGGCCAGCCGGGCCGGCAGCGGGTCGGCCCCGTGCAGCGAGGCGAAGACGACGCCGTCGACGTGCCGCCCGGTGGTGTACCGCTCCACCCGGGCGTGCCCGGCCGGCGAGCCGGCGAGCATCAGCACGAGCTGCTTGTCGGCGGCCTCCAGCTCCTGCGCGACGCCCCGGATGATGCTCGGGAACACCTGGTCGTCGGAGAAGACCCGGGTGGCCTCCTCGGGCAGCACGAGGGCGATGGAGTCGGTCCGCTGGGTGACCAGGCTGCGGGCGGCCAGGTTCGGCACGTACCCCAGCTCGGCCACGGCCTGGCGGACCGCCTCCCGGATCGGCTCGGCGACGGTGGTGGAGCCGTTCACCACCCGCGACACGGTCGCCCGGGAGACGCCGGCCCGCCGGGCCACCGCCTCCAGGGTCGGCCGCTGGGCCGTCGTCATCGGAGCGCTCCCCACCTCGTCACAGCCCGTTCCGGGAGATCACCTCCTGGTACCACCGGGCGCTGGCCTTCGGTGTGCGCCGCTGGGTCAGGTAGTCGACGTGGACGATCCCGAACCGCTTGCGGTACCCCTCGGCCCACTCGTAGTTGTCCAGCAACGACCATACGAGATAGCCGCGCAGGTCCACCCCCCGGCCGATGGCCGCGTGCACGGCCCGAAGGTGCCCGTCGAGGTAGGCGATCCGGTCGGCGTCGGCCACCCGACCGGCGGAGTCGGTCGTGCGGTCCGGGAAGGCCCCGCCGTTCTCGGTGATCATCAGCGGCAGGCCGGGGTAGTCGGCGGCGAGCCGGTCCAGCAGGCGGCCCAGCCCGGCCGGCTCGATCGCCCAGCCCATGTCGCTCACCGGCCCGGCGGCCGGCAGGAACTGCACCGCCCCCTCGGTGCCCGGCCAGGCGCTGCTGCCGGCCCCGTCCGGCCGCCCGGCCACGTAGGTCGGGGAGTAGTAGTTGATGCCGAGCAGGTCGATCGGGGCGGCGATCAGCTTCTCGTCGCCGTCCCGCAGGAACGTCGCCGGGTCGACCATCCGGGACACGTGCTCCAGCACGTCGGCGGGGTACCCGGCGCCGGTCAGCGGGTCCAGGAAGATCCGGTTCTGCAGCCCGTCGACCAGCCGGACCGCCGCCGCGTCCGCCGCGCTGTCCCGGTTCGCCGGCTGCACCTCCGCCGGGTTCAGGGTGATCCCGACGACCTCCGCGCCGCTCGCGCGCAGCGCCCGGACCGCCAGGCCGTGCCCGAGCAGCAGATGGTGTACGGCGGTGAAGGCCGCGCCCGGGTCGCTCACGCCGGGGGCGTGCACCCCGTTGCCGTACCCGAGGTAGGCCGAGCACCACGGCTCGTTGAGCGTGGTCCAGGTGCGGATGCGGTCGCCGAGCCGGCCGTGCACGGCCGCCGCGTACGTGGCGAAGTGCTCGGCGGTCTCCCGGTTGGTCCAGCCGCCCCGGTCCTCCAGGGCCTGCGGCAGGTCCCAGTGGTAGAGCGTGACGATCGGGTCGATGCCCCGGTCGAGCAGCGCGTCGGTGAGCCGGTCGTAGAAGTCCAGCCCGCGCGGCTCGACCGGCCCGGTGCCGTCGGGCTGGATCCGGGGCCACGCGATCGAGAACCGGTACGCCTTCAGCCCCAGCTCCGCCATCAGGGCCACGTCGTCGGCGTACCGGTGGTAGTGGTCGCAGGCGACGTCGCCGGTGTGGCCGGCGAAGACCTTGCCCGGCGTACGGCTGAAGGTGTCCCAGATCGACGGGCCGCGACCGTCGTCGCGGGCCGCGCCCTCGATCTGGTAGGAGGCGGTGGCCGCGCCCCAGACGAAGTTGTCGGGGAACCGTAGCTCGCTGCTCGCGCTCACGCCTTGACCGCACCTTCCATGATTCCGCCGATGATCTGGCGGCCGAACAGGACGAATACCAGCAAAAGGGGCAGAGTTGCGATGGCCGTGCCGGTGAAGACCTGTGACATGTCCTGGTAATAGCCGTCCGACAGCGCCCGCAGGGACAGCTGCACCGTCGGGTTCTCCGGGTCGTTGAGCACAGCGTACGGCCAGAGGAAGTCGTTCCAGGTCGTCATGAAGGTCAGCAGGCCGAGGACGGCCGCGGCCGGGCGCAACGCCGGCAGCACCACGTTCCAGTAGATCCGCGCCGTGCCGCAGCCGTCCATCCGGGCGGCCTCGATCAGCTCGGTGCTGACGGCCTGGCTGGCGTACTGGCGCATCATGAACACGCCGAACCCGGTGACCAGCGCCGGCACGATCACGGCCGGCAGCCGGTCGTTCCAGTTGAGCTTCGTCATCAGCAGGTACAACGGGATGACCCCGAGCTGGGTGGGGATCATCATCGTCGCGATGATCACCAGCAGCAGCCCGTTGCGGCCCCGGAACCGCAGCTTGGCGAAGGCGAACCCGGCCAGCGTGGAGAAGAAGACCACCGACACGGTGACCGTGACGGCCACGATCGCCGAGTTGATCAGACCGGTGAGGAAGTACGCGTCGGTGTTGTCGAACAGCCGGGCGATGTTCGCGCCCAGGTTGCCGCCGGGGGTGACCGGCGGCGGAATCTGGCCCATCGCGTCGCTGGAGCGGCTGGCGACCACGAACATCCAGTAGATCGGGAAGACCGACAGCAGGGCGGAGACGGCCAGGGCGGCGTACGTGAGCCGGCCGGCGGACCAGAGCTTGTTCATCGGGTGCGCTCCTTCCGGGGCCGGCGGACCCGCGCCGGCCCGTCGGTGCCGCCGAGCCGGCGCAGGATCACCACGTTGATCGCCGCGACGATCGCGATCAGGGCGAACAGCAGCCAGGCGACCGCCGAGCCGTAGCCGAAGTTGTAGTGCGGCGCGAAGGCGTTCTCGAACATGTACATGGTCATCGTCTGCGACTCGCGCAGCGGCCCGCCCCGGATCGGGTTGGTGCCGGAGTGGAACATCCGGGGCTCGGTGAAGAGCTGGAGGCCGCCGATGGTCGACACGATCACCGCGAAGATGATCGTCGGCTTGAGCAGCGGCACGGTGATCTTCCAGAACTGCCGGGCCCGGCTGGCCCCGTCGATCGCCGCCGACTCGTACAGGTCGCGGGGGATGGCCTGCATGGCGGCGAGGAAGATCAGCGCGTTGTAGCCGGTCCACCGCCAGTCGACCATGGCGGAGATGGCCACCCAGGAGGCGAACCGGTTGGACTTCCAGTCGATCGCGTCGACGCCGACCAGGTCGAGCAGCCAGTTGATCATGCCGAACTGGCGGCCGAACAGCACCCCGAAGACGATCGCCACGGCGGCGGTCGAGGTGACGTTCGGCACCAGCACCGCCATCCGCCAGGTGGTCCGGGCCCGCAGCCGCCGGTTGAGCAGGCTGGCCAGCCACAGCGCGGCGAACAGCTGCGGCACGGTCGAGATGACGAAGATGCCGAGGGTGTTGACCACCGAGTGCCAGAAGTCGGGGTCGGCCAGCAGGCGGGTGTAGTTCTCCCCGCCGACGAACGGGTGCTCCGCGGCGAGCAGGTCCCAGTCGTGCAGCGACACCCAGAACGTGTACGCCAGCGGGTACGCCCCGAACACGCCGAAGAGCAGGAAGAACGGTGCGATGTAGAGGTAGGGGGAGTACTTGTCGTCGAGCCGGCTGAGCCGGTACCTCCGGGGCGGGCGGGCGGTGCTCCGCTCCGTCGGTGTCACCGGTGGCAGGGCGTCGAGCTGGACGGCCATGGGCCCGGTCACTCCTTTCCGCGTCTTGCGCGGCGCGGGCGGCGCTCCGGCACGCCGGAGCGCCGCCCGCGCGTCCGCGTCGGGCCTACTTGGCGGCGGCCTTCTTGGCGTTGTTCACCGCGTCGGTCCACGCCTGCTCGGGGCTGCGCTGGCCGAGGTCGACGGTGCGGACGGCGTTCTCCACCTCGGTGCGGACGGCCTGGTTCTTCGGGCCCATGTAGACCGGCTTGAGGCTCTTCGCGCCCGCCGCGAAGATCTTGCCGACGGGGGCGTCGGAGAAGTACGCGTTCTTCGAGTCGACGATCGCCGGGTCGTCCAGCGCCTGCGGGTTGGACGGCAGCGGGCCCTTGGCCTTGAACGCCCCGATCTGCCCCTTGGCGCTGGTCAGGAACTTCGCCAGCTCGATCGCCTCGGCCTGGTGCTTGCTCTGCTTGGGCACGGCGAGGAAGGAGCCACCCCAGTTGCCGCCGTTGCCGGGCACCTGGGCGATGTCCCACTTGCCCTTGGCGGCCGGGCCGGCGTTGCCCTCGATGACGCCGGTCATCCAGGCCGGGCAGGCGATGGTGGCGAACTTCGCCTGCTTGAACGCCGAGACCCACTCCTCCGACCAGGAGCCGTACTTGCCGGACAGGCCGGAGTCGAGGATGTCCATCGTGGTGTCCCACGCCTGCCGCACGGCCGGGTTGCTGTCCACCACCAGGTTGTTGGCGGTGTCGTAGTAGTGGTAGCCCTGCGCGTTGCCGGCGGTCTGCAGCACGATCGTGTTGAAGATGTTGGTGGCCGAGTCCAGGAACGCCGCCCCGGTGTTGGCCGCCTTGAACTTCTCGCCGGTGGCGACGTAATCCTGCCAGGTGGGCCAGAGCTTGGACACCTCGTCGCGCTGGGTCGGCAGCCCGGCCTTGGCGAACAGGTCGCTGCGGTAGCACATCGCCATGCCGCCGACGTCGGTGCCGAGGCCGATGAGCTGCTTGCCGTCGGCGGTCAGCGCCTGGTTCCACTTCCAGTCGAGGAAGTTGCCCTTGAGCTCGGCCGCGCCGTGGTCGAGCAGGTTGACGAAGTTCTGCGGGTTGGCCTTGTACTCGACGAGCAGGCCCTCCTCGATCGCGACCACGTCGCCGGCGCCCTTACCGGCGGCGAGCCACTGGGTGAGCTTCGGCGAGTATTCGTCGAGGTTGCCGCCGGTGCCCCGCTCGACGATCTTCACGTCGGGGTGGGCGGCCATGTACTCCTGGTAGAGCTCCTGGTAGCCCATCTGGCCGAAGACGTCGACGGTCAGCGTGACCGGCCCGCCCTCGGCGGGCTCGTCCCCGCCGCAGCCGGCGGTGGTGAGCAGTGCGGTGGCCGCGACGAGGGCCACGGCCGCGAGGCGGCGGCGTGGAAAGACACCCATCTTGTTCTCGGACCCCTCTCAGGTCGTGCGCATGGTGGTGGGGACGGGGGTGGAACCTTCGAGAGAGCGCTCTCACAAGAGCCTGGCCGCTGGCTGCCGCGATGTCAATAGAGCGCTCTCGGAGCGGAAAGGAAGGGCCCCCTGTTAACGCATTCGGTAGAGCAGGGGCCCCTTCCTAACAACGCACGGCACGCGCGAATCGCCGGGCGGGCGGGGCGGCGGGCACGACGACGCGTGGCCCCGGCAACGCCGGGGGCCACGCGAGGCGGGAAAGAGGGCGGTCAGCCGGTGCGCAGGCCGTCGAGGAGGGCCCGGTCGCCCCGCACCCCGAGCGTGTCGAAGCTGACCCGGCCCATCAGCGCCAGCAGCAGGTCGCTCGCCGTGCCGGTGACCTCGACCCGGGCGTGGTGGTCGTCGTGGTCGAGGATGGTGTCGGTGTCCAGCAGCGCCACGCCCTCGCCGCGCAGCCGCAGGTACCAGTCCTGGCCCGCGTCGGGCGCGGCCAGGTGCACCACCCCGTGCCACTGGCCGGTGGCCTTGCGCCGGCCCGCCGGCAGCCAGGTGTCCAGCACCTCGCTCACCCCGTCGGCCGCGAGCTTGGCCTCGATCGGCTCACCGGCGGCGATGGCGAGCTGGGCGTCCCAGCGGTGCACCGAGGTCTCGTGCGCCATCCGGCGCGGCCAGAAGCCGGCCTTCTTCGGCTGCGGCGCCCAGTTCCACGTCGGGGTCTCCGGGTCCAGCCCGTCGAAGGTCGCCATCAACCGGTCGTACGACTGCTGCCAGAACTGCAGCGCGGACGTCCCGGCGGGCGGCGCGGCCGGGACGCTCGGGCGCTCGGGCCGGGTGGTGCCCCCGGTCGTCACGATGGTGTTCACCCAGCTGTAGACCTCGCCGAGGTGCACGGTCAGGTCGGTGATCGTCCAGCCGGGGCAGGAGAGCACGGGTGTCTCGGGGGGAGCCTCCGCAACGGCGGCGGCGAACGCGGGACCCTCGGTCCGCAGCGCGCCGATCCAGAAGTCCTTCGTGCCGTGCAGTCTGCTCATCACGATCCTCCCGGGCGACCGCGCCACCAAGTGGGTGCCGCGGCTCCCTCTCAGCCTAGGGTGAAAGGCGTGTCAGACGTTAGTGCCCGCCCGGCCACCGAAACCCGCGCCGCCGAACCGACCAGGTTGGCGGAATACACCACGCTGTGCCTCGGAGGCCCGGCCGGACGGATCGAGACCGCTGCCAGCGCCGAGGAGATCGTACAAAAGGTGCAGCAGGCCCGCCTGCGGGACGATGAGGTCCTGATCCTCGCCGGCGGCAGCAACGTGGTCGTCGGCGACGCCGGATTCCCCGGCACCGTCGTGCTGGTGCGCTCCCGGGGGCTGCGGGTCGTCGCCGAGGACGCCGACACCGTCACCGTACGGGTCGAGGCCGGCGAGCCGTGGGACGACCTCGTCGCCGCCACCGTCGCCAACGGCTGGTCGGGGCTGGAGTGCCTCTCCGGCATCCCCGGCTCGGCCGGCGCCACCCCGATCCAGAACGTCGGCGCGTACGGCCAGGAGGTCGCCGAGACGATCACCGGCGTGCAGGTGTACGACCGCGTCGAGGAGAGCCTGGGCCGGGTCGAGGCGGCCGACTGCGGCTTCGCGTACCGGTCGAGCATCTTCAAGTACAGCGAGCGCTGGGTGGTGCTGTCGGTCGACTTCCGGCTCGCCCGCTCCCCGCTGTCCGGCCCCGTCCGCTACGCCGAGCTGGCCCGGGCGCTCGGCGTCGAGCCCGGCGACGCGGTGCCGCTGGCCGACGCCCGGGCCGCCGTGCTGCGGCTGCGCGCCGGCAAGGGCATGGTGCTCGACGCCGCCGACCCCGACACCCGCTCGGTGGGCTCGTTCTTCACCAACCCGGTGCTCGACGGCGAGGCGTACGAGTTGCTGCGCGGGCGGGCCGCCGACCTCGGCGAGCCGCCGCACTGGCCCGGGGCCGGCGACACGGTGAAGGTGAGCGCCGCCTGGCTGATCGACAAGGCCGGCTTCGCCAAGGGCCACCCCGGCCCCGAGGGGGTGGCCATCTCCAGCAAGCACACCCTCGCCCTGACCAACCGCAGCGGCACCGCCAGCACCGCCGCGCTGATCGCCCTGGCCCGCGACATCCGCGACGGCGTGCACGCCCGCTTCGGCGTGCCCCTGCACCCGGAGCCGGTCCTGGTCAACTGCGCTGTCTGACGACCCCACCGGTCGGGCCGGGGAGCGGGGCGGCTCAGGCGGGGGCGACGACGGACCAGTCGACGGTCAGCTCGCCGTGCCGCCAGCGGCGGGGCCCGTCGGCGACCGGCCAGCCGGCGTCGCGGACCGCCGCCACCGCCCGCAGCCACCGCTGGCGGGGCCCGAAGGGCGCGTACGCGGCGGCGGAGCGCCACGCGTCGTCCAGGTCGCGGAGCAGGCCGTGGATCGCCTCGCCCGGCACGTTGCGGTGGATCAGCGCCTTCGGCAGCCGCTCGGCCAGCTCGGCGGGGCTGCCCAGCGTGGTGAGCTTCGCCGCCAGGGTGAGCGTGCGCGGGCCCTCGGAGTCGATCAGCAGCCAGCCGCCGAGCCGCCCCAGCTCGTCGCAGGTGCCCTCGACCAGCAACCCGCCCGGGGCCAGCCGCCCGGTGACCGTGCGCCAGGCGGCGGCCACCTCGGCCTCGTCGTACTGCCGCAGCACGTTGCACGCCCGGACCAGCGCGGGCCGCAGCCCGGCCAGCTCGAACCCGCCCCGGGCGAACGTGAGCCAAGGCGGGTCGGCGGCCGGCTGCGCGGCGGCGACGCGTACCGGATCGATCTCCAGCCCGACCACCCGCACGTCGGCGCGGACCCCGGCGGCGAGCCGGGCGCGCAGCTCCACGGCGGTGACCGGGGTCGCGCCGTAGCCGAGGTCGACCACCAGCGGGTCCGCCGCGTCCCGCAGCCGGCCGCCGCACGTCTCGACGATCCAGTTGTCGACCCGGCGCAGCCGGTTGGGGTTGGTCGTGCCCCGGGTGACGACCCCCTGCGGCCTCACCGCCGCCTCCGCCCGCGCGACCGGGGACCCATCAGCCTGCCCGGTGCACCTTGTGCTGCGCGGCCTGGGCCAGCGGGCGGACCACGAGCCGGTCGATGTTGACGTGCTGCGGCCGGGTCGCGCACCAGGCGACGCAGTCGGCGACGTCCTCGGCGACCAGCGGCTCGGCCACCCCGGCGTAGACCGCGTCGGCCCGGTCGGCGTCGCCGCCGAAGCGGACCAGCGCGAACTCGTCGGTCTTCACCATCCCCGGGTCGATCTCGATCACCCGGACGGGCCGGCCGCACAGCTCCAGCCGCAGCGTGCCGGCGACCGCCGTCTGCGCGTGCTTCGCGGCGCTGTAGCCGCCCCCGCCCTCGTAGACGACGTGGCCGGCGGTCGAGGAGACGATCACGATCGTGCCGGCCCCGGACGCCTCCAGCGCGGGCAGCAGTGCCTGGGTGACCCGCAGGGTGCCGAGCACGTTCACGTCGTACATCCACTGCCAGTCGCCCACCGACCCGGACTCCACCGGGTCGAGCCCGCGCGCGCCGCCGGCGTTGTTGACCAGCAGGGTGACCGGCCCGGGGGCCGCCGCGGCGGCCGCGGCGAGGCCCGCCACCGACTCCGCGGACGTGACGTCGCACTCGACGGCGGCGGCCGACCCGCCGGCCGCCCCGATCTCCGCGACGAGCGCGGCCAGCCGGTCGGTGCGCCGCGCGGCGGCCAGCACGTGGAACCCCTCGGCGGCCAGCCGGCGGGCCGTGGCCGCGCCGATCCCGCTGGACGCCCCGGTGACGATCGCGACAGAGGTCATCGGGCCATTCTCACCCCGCCGGGACGCCGCGCGCGCCGCCGGCCGGCCGCCCGCGTCGATGAGGTCCGTCACGCCCGGGGGCCGCCGGTACGAATTTCCGGTTCCCGATGGGGAAGATGACACGCGGCGCGCAGGTTGACCGAGGAGCGCCGGTCGTGCGGGACGGCATCAACCGTGACAGAGGGAGCGGACGTGGCGGAACAGCACACCGGCGTGGGTCGTCAGCGAGGTGCCCGGCCGTGGCCGCGCCCCCGGCGCATCGCCACCCTGTCGGTGCACACCTCGCCCCTGCACCAGCCCGGCACGGGCGACGCGGGCGGCATGAACGTCTACATCCTGGAGGTCGCCCGCCGGCTGGCCGAGGCCGACGTCGAGGTGGAGATCTTCACCCGGGCCACCTCCGGCGACCTGCCGCCGGTGGTCGAGATGTCCCCGGGCGTGCACGTCCGGCACGTCACCGCCGGCCCCCTGGAGGGGCTGACCAAGGAGGAGCTGCCCGGCCAGCTCTGCGCGTTCACGGCCGGGGTGCTGCGCACCGAGGCGGCCCGCCCGCCGGGCCACTACGACCTGATCCACTCGCACTACTGGCTCTCCGGGCAGGTCGGCTGGCTGGCCAAGGAACGCTGGGGGGTGCCGCTGGTGCACACCGCGCACACCCTGGCCAAGGTCAAGAACGACCGGCTCGCCGCCGGTGACCGCCCCGAGCCGAAGGCCCGCGTCATCGGCGAGGAGCAGGTCGTCGCCGAGGCCGACCGGCTGGTCGCCAATACCCGGGTGGAGGCCCGCGACCTGCTCGACCGGTACGACGCCGACCCGGCCCGGGTCACCGTGGTCGAGCCCGGCGTCGACCTGGACCGGTTCCGGCCCGCCGCCGGGGACCGGCACGCGGCCATGCTCGCCGCCCGCCGCCGGCTCGGCCTGCCCACCACGGGGTACGTGGTGGCCTTCGTCGGCCGGATCCAGCCGCTGAAGGCCCCCGACGTGCTGATCCGCGCCGCCGCCGCCCTGCGGGAACGGGACCCGCTCCTCGCCGACGAGCTGACCGTGGTGATCGTCGGCGGCCCCAGCGGCAGCGGGCTGGACCGGCCCACCGCCCTGATCGAGCTGGCCGCCTCGCTCGGGATCGCCGACCGGGTGCGCTTCCTGCCGCCGTGCACCGGCGACGACCTGCCGGCCGTCTACCGGGCCGCCGACCTGGTGGCCGTGCCGTCGCACAACGAGTCGTTCGGGCTGGTCGCCCTGGAGGCGCAGGCGTGCGGCACGCCCGTGCTGGCCGCCGCCGTGGGCGGCCTGGTGACCGCCGTACGCGACCAGGTCAGCGGGGTGCTCGTCGACAGCCACGACCCGGTCGACTGGGCCCGTACGCTGGCGGGGCTGCTGCCGGACCGGGCCCGCCGGGCGACCCTGGGGCGGGGCGCCGAGCAACACGCCCGCAACTTCTCCTGGGACCGCACGGTCGGCAACCTGCTCGCCGTCTACGGCGAGACGATCGCCGAGCACCGGGAGCGGCTGGCCAGCCGGCTCGCGGCGGACCGGGCGCTCTCCTGCGCCTGGTGAGGTGCAAGGAAGGGCCCCCTGTTAACGCATACGGTAGAGAAGGGCACCCTTCTCACCGCGCCGTCGCGCCACCGCCGGCGGCCGTAGAGTGGGGCGGATGAGCGCGAGGAGCCAGGTGGCCGCCCTGATCGAGTCGGTCTGTGCCGAGCGGGAGCTGGCGGTCGAGTCCACCGGCGAGGCGTCGTACGCGGTGACCCTGCCCGGCACCCACAAGCTCAAGACGATCTGCAACCTCGTCGTCGGCGAGCACGCGCTGCGGATCGAGGCGTTCGTGATGCGCCAGCCGGACGAGCGACGCGAGGAGCTGTGGGCCTGGCTGCTGCAGCGCAACGCGCGGATGTACGCCGTGTCGTTTTCCATCGACGCGGTCGGCGACGTCTACCTGACCGGCCGGGTGAACCTGGCGGGGGTCGACGAGGACGAGCTGGACCGGCTGCTCGGCAGCGTGCTGACGTACGCCGACGAGTCGTTCGACACGATGCTGGAGATCGGCTTCGGCAGCGCCATCCGGCGGGAGTGGGAGTGGCGGGTCAAGCGCGGCGAGTCCACGGCCAACCTGGCGGCGTTCGCGCACCTCTTCGAGCCGTCGCCCGCCGGCCGGGCTGCGGCGGGAGGTTCGGAGCCGTCCTGACGGGTATGCCGCACCGCGCGGTGCGGCACTGGGATCCACCGCGCGCCGAGGACGGACTGTCAAGGAGCGGAGCATCCCATGGCTCAGCGGAACAGCTCAGGTCGCGGCGGGGCTGCGACCAGGACGAGACGGCAGACGGGCAACCAGACCCCGAACACCCCGACGATCTCCGAGTCGGAGATCTCCCGCATGCGGGTGGACGACATCCGCGGCCAGCTGCGTCGTCGGGGCGTCGCCGGGATCTCCGTGCTGCGCAAGCCGGAGCTGGTGAAGGCCCTGGCCCGTACCCTGCGCGCCGAGGGCCGGGGCGCGGCGCGGCGCGGCACCGGGCCCGCGGGCCGCGCCAGCGGCACGAAGGCCAAGACCGCCGGGGGTACGCGCACCGCGGCCGCCGCCCGAACGAAGGCGACCCCGGCCCGGGCGAAGGCTTCCCCGGCCCCGACGAGGGCGAAGGCGGCCCCGGGCCGGGCCAAGGCGGCCCCGTCCCCGGCGCGGGCGAGGGCGGCCCAGAGCCGGGCGCGGACGACGGCATCCCCGGCGCGGACGACGGCCACCCCGACGCGGGCGGCCAAGGCGGCCCCGGCTTCGGCCTCGGCGCGCCGGGCCGCTTCGGCGAGGAAGGCGGCCCCGGCGCGGGCCGGCCAGGGCGCGGCCCAGCGGTCGGCGATCCGGACCGGCCGGTCGTCGTCCCGGTCGGCGCGGTCCTCGCAGCCGATCACCTCGCTCCAGGACCGGCCGGAGCGTCCGGGGCGCAGCCTGGTCACCACCAACCACGACGTGATCCGGCGCTGGGCGCGGGAGCGCAACGCCCGGCCGGCCACGATCGCGGGCACGGAGCGCAACGGCCGGGCAGGGGTGCTCACGTTCAACCTGCCGGGGTACCGGGAGAGCAGCCGGGTGCGGGAGATCACCTGGGACGAGTGGTTCCGCACCTTCGACGGCCGCAGGCTCAACCTGATCTACCAGGAGCAGCTGCGCGACGGCCGGCAGAGCAACTTCTTCCGCACGGAGTCACCCGATCGTGAGGACGCCTAGGCGTTTGCGGGGCCGGCGCACGGGTAGTCCCGGTGTGCCGGTGGTGACCCAGCGAACGGGTACGGTTTCGGACGGTGATGCTGTGACCGGCGAGACAGCCGTTCCGGGTTGAATCCGCAACCAGGGGAAACTAGCTTTATTGCACGCGCCACGCTCGTAACCGTTCGGGGGAGCGGTGGATCGATCAGATCCGTGCACGAGTGCAGGCGCAGGGACGGGTGGATCCCGCCGTTGGGGGACGGCGCCACCCGTTGGAACCGGCGGCGCGAGCGGGCGACGCTTACGGGGGTGAGTGTCGCCCGCCGCCGCCGGCACGATGCGGGCGCCCATCACGACCACTGGTCGAGGTGGGCGCTTTGCGTCGCCCCGGCCTTTCGTACCCCCGGATCCCGGCCTTTCGTGCCCCCGGATCTTGGACAGCTTCAGTTCACGACGGACGTCAACTGTCCACGTTCCGCCGGCGCGGGCCCGACGGGCTCGGCCGGCGGGCGCAGCGCCGTGGCCCGCCGCTCCCGGGCCGGCCCGGAGGCCAGGTGGGCGACCGCCACCACGACGCCGACCGCCGCGCAGCCCAGCCAGAGCGCCGCGTTGCCGGCCTGCTGCCGGACCAGGCCGCCGAGGATCGGCGCGCTGGCCCCGGCGACCTGCCAGGACAGCGAGAAGACGCCCTGGTACCGGCCGCGCAGGTCGGCGGGGGAGAGCTCCGCGATCAGGGTGGAGTTCGACGGCGAGTTGAGCATCTCGCCGAGGGTCCAGACGAGCACCGTGAGGGCGTAGAACCAGGCGGCGTCGGCGAACGCGGTCAGCCCGAACCCGACGCCCATCACCACGGCGGCGAGGGCGAGCACGTGCGAGCGGCTGCGCCCACGGATCAGCCGGGGCACGAAGAGCTGCCCGGCCACGATGAGCACCCCGTTGAGCGCGATCACCACGCCGTACGTGGACGGGCTCAGGCCGTCGTCGCCCATGGCGATCGGCAGCATCGAGATGTGCTGGAGGAAGACCAGCGCGCCGAGCAGGTTGAGCGCCACGAAGCCCAGGTAGACCCGGTCGCCGAGGATGGTGCGCAGCGCCCCGCGGGGACGGGCGGCCCCGGCGGGGTGCACGGCGGCGCGGGCCGGAGCCCGGGTCTCGGCCACCTTCACGAAGATGATCACGGCGGTGGCCAGGGTGGTCGCCGCGTCGATCACGAACAGCAGGAGGTAGCTGGCCTCGGCGGCCAGGCCGGCGAGGATCGCCGCGCAGGCGAAGCCGAGGTTGATCGCCCAGTAGTTCAACGAGAACGCGCGCAGCCGGTCCCGCTCCGGCACCACGTCGATCATCATCGCGCCGAACGCCGGGCGGGCCGCCTCGGCGAACAGGCCGAGCAGCAGCGCCCCGCCGGCCACCGCCCAGAGCTGCTGGGCGAAGCCGAGGGTGAGCATCATGGCCGCCGCGCCGAGGTGGGCGGTGAGCAGCGTCGGTCGCCGGCCCCACCGGTCGGCGAGCGTCCCGCCCAGCGTCGTCCCGACCGCGCCGCCGACGCCCCACAGGCCGAGCACGAGGCCGGCGGCCAGCTCGTCGAAGCCGCGCTCCTGGGTGAGGTAGATGGCCAGGAAGACCAGGACGAACGAGCCGAGGCGGTTGATCAGGGTGCCCGTCCACAGGTACCAGAAGGTCCTGGGCAGCCCGCCCGTGGTGTCCCGGAACCAGCCCCGCATCGCCCGCACGCTCGCGCCCCCGCCTTGGTAATGACCGATGTATCTAAAGCGCCTTACAACCTAGTCGCGGGGCCGAAGGCCGGTCACCGGCTTTTCCACGTGGTGGTCGTCACCGCAGGTCCCCGCGTGTCCGTCGACGGAGTGCGGCAGGATGATCGGCATGACTGCGAGCGAAGGGCCCACCGTCGGGACGCTGGTCCTGCTGCGGCACGGCGAGAGCGACTGGAACGCGAAGAACCTCTTCACCGGCTGGGTCGACGTCGACCTGACCGTCAAGGGTGAGGCGGAGGCGCGCCGCGGCGGTGAGCTGCTGCGCGAGCACGACCTGCTGCCGGACGTGGTGCACACCAGCGTGATGCGCCGGGCGATCCGCACCGCCGAGCTGGCGCTGAACGCCGCCGACCGGCACTGGATCGCGGTGCGCCGGTCGTGGCGGCTCAACGAGCGCCACTACGGCGCCCTGCAGGGCAAGAACAAGAAGCAGACCCTCGACGAGTACGGCGAGGAGCAGTTCATGCTCTGGCGTCGGTCGTACGACACCCCGCCGCCGCCGATCGCCGACGACGACGAGTGGTCGCAGGTGGGCGACCCCCGGTACGCGCTGCTGCCGACCGAGCTGATGCCGCGCACCGAGTGCCTCAAGGACGTCGTCGAGCGGATGCTGCCGTACTGGTACGACTCGATCGTGCCGGACATCCTGGCGGGCCGGACGGTGCTGGTGGCCGCGCACGGCAACTCGCTGCGCGCGCTGGTCAAGCACCTCGACCAGATCAGCGACGAGGCGATCGCCAAGCTCAACATCCCGACCGGCATCCCGCTGCGCTACGACCTGGACCCGCAGCTGCGTCCGCAGGTCCTCGGCGGGACGTACCTCGACCCGGCCGCCGCCAAGGAGGCCGCCGCCGCGGTCGCCAACCAGGGCCGCTGACCGACGAAGGAAGGGCCCCTTGTTATCGCGAAAGCGATAACAAGGGGCCCTTCCTAACGCCTGGGGCGCTCACTCGGCCGCGGCGGCCGGCTCCCCGGTGATCAGGTAGACGACGTGCTCGCCGGCGTTGACCGCGTGGTCGGCGAACCGCTCGTAGAAGCGGCCGAGCAGGGTGGCGTCGATCGCCGTCTCCACCCCGTACGGCCAGTCGTCGCCGAGCAGCACCCCGAACAGGCTCTTGTGCAGGTCGTCCATGGCGTCGTCGTCGCGGTCCAGCTCGGCGGCGAGGTCGGCGTCGGGCTTGGCCAGCACCGAGCCGATCTTCTCGGCCATCCGGTCGGCGATCGACGCCATGTCGACGAAGACCGGCCGCAGCTCCGCCGGCACGGCCGGCGAGGGGTGCCGGCGCAGCGCGGTCTTCGCCACGTGGTCGGCCAGGTCCCCCATCCGCTCCAGGTCGGCGGCCACGTGCAGGGCGGTGATCATGGCCCGCAGGTCGGAGGCGACGGGGGCCTGCCGGGCCAGCAGGTCGCAGACCCGCTCCTCGACGTGCCGGTAGAGCTCGTCGATCTCGGCGTCCCGCTCGATCACGTTCTCGGCGGCCTGGCGGTCGGCGGTGAGCAGGGCGCGGGTGGCCTGGCGCATGGCCGCGCGGATGGCCTCGGCCATGTCCACCAGCAGCTGGCTGACAATCTGGAGGTCGGCCCGGAACTCGTCGCGCATCATCACGTCCTGTGGTCGGTGGTCGCCGGCCCGGGGCTGCGGGCGTCGGCGCTGGTCTGGCAGGGTGCGCGACAACCGTAGGCCGGGGGAGATGACCGGAGGTGAACGCTGGTGAACGACGCGGGACCGACGGGTGAACATCGCCGGAAGCGAGAGCGTTTCGTCCCGTTTGTGGCGATGTCCAGATGAACAATGACCCTACGATCGCCGGGTGGAGTGGGCGGTGACGACGGCGGCGGTCGTGACACTGGTGGCCGGGCTGGCCATCGGGTCGCTGCTGCCCCGGCTCGTCCGGTCGTGGCGTCGCCGCGGCCCGGCCGCCGGGAGCGGCGGCCCCGCCCGCCTGTTCCGGACCAGGGGGAGGCCCGTGATGGTCGACGAGCAGCAGACCGGCCTCTCCAGCCTGGGCCGCCGCACGGTGGACTCGCTGCGGGCCGGCGTCGTGGTACTCGGCCCCGATGACGTGCCGGTCCTGGTCAACCCGGCGGCCCGCGCGATGGGGCTGCTGCGCACCGGGGCCACGCCCGGCTCGATCGCCGCGCACCCGCTGATCCGTACCCTCGCGGGGCAGGTCCGGCGCACCGGCGTGCGGCGCGAGATCGAGCTGGACCTGCCGCGCGGCCGCGACGCCTCCGGCCCCGACCCGCTCGGCGTGCACCTGCGCGCGATGGCCATCGGCGGCGGGCACGTGGCCGTGGAGGCGGCCGACGTCACCGAGTCGCACCGGCTGGCCCGGGTCCGCCGGGACTTCGTGGCCAACGTCAGCCACGAGCTGAAGACGCCCATCGGGGCCCTGCAACTGCTCGCCGAGGCGCTGCTGGACGCCACCGAGCCGGCCGGCGCGGCGGCCCCCGACCTCTCCGAGGACCTGGTCGCCGCGCGCCGGTTCGCCGAGCGCATCCAGCACGAGTCGACCCGGCTGGGGCGGCTGGTGCAGGAACTGCTGGAGCTGACCCGGCTCCAGGGCGCCGAGCCGCAGCCCGCCCCGGAGCCGGTCGCCGTGGACTGGGTGATCGCCGAGGTGATCGACCGCACCCGCACCACCGCCGCCGCCCGGCGGATCGAGGTGGCCACCGAGGGCGAGCGCGGCCTGACGGTCTACGGCAGCGACGCCCAGCTCGCCACCGCCGTGGCGAACCTCGTCGAGAACGGCATCACCTACTCGGGCGAGGACACCACCGTCCGGGTCACCACCCGGTCCGACGGCGAGCACGTCACGATCTCCGTCGCCGACCAGGGCATCGGGATCGCGCCGACGGACGTCGAGCGGATCTTCGAACGGTTCTACCGGGCCGACCAGGCCCGTTCCCGGGCCACCGGCGGCACCGGCCTCGGCCTGGCCATCGTCAAACACATCGCCAGCAACCATGGCGGCCGGGTCGAGGTGTCGAGCACTCTTGGTGGTGGGTCGACGTTCACCCTCCGGCTGCCGGCCCGTCCACCGGACGACCTGCTGCCGACACCGCAATCGGATGGGATCGAGGCCGGCCCGGCCGAGCTCCGGCAGGTCCGACCGCTATGAAAGGAATACCCCGTTGAGCCGCGTTCTGGTGGTCGAGGACGAGGAGTCGTTCTCCGACGCCCTGTCGTACATGCTCCGCAAGGAGGGCTTCGAGGTCTCGGTCGCGGCCACCGGCCCGTCCGCCCTCACCGAGTTCGACCGGACGGGCGCGGACATCGTGCTGCTCGACCTCATGCTGCCCGAGATGTCCGGCACCGAGGTGTGCCGGCAGCTCCGCCAGCGCTCGCACGTGCCGATCATCATGGTCACCGCGCGGGACAGCGAGATCGACAAGGTCGTCGGCCTGGAGATCGGGGCCGACGACTACGTGACGAAGCCGTACTCGCCCCGGGAGCTGGTGGCCCGGATCCGGGCGGTGCTGCGCCGGCAGACCCCCGACGTGGCCGAGTCGGGGGCGCCGACCCTGGCGGCCGGGCCGGTGCGGATGGACATCGAGCGGCACGTGGTCACCGTGGACGGGGGCACCGTGCAGCTTCCGCTCAAGGAGTTCGAGCTGCTGGAGCTGCTGCTGCGCAACGCCGGCCGGGTGCTGACCCGGGGCCAGCTCATCGACCGGGTCTGGGGCGCCGACTACGTCGGCGACACGAAGACCCTCGACGTGCACGTCAAGCGGCTGCGCTCGAAGATCGAGCCGGAGCCGTCCGCGCCGCGCTTCATCGTCACCGTCCGGGGCCTGGGCTACAAGTTCGAGCCGTGACGGGCCCGATCACCGCCTGACCGCACCCGGTCGGTGCGCTGAGCACTCGCCAGCGTGGTTAGGAAGGGGCCCTTCCTATGCAGAAAGCGTTAACAGGGGGCCCTTCCTTACGCGCTGGCCGGGTGGGGGGCGATCTGGCCCTGCCGCAGCCGGGCCGCGCACAGCTCCGCGAGCTTCGCGTACGCCGCCGCGCCGACCAGCGCGGTCAGCTCCGGGCCGTACGAGACGTACATCGGCTCGGTGCCGACGTGCGCGTCCGTCGACGAGGTGCACCACCAGTCGAGGTCGTGCCCGCCCGCGCCCCAGCCCCGCCGGTCGAACTCGGCCAGCGTGGAGACCAGCACCTTCGTGTTGTCCGGCCGCTTGTGCCACTCCTGGTCCCGGCGGACCGGCAGCTGCCAGCAGACGTCCGGCTTGTATTCCAGCGGGTGCACCCCGTCGCGCAGGGCCTGCGCGTGCAGCGCGCAGCCGCCCCCGCCGGGAAAGTCGGCGTCGTTGAGGAACACGCACGGTGCGTCGATCGCGCGGGTGGCGGTGCGCCGGGCCGGCGTCTTGCCGTCGACCGTGTCGTTCTCGGTCCAGTTCTTGAACCCGCGCCGGAAGTGCTGCCAGTTTTCCGGGGTGAGCCGCTTGACGGCCGCCCGGACCCGCTTCTCGTCGTCGGAGTCGGTGAAGAACGCCCCGTGCGAGCAGCAGCCGTCGGCGGCCCGGCCGGCGACGATGCCGTGGCAGCCCTGGCCGAACACGCAGGTCCAGCGGGACAGCAGCCAGGTCAGGTCGGCGCGGATCACGTGCGTGGCGTCGGCCGGGTCGACGAACTCGATCCACTCCCGGGGAAAGTCCAGCCCCACCTCGCGGCTGCGCGGGTCGTCGGGGTCGTCCACCAGCACCTGGATCTCGATCTGGCTCGTCACCCGGACCAGCGTACGCCCGGTGCCCCGCTCGCACCGGCGAGCCACCGATCCGGGCAGGCCCTAGTGTCTTCGGCATGCGACTGGGAGTCCTCGACGTCGGTTCCAACACGGTGCACCTGCTGGTGGTCGACGCCCACCACGGCGCGCACCCGTGGCCGGCGCACTCGGAGAAGGTGGTGCTCCGGCTCGCGGAGCAGATCGGCCCGGACGGGGCGCTCACCGAGGCCGGCGCGGACGGGCTGGTCCGGGCGGTCGACGCGGCCCGCGCCTCGGCCACCCGGCTGGGCAGCGACGACCTGCTGGCCTTCGCCACCTCCGCGGTGCGCGACGCCACCAACGCGGCCGAGGTGCTGGCGCGGGTGCGCGAGGCCACCGGCGTACGGCTGGAGGTGCTCTCCGGCGCGGACGAGGCGCGGATGACGTTCCTCGCGGTCCGGCGGTGGTTCGGCTGGTCGGCGGGCCGGCTGCTCGCCCTGGACATCGGCGGCGGGTCCCTGGAGATCGCCGCCGGCATCGACGAGGACCCGGACGTCGCGGTCTCCCTGCCGCTCGGTGCGGGCCGGCTGACCCGGGAGCGGCTGCGCATCGACCCCGACGGCGCGGAGCCGCCGCCGGCCGGGGCCGTGGCGGAACTGCGGGAGTACGTCGACGGGCTGCTCGACCCGGTGGTGGAGAAGATGGCCGAGGTGGGCTGGGAACGCCCCGTGGCCACCTCGAAGACGTTCCGCACCCTGGCCCGGCTGGCCGGGGCGGCCCCCTCCGGCGCCGGCCTGTGGGCCCGGCGCAGCCTGACCCGGGACGGGCTGCGGCAGGTGCTCGGCTTCGTCCGGCACATCCCGCCGCGCCACCTGAGCGAGCTGGAGGGGGTGAGCGTCGGCCGGGCGCACCAGTTGCTGGCCGGGGCGGTGGTGGCCGAGGCGGTGCTGCGCCGGCTCGACGTGCCCGCGTTGGACATCTGCCCGTGGGCGCTGCGGGAGGGGGTCATCCTGCGCCAGCTCGACCGGCTCACCGAACGCTGAACGCCCGGTGACCTGCCGTGACGTCCCGGAGGCCCGTTGCGGCGCTACGGGCGATTTGCGATTACTCGTCACGATGCCGCAACGTGGGCCGGGCTACGCTGGCAGCTGTGACTTCCCGCGTCCCGGTGCTCCTGTCCACGTCCTCGGTGTTCCCTGAGCGGACCGCGGCGGCGTTCCAGCTGGCCGCGGCACTCGGATACGACGGCATCGAGGTCATGGTCTGGACCGACGCCGTCAGCCAGGACGCCGGCGCGCTGCGCGGCCTCGCCGCGCACTACGGCGTGCCGGTGCTCTCCGTCCACGCCCCCTGCCTGCTGGTCACCCAGCGGGTGTGGAGCCCCGACCCGTGGGAGCGGCTGCGCCGCGCCGCCGAGCTGGCCGACACCCTGGAGGCGCCCACCGTCGTGGTGCACCCGCCGTTCACCTGGCAGCGCGACTACGCCCGCACCTTCGCCGACGGGCTGGACGAGGTCGCCGGGCGGTTCACCGGGCTGCGCTTCGCCGTGGAGAACATGTACCCGGTGCGGATGGCCGGCCGGCAGTTCGTCCCGTACGCCCCCGGGTGGGACCCGACCGAGACCGGCTACCCGTCGTACACCCTCGACCTGTCGCACTGCGCGGCCTCGCACACCGACGCCCTGGCCATGGCTGACCGGATGGGGTCGAGCCTCGCCCACGTGCACCTCGGCGACGGCACCGGCGAGGGGCGCGACGAGCACCTGGTGCCGGGGCGCGGCGGCCAGCCCTGCGGCGAGCTGCTGCGCTCCCTGGCCGGGCGTGGCTTCACCGGCTCGGTGGCCGTCGAGGTCACCACGCGGGGCGCGAAGAGCCGCGCCGTCCGCGAGGCCGACCTGCGCGAGGCCCTGGAGTTCGCCCGCGCCAATCTGACCGCGCCGTCCCCCGTCGACGCCTGAGCCGCGCTCGCTGCCCGGCCGGCCCGGCGCCCGGGGCGACCCGGCCCGGTCAGCGGGCCGGGGCCAGCGCCTCGGCCGGGGCGGTGACCTGCTGCTCGCCGATCGCCGCCCGCTTGCGGGCCCGGTGCGCGGCCACGTGCGACCGGGTGGCGCAGCGCTCCGAGCAGAACCGCCGGCAGCAGTTCGACGAGGTGTCCAGGTAGACGTTGCCGCAGCGCTCGTCGGCGCAGACCCCGAACCGGGCGCTGCCGTACTGGCAGAGCCACACCGACAGGCCCCACACCGCGCCGGCCAGGTATTCCGCGCTCACCGACGCGCCCCGGCTGGTGACGTGCATGTGCCAGTCGCTGGAGTCGTGGCCGGAGATGCGCGGCTGCACCGGGTACGCCTCCAGCAGCGCGTTCAGCTCGGCGACCGCCTCGATGTCGCGCCCCGAGGTGCCGTAGTCGAAGACGTCCCGCAGCCGCTTCTGCGCCCGCCGGAAGATCGCCAGGTCCCGGTCCGCGACCTCGTCGCGCATCCACGCGTTCTCGTCGGGGAAGAGGGCCCGCAGGTCGTCGAGGTCGTCCAGCCGGGCGTTGACGAGGTCAACCCCGGTCCGGGCGTACGCGTCGAAGTTCACACCCCAACGGTAGACGACTCACGTCAGGCGCGGCGTGTCGATGTAGTGCGGCAGGAACCGGGCGTAGTTGTCGGTGATGAGGCTGGTGCTCTCCCGCAGGCCCGCGCCGGCCGGCTCGCCGTCGACGATCCAGCTGCCCAGCACCACGTGGTTGCCGTCGAAGCTCGGCAGGGCCCGGAACTCCTGGTAGCAGAAGCCCTCGTCGCCGTAGTCGCTGGGATTGCTGACCTCCCCGGCGGGCGTGACGATCCGCACCGACCCGCCCTCGCGGCCGAGCAGCGGCTTCGCCACGTACTCGGTCATCTGCCGCGGCGAGTCGAGGTACGCGGGGAGGAGGTACTCGTGCCCGGGGAACAGCTCCCACAGCACGGCGAGCAGCGCCTTGTTGGACAGCAGCAGCTTCCAGGCCGGCTCGATCCAGGTCGTCGGGGTGCCCGGCTCCAGGGCCAGCGGCCCGTACGGCTCGGCGAGCATCCACTCCCACGGGTAGAGCTTGAAGCAGGTGGTGACCGGACCGTCGGTGGCGTCGACGAAGCGCCGGCCGTCCCAGCCGATGTCCTGGATCGGCAGCAGCTCCGCCTTCAGCCCCGCCTGCCGGGCGGTCTCGGCGAGGTAGCCGGCCGTGATCTGGTCCTCGCCCGACTCCTCCTCGTTCGACCACACCACGTGCACCCGGTCGTCGTGCAGGCCCGCGCCGATGCGCGCCCACGCCGCGACGAGGCGCTCGTGCAGGCTGTTCCACTGGTCCGCCGCCGGGCGCGTCTCCTCCAGCCAGAACCACTGCACGATGCTCGCCTCGACCAGCGAGGTGGGGGTGTCGGCGTTGTATTCCAGCAGCTTCGGCGGCCAGCTGCCGTCGTAGCAGAGGTCGAACCGGCCGTAGAGGCTCGGCGGCTTCTCGCGCAGCGAACGGGCCACCGCCTCGGCCGCCCATTCGGGGATGCCGAACTCGGCGTACCGGCCCCGGGCCACCACGTGCTCGGCGGCGGCGACGCACATCCGGTGCAGCTCGGCGGTCGCCTCCTCCAGCCGGAGCACCTCCTCCAGCCCGAAGACGTACGCGGCGGTCTCGTCCCAGTACGACACGATCCCGCCGTCGGGCAGCTCCGTGTCGATGTAGACGAGGCCCTGCGAGCGGACCGTGGCGTCCCAGTCGGCGCGCGGGGTGGCCGCCTCGCGCCGCACGTCAGCCGCCGCAGGAGGCGAGATGGGTGCCGAAGCCGCCGCGCTCCGGCACCGCCGCGGCGGCACCCGCCCGGGGGTCGCCGCGCCCGGCGTCGGTGGTGACGGCGGTGCCGGTGGCGGGCACGTGCATCGCCAGCGCCACGGTCGTCCCGCCGCCGACCGGCCCGAGCGCGCAGTCGTCGTCATCGTCGTCGCCGGAGGACATGTTGCAGCCGGAGATGGTGAGCGCGAGGGCGGTCAGCGCGCCGAGCTGCACGGTGGCCGACCGGAGCCGGCGTCGGGGGCGTTGTTCCACGGCATCGTTGTAGCTGATCCGCGCCACGTCACCCGTCCCGGGGCTGCGCCGGCGGGGCCGCCGCCCGGCGGGGTGGTGCCCGCTGGCGTTACGCTCAGCTCATGCTCCGTTCCGTCATCCTTGCCGCCTCCCGGTCATCCCAGGTCGAGCGGCTCGTTGCGACGGCCCCGTTCACCCGGGACGTCGTCCGCCGGTTCGTCGCCGGCGCCGGCACCGACGACGCGTTGCGCGCGACCCGCGAACTCGTCGCCGAGGGCCTCGCGGTCACCCTCGACAACCTCGGCGAGGACACCGTCACCGCAGAGCAGGCCACCGCCACCCGAGACGAGTACCTGAAGCTGCTGGGTCTGCTCTCCGCCGCCGGGCTCACCCCGGCCGCCGAGGTCAGCGTGAAGCTCTCCGCGCTCGGCCAGCGCTTCGACGAGCGGCTCGCGTACGACAACGCGCGGGCGATCTGCGCCGCGGCGGACGAGGCGG
The DNA here is from genome assembly GCF_020873825.1 of Micromonospora sp. DH13. NCBI lineage: Bacteria > Bacillati > Actinomycetota > Actinomycetes > Micromonosporales > Micromonosporaceae > Micromonospora > Micromonospora sp. DH13. The sequence goes on from NZ_JAHWGR010000032.1 coordinate 46,575, forward strand.
GCACCACGGTCACCCTGGACATGGAGGACCACACCACCACCGACTCGACGCTGGACACGCTGGCCCGGCTCCGCAAGGACTTCCCGGCGACGGGGGCGGTCCTCCAGGCGTACCTGCGGCGGACCGAGTCGGACTGCCGCGAGCTGGCGTACGCCGGCTCCCGGGTGCGGCTGTGCAAGGGCGCGTACCGGGAGCCGGAGTCGGTGGCTTACCAGGCGGCCCGCGAGGTGGACAAGTCGTACGTGCGGTGCCTCAACATCCTGATGTCCGGCGACGGGTTCCCGATGCTGGCCACCCACGACCCGCGCCTGATCGCCATCGGCGAGGACCGGGCGCGCTGGTTCGACCGGGGGCCGGAGCGGTTCGAGTTCCAGATGCTCTACGGCATCCGGCCGGAGGAGCAGGCCCGGCTCGTCGGCGACGGCTACACCGTGCGCACCTACCTGCCGTACGGCACCGACTGGTACGGCTACCTCATGCGCCGCCTCGCCGAACGTCCCGCGAACCTGGCCTTCTTCGGCCGGGCCCTGATGTCGAAGAAGTGACCCCAGCGGGGGAATGAACTCACCCGTCCGAGCGGACCGGGCGCTAAGCGCTTGACGCGATTGGCTAATCGAGTTAGCTTTCAGGCTATGACTGTTAGCTACGTGGAGCGGGACGGTGGGCGGATCGCCTACGAGGTGCACGGGGCGGGCCCGCTGGTGGTCCTCGCGCACGGCATGGGGGAGAACCGGGCGGCCTACCGCCACCTGGTCCCGCTGCTGGTCGACGCCGGCTACCGGGTGGCGTCGGTGGACGTACGCGGGCACGGCCAGTCCAGCGCCGGCTGGCCGACGTACGCCCCGGCCGAGGTCGGCGGCGACCTGCTGGCCGTCGTCCGCGCCCTCGGCAGCGGCCCCGCCACGCTGGTCGGCAACTCCTCCAGCGGCGCCGCCGTGGTCTTCGCCGCCGCCGACGCCCCCGACCTGGTCGGCGCGATCGTCCAGGTCGGCGCCTTCGTCACCGAGCGGAAGCTGAACCCGGTCCTGCGGCTGGCCGTGGCGGCGGTGCTGCGCAGCCCCCGGCTGTTCGGCATGTTCCACCGCAGCCTCTTCCCCAGCGGCCGGCCGGCGGACTACGCCGCGTACCGCAAGGCGATGGTGGCCAACCTGCGCGAACCCGGCCGGATGGCGGCGATGCGCGGGGTCGCGGCCCCGGCCGAGCCGCAGTGGACCACCCGGGCCCCCGAGGTGCGCCAGCCGGTCCTCGTGCTGATGGGCACGAAGGACCCCGACTTTCCCGACCCCGGCGCCGAGGCCCGCGCCGCCCGCCGGCTCTTCACCACCGCCGAGGCCCGCATGATCGACGACTCCGGTCACTACCCGCACGCCGACCGGCCGGCCGAGACCGCCGCGCAGCTCGTCGCCTTCCTCAAGGCCACCGCCCGTGCCTAGGGCCGGGCTCAACCAGCAGATCGTCGTGCGCGAAGCCGCCCGGCTCGCCGACGAGGTCGGCCTCGACCAGCTCACCCTCGCCGCCCTCGCCGGTCGGCTCGGCGTCGCCCTGCCCAGCCTCTACAAGCACGTCAAGGGCGCCGACGCGCTGACCCGCAAGCTCGCCGCGCTGGCCACCGCCGAGCTGGCCGACGCGCTCACCTCGGCCGCCGCCGGCCGCGCGGGCGAAGACGCCCTGCGCGCCGTCGCCGCCGCCTACCGCGACTACGCCCGCCGGCACCCCGGGCGCTACGTCGCCGCGCAACGCGCGCCCGACGCCGGTGACCCCGACCACGTCGCCGCCGCCGGGCGGGCCGTCGGCGCGATCTACGCCATCCTGCGGGGGTACGGCCTCGACGGCGACGACGCCGTCGACGCCACCCGGGTGCTCCGCAGCGCCCTGCACGGCTTCCTCGCCCTGGAGGCCGCCGGCGGCTTCGGGCTGCCGCGTGACCTCGACCGCTCGTACGACCAGCTCGTCGCCGGGCTGGACGTGGCGTTCCGCTCCTGGCCCAGGAAGGACTGACCGGTGTACCTGCTCGCCCTGGCCCTGATCTTCCTGCTCGAACTCGCCGTGCTCGTCGCCGGCGGCTGGTGGGGCTTCACCCTGGACGCGGGCTGGGCGGTCCGGATCGCCGCCGGGATCGGCGCGCCGGTGCTCCTCGCCGCCGCCTGGGGGGTCTTCGGCGCGCAGAAGGCCGCCGTGCCGCTGCCCGGCCCGGCGAAGCTCGCCTTCCAGGCCGCCTGGTTCGTCACCGGCGGGCTCCTGCTGCTTCTCGCCGGCCGTCCGGTGCCCGCCGCGGTGCTGGTCGGCCTCTGGTTGCTCGACCGGGTCCTGCTGGCGCTCACCGCACCATCGGACTGACTGCTCGACGGTCGGCGGCCCCGGGCGGCCCGTGGCGCGTTCGCCCGATCCGCCCCGGAGGTCGTACCCTTCGCCGGGTGACCGACGGCTTGGACGGCATGCACCGGTGGGACCAACCACGACGGCGTCGGCCCTGGCCGCTGTGGGCCGCGCTCGGCGTGGTGCTGGTGCTGCTCACCTGCGGCCTGCCGACCGTGCTGCTGGCCGGCGTGCTGCACGAGGCGGCGGACCGGCCGACGATCGGCCGCCTCGGGCCCACCGTGCCCGCCGACCCCGCTGTCGAGGCCGCCCGGCAGCTCGGCGAGCGGATCTCCGGCCAGCTCGACCGCCAGGCCGCCGCCCTGCTCGGCGGCGACCGGGCCGGCTTCCTCGCCGTCGCCGAGCCCGCCGCCCACCCCGCCCTGGCCCGCCGGTACGCCGCCCTGCGCGCCCTGCGGGTCACCGTGTGGCGACCCGAGCAGACCGGCCTACCCACGACCGTGGCCGGGCGGCCCGACGAGTGGCGGATCGTGGTGCGCTTCCAGTACTGCTTCGTGGTGCCCGGCTGCCGGCCGAGCCCCGTGCTCGTCGGCACCCGGTGGCGGGACTCCGGCGGGCAGGTCCGGCTGGTCGCCATGGAGGAGTCCCGGTCCGCCGAGACCGGCACCCGGCCGTGGGAGGTGAGCGACCTGGTCGTGGCGGTGGGCCCGCGTACGGTCGTGGCCACCACCCCGGCGCTGCGCGGGAAGCTTCCCGGCCTCCTCCGCCAGGCCGAGGCCGCGGCGCGGACCGCCGACGCGTACGCGGTCGCCGGCCCGCCGCCCGACCGGTACCGCGTCTTCTACGCCGGCAAGGCGGAGTGGCTGAGCTGGTACGGCGGCGGCCGCCCGGCGTGGACCGGCGGGTACGCCGTCACCGTCGGCGGCGGCCACCACGAGGTGGTCCTCAACGCCGACGGGCTCTCCGCCACCGGCGCCGACGACCTGCTCCGGCACGAACTGACGCACGCCGCCTCCCTGCCCGAGCGCGGGTACCCGGGGCGGGAGACGTGGTGGCTGGTGGAGGGGCTCGCCGAGTACGCGGGCGTCGGCGGAACACCGGTCGGTCGCTACGAGGGGCTCGCCGAGGTGCGCGAGCTGCTGGCGCCGGGCGGCGGCTGGACCGGCCGGCTCGACGACCTCACCCCGGCCGAGGACGCGTCCGCCCGGCGCGTCGGCGGCAGCTACGGCGTCGGCTACCTGGCCGTACGGCACCTCGTCGACCGGTTCGGCGAGCAGCGGGTGCTCGCCTTCTTCAAGGCGGTCGTGCACGACCGGCGGACCGCGGAGGAGGCGTCCGGGGAGGCGTTCGGCGAGCCGTGGGCGGGCCTGCACGACGAGTGCGTCGCGTACGCCCGGACGGCGGTCGGCTGACCGGCCTGCCGGTCCCTCCCCGCCGGGGTGAGGCGGAGCATGCCTCCGCCCTCACCCCGACAGGAGCCGCGTCAGAACGCCCGGCGCTCGGTCAGGAAGTCGCCGATGGTGTTCCAGGCCAACCCCAGGGACACCTTCGGCCCCACAGACGGGTTGCCGGGCGTGCTGGTGTTGGGCCAGACCCACAACTCGTCGCCGATCTGGGCGAGTACGTCCGGTCGACCGTCACCGTCGTAGTCGATGACCCGCTTGTCGGCTGCGGTGGCGAAGCCGGCCGCCACCTCCTTGCTGGTGCCCCGGCTCGGCGTGCCGCCGGCGGGGGTGGTGTTCGGCACCCACCAGAACTTGTCGCCGCTGATCGAGAAGCCGACGATGTCCTCCCGTCCGTCGCCGTCGAAGTCCGCCGTCGTGGTCGTGGGCAGCGTGTCCCAGGCGGTGCCGAGGGCCACGAGTGAACCAACGGACGGGTTGCCGACCGTGCTGGTGTTGAGCCAGACGTACATGACGTTGTTGCTGCCCCGACCCAGGATGTCCGGCATACCGTCCGAGTTGTAGTCGGCGATCATCTGCTTGGTGATGCCACCCCATCCCGAGGACACCTTCTTGCTCGTCCCGCGCTGCGGCATCCCGCCGACGGGAGTGGTGTTCGGGACCCACCACAGTTCGTCGTTGTTGCTGGAGTAGCCGACGATGTCGGTTCTCCCGTCGCCGTCGAAGTCGGCGGGCGCGATCCGGGGGAGACTGTCCCAGTTCACGCCGAGCTTGTCGGCGGCCACCACGATCGGAGCGCCGACGCTGCTGGCGTTCGACCACGTCCACAGCTCGTCGTCGACCCGCCCGACGACGTCTGACTTTCCATCCCCGTCGTAGTCGGTGACGAACGGGTCGGTGATGTCCGACCACCCGGCGGAGATCCGCTTGCTGCCGCCCCGCGACGGGGACTGGCCGGCCACGGTCGTGTTCGGCGTCCACCAGAGCTCTGTGTGGGAGGTGGAGAAGCCGAGGATGTCCGAGCGGCCGTCGCCGTCGAAGTCCTCCACAGGGAGGTTTCTGGCCCGGGGAAAGGTCAGCATCCGCGACCAGGTCTGCGCATTGGCCAACTCCCCGGCGAACCAGCCTCCGTAACTGCCGGCCCCCGTCTTGTGGCTGCCCATCCGGAACCCGCCGACTGCGCTCCAGGTCGAAGAGTGGGCCCCGTGGGCACTCCGCACGCCGTTGAGCATGATCCACATGGTGCCGACGGACTTCTGGTAGGTGACCGTGACGTGCGTCCACACGCCCAGCCGGGCGGTGTTGGATGCCGAGATCGCGACATCCCACACCGGAGCCGCGACGTCGGTACGTGGCATGGCGAAGCGCCAGGACTTGTCGGTGGCGTCCGTGTAGAGCTTGAACCCTGCGGTGCTGGTCCCGTCCTGGGACAGGATGGTGCCGCCGAGAGCGGTGGGCTTGACCCACACGGAGAGGGAGAAGTCGGCGTTCGTGTTCACCGCCGGCGTGGGAGTGGTGAGGGTTCCGCTGGTGCCGTTGAACACCGTGTCAGGGTCGAACATGTCGCCCGTGTTCCAGGTCACGCCAGCGTTGCCGGTGGCATGCAGGGTGCCGGCGGTGTCGCGGGCGGTGCCCACCGAGCCGCTGTCGGCGTCGTTGAGCTGCCAGCTGTGGTCGGAGGTGATGAGGCTCTGCATGGGCTGGGCGGCGAGGGTGCCCGTGCCCGGGACGCCAGTGGTGAGGTTGGTGACCTTCCAGAGGGTGATGCTGCCGCCGGTACCGGTGGTCCACAGGTCGGGGGTGCCGTTGTTGTCGGCGTCCGCCGCGCGGAGGGTCAGGTTCGCGCCGGTGTTCCAGGCGGCCGACAGGGTGTACGGCTGGTAGGTCAACTGCCCGGTGTCGGGGTCGACGGTCAGGTCGGTCCACAGGTGCAGGGCGCCGGTGGTGCGGTGCCACAGGAACATGGCGGTGCCGGCGGTGAGCTGGGCTGTGGCGAGCGTCCAGTTGTTCCAGTCGGTGCCGCCGGTGGGCGTCAGGGCGGTGGTGTGGAAGGCGCCGAGGTAGCCGTTGGGCGTGCCAAGGTTGGGGTGGTACGTGAGGTGGTAGCCGTTGGTGGGGTCGCCGCTGGTGCCGACGAGGTCGGGATAAGGGGAGTCGAGGCGCCGGCTGTCGCCGGCGTTGGCCAACTGGATGGGCTGATTGCCGTCGGGGTCGAGGAGTTGGTCGGGGCCGATGCTGAACTGGTTGCCGCTGAGCTGGGCCTGGATGACGGAGCCGTCGCCGTTGGCGCGCAGGACGCCGGCGCTGCCGGCACCGGCGCCGGTGGGGTGGTAGGTGAGGACGTCCTGAAGGCCGGTGCCGGTGAAGCGGCCGGTGAGGGCCTGGGCGCCGTCGAAGTCGGCGGGGGAGTTGTTGCCCGTGACCCCGTTGCCGCGGGCACCGATGTCGGTGGCGGTGACGGCAGTGCCTTCGACGTTGCCCTTGCCGAGCCACAACCCGGAGGGCAGGCCGTTGGCGGCACCGACGGTGAGGAGGTCGGCGACTCCGTCGCCGGTGAGGTCAGCGTCGGCGGCGGTCGCGGCCGGGTCGGCGTTGAACGTGATGCTGGCCGACTCGCCGATGTTGCCTCCGGCGGACACGCTCGTCACGGTCAGGGTGTTGACGAACCGGGTGGGCGCGACCGCGATGGTGGCGTTGCCGCTGGTGTCGGCCGGGACGTCGACCGGAGCGCCGGCGTTGAGTTGGTAGACGTACCCGCCCGGGGTCGTACCGGTCCCGGGTGGGGCGACGGTGAAGGTGGCTGGCTGGCCGATGGTGCTCCCGGCCGGTGCCGTCACCTCCGGCGGCCCCGCCCTGGTGGGGTCGAAGGTGAACCGGCAGGTGGCCGACCAGTTGCTTGGGGTACGGAAATCGGTGACCTGGACCTTCCAGGAGAAACCGGTGACCGCGCCGGCGGCTGCGGTGCGCAGGGTCGCCACCGGTACGACCAGTACTGCGGTGCTGCCGGAGGAGTAGGTCAGCAGGTTCGGGTTGGAGGACGCGACGGCGGTCTGCGCCGCGTCGCTGGTCTTCCAGAGCTTGAAGGTGACGCCGAGGGTGCCGCCGTTGCGGTCGGAGACCGGTGCGTAGAGGGAGACCGAACCGTCTCCGACGATTGTCGGCGTGGTGGCGGCGCAGGTGGTCTTGGGCGAGGTGGTCATCCCCGTCGGGGTGTTGGGCTTGTGGTTGTAGCGGATGGTGAGGGTGGGGCTGGTTTCGAGGAACTCCTTCCAGCTCTGGGTGTCGCTGGCCTCGTTGGCGGCGATCATCCGCAGGGTGCGGGTGGCCCTCTGGGCGGTGACGTCGGCCTCGATCTGGTTGGTGACGTCGAAGGAGACGGCAGCGGCGTCGCAGCCGCTGTAGCCGTAGGCGAAGCTCTTCGACGCGGCGAGGGGGCCGTTGGACACGCCTTCCCAGTGGTTCCAGGTGGCGTTGCCGGAGGTGAGGGTGGTCGCGGGGGCGTAGATGTTGACGGTCTTGTCGGTGCAGTTCCAGGACCGGGTGTTGGTGATCTTGAAGATGGCGTCGTAGATCTCGGCCCCGGCGAGGGTGCTGTAGGGGACCGGGAAGTTGATCAGGGTCTGGGAGCGTTGGCTGCCGGAGTTGCCGACCTGCATGCGGCCGATGAGGTCGGGGGTGTCCTTCCAGAAGTTGGTGGACTGGTGCTGGTAGGAGATCGTGGCCCAGCCGGACATCTTCGGCCCGACGGGTGTCCAGTTGAACGTGGGATCGATGTAGACGGGGTAGACCGTGGCAGAAGCCGTGAGCAGCCCTCTGTCGGGAGTCAGGCGCAGCTTCCTGGGCGTGACCTGCACGGCGATGGGAGCGCTCCGCGCGGTCCTGCCCGGTGCGGAGGCGCTCGACGCGACGGTCCCTCGTTCGTTGGCGCCGGCGGTGGAGTCCCACATGGTCGGCGCGGGGGCGGTGAGGACGGCGTGGCCGGCGCGGTCGCGGCCCGTGATGTTGCCGGTCTTGTCGGCGGTGAGGGTGACACCCCGGACCGTGGTGCTCAGGTCGAGGGTGGACAGCCTCGGGTTGGCGGCGGCCCGACGGTTCTTGACGACGAAGACGTGGGAGAAGCCGCCCTCGGGGGTGACCCGTACGGTCAAATCGACGCCGGGCAGCACCTCGGTGTAGGTGGCCGTGGGCCCGGACAACGTGGGCGCGGGCAGGGCCAGCGGCGCGGTGAGCGAGAGTGCCCGGTCGCCGCTGGTCAACTCAGCGAGCGGGCCGGTGCCGCCGGGGGAGAGCCGGACCTGGTTCGTCGTCACCGCCGGGGTGATGCTGCCGTCGGAATGGCGGACCAGGGTCGCGTCGAGCGTCTTCCACTGTCCGTCGACCCGGGTTCGGGTCGGCACCGCGGTCTGGGTCAGCTCGACCGTGCCGTCGGGTCGGGCGGTCACCGTGGAGGTGGAGGTGCCTGCGGCGGTCGCCTCGACGGGTCGGCCCGTTCGCCGAGCCTCGGCCACCGCCCGGTCCACGCCGAGCGGGCCGGGCGCCGGCTTCGCGGTGGGTGTCGAGGGTGCCGCCTCGGCCGGCTGGACGGGCAGCGAGGCGACGCTGGCGGCCAGGAGGCCGAAGCTGACGCCGGCCGCGACGGCCCTCCCTCGAAGGGCCCATCGTGGTGGGTGAGCTGCGAGCATGAAGCGGTTCCTCCCGTGGCCATTGCCGGTGGACGCCGGGCGGCGTCCGGTGGGCGGCCACAGTGAACCAGCCCCACCTGCTCACGGGGAACGTCGAATCTCACCATCGGTCGTCCTTTTGCGACTCTCTGCGACCGATTTGGACGAAGTGATTTCGGCCTATCGTTACCGCGCCGTGACCTTCCGCTCCGGCGAACATGAAACATTGTTCGCGCCACGAGAGTGCTCGTTCGGACACTCTGCGTGGCTTTACTTGTCTCTTGCGGAGTGGGGTACGCATGGTCGGGCACGGGGGCATACGCCTGTTGGCTGGTCCGGGGCGGCTGGTCGCGGTGGCCGTGGCGGCATCGTTGGCGGCGGGAGTGCTGTCCGGTGCTCCGGCGTCGGCGAGGCCCCTCGACGACGGCGGGCAGGCGAAGCTGCCCCCGGTGTCCCCCGGCCGTTCGGTCACCGGCGTGAAGCCGTTGCCGACGCGCTTCGTGTCACCGCCTGACGACGCGAGGTCCACCCATCGCCCGTCACGGACGGCGTGGCCGAAGGCCGCTTCAGCGCGGGTGGACCTGAGCGTGCCGGCGGCAGCCGGGGTACGAACGGCGGCGAAGGCGCGGGCGGCGGGGACGCCCGTGTGGGCGCAGCCGGTCGCCGAGGGTGGCCGGCACGCCGGCCCCCGCCGGCTCGACGTGCGCGTCGCGGATCGGGCCACGGCGGAGGCCGCCGGGGTCGACGGCATGCTGCTCACGGTCACCCCCTCGCCCGCAGCCGCCCCCGGGAGGGTGCGGGTCGGCGTGGACTATGCCGGCTTCGCCGAGGCGTACGGCGGGAACTACGGCTCGCGGCTGAGGCTGGTGCGCCTGCCCGCATGCGCCCTGACCACACCGGCGGCGGCCGGGTGCCGCACGGTGACGCCGCTGCCCTCGACCAACGACGTCACCGCCGAGACCGTTTCGGCCGAGATCCCGCTTGTGGGCACCGCAGCCGCCGGCCCGACGACCGTGCTGGCGGCGGTCGCGACCGCCGGGGACGAGGGCGGGGCGGGCGGCACCTACGCCGCGACCGACCTGTCGCCGTCCCAGTCCTGGAGCGCGGGCGGCAGCACCGGCTCGTTCAGCTACACCTACCCCGTGACGGTGCCGCCGACCCGCTCCAAGCTGGTGCCGAAGGTGGCCCTGTCGTACGACTCGGGCGCCGTCGACGGGCAGACCTCCTCGACCAACGCCCAGGCGTCGTGGGTCGGCGACGGCTGGACGACGCCGCGGTCGTACGTCGAGCAGACCTTCGTCTCCTGCAAGGACGACCCGGGTGGCAGCCCCTCCCCGGTCGAGACCCACGACCGCTGCTACGCCGGCCCCATCCTGACGATCGCGCTGAACGGTTCGTCGAGCGCCCTGATCTGGGACGCCACCAAGCAGGTGTGGAAGCTCCAGAACGACACCGGGGCCAAGGTCACCCGGGTGACCAACTCCGGCAACGGCAGCGGCACGCACGATGCCGACTACTGGCGGGTCACCGAGCGCGACGGCACCGTCTACGAGTTCGGCCGCAACCGCCTGCCCGGCTGGAGCTCCGGGAAGCCGGAGACGAAGTCGGTCGACACCGTCCCGGTCTACTCCCCGCACTCGGGCGACCCCTGCTACGACCCGGCCGGCTTCTCCTCCTCGGTCTGCACCATGGCGTACCGCTGGAACCTCGACCACGTCACCGACGTCCACGGCAACGCGATGGCCCACTACTACGACCAGGCCACCAACCGCTACGGCCGCAACATGGGCGCCACCGACGTCAGCTACGTCCGGGACAGCCACCTCGCCCGGATCGACTACGGCTTCCGCGACGGCTCGGCGTACGGCACGGTGCCGAACCGGGTCGTCTTCGCCACCGGAGACCGGTGTCTCGCCGGCACCTGCCAGCCGCTGAACTCGGCGAACAAGGCGAACTGGCCGGACGTACCCTTCGACCTGGTCTGCAACGCCGGCACCGACTGCCCGGCGTGGAGCCCGTCGTTCTTCTCCACCGTCCGGTTGACCTCCATCGAGACCCAGCAGTACGACACCGCCACCTCGACGTACCAGAAGGTCGACTCGTACGCGCTCGCGCACACCATGCCGGCGACCGGTGACGGCACGTCCCCGACGCTCTGGCTGTCCTCCATCACCCGCACCGGGCACGACACCACCTCCGGCGGATCCACCGCGCCCGTCGCGCTGCCGTCGGTGTCGTTCAGTGGCATCAAGCTGGCCAACCGCGTCGACGTCACCGGTGGCCTGCCGAGCTTCTACCGGCAGCGGATCTCGGCGATCACCACCGAGACCGGCTCGGTCGTCTCACCCAGCTACGAGCTGCCGCTGCCCTGCACCGCCCCCGTCACCACCAGCCCCGCCGCGAACACCAGGTCCTGCTACCCGATCCACTGGACCCCCGACGGGTACACCGACCAGATCCGGGACTGGTTCCACCGGTACGCCGTCACCCGGGTCACCGCCACGGACCCCACCGGCGGGGCCCCTGCCACGTCCACCAGCTACGAGTACGTCGGCGGCGCCGCGTGGCACTACGACGACAACGAGGTGGTCAAGGCCAAGTACCGCACGTACGGCCAGTTCCGCGGCTACGGCAAGGTCAGGGTGCGTGGCGGCGACGGGGTCAACGACCGCCGGACGTTGTCCGAGACGACCTACCACCGCGGCATGAGCCGCAACAACAACACCACGGTCGTCAACCTCACCGACTCCGCCGGCGGCGTCCACGAGGACGTCGACCAGCTCGCCGGCCGGGAGCTGGAGACCACCAGCCACGTCGGCGACGGCGGCCCCGTCGACAGCTCGACGGTCACCTCCTACTGGGTGTCCGAGGCGACCGCGACCCGCACGCGTACCGGACTGTCCCCGTTGACCGCGACGTTCGCCGCGCCCGCGCGGGTCTGGCGGCGGCAGGCGGTCACCACCGGCGGCGCGACGACCTGGCGGTACAGCGCGACCGACAACTCGTACGACGCGTCGACCAGCTCGGCCACCTTCGGGTTGCTGAGGCACACCTACGACCACACGGTCCCGGCGAGCGCCGCCTACGACCGGTGCACCACCACGTCGTACGCGGCCCCGAACACCGGCCTCAACCTCGTTGGGCTGACCAGCGAAACCGAGACGGTGGCGGTGGCCTGCGGCGGCTACGCCCAGGGCCCGTCGGCGTCGTCGCCGGGCAGCATGAACACGCTGACCGCCCCGACCACGGTCAACCGGCCTGCGCAGGTCGTCTCGCATGTCCGGACGTACTACGACGACCCGGCCTTCGCCACGACGTTCCCGCAGGCCGCCGCGCCCACCAGGGGCACCGTCACCATGGTCCGCAAGGCGTCCGGCTGGGCCTCCGGCGCGTACACCTACCAGACGACCGACCGCGCGGAGTTCGACGCGTACGGCCGGGCCACCGGCACCTGGGACGGCAACGGCCACAAGAGCACGGTCGCCTACACGGACAACGCCGTCGGACTCACCACCGGCCTGACCGTGACGAACGCGGAGGGCCACGCCACCACCAGCGTCGTCACGCCGATGCGGAACCTGACCACCAGCAGCACCGACGCGAACAACGTGGTGACCCGCACGCAGTACGACGCGCTGGGCCGCCGCACGTCCGTCTGGCTCGCCTCCCGGGCCACCAGCAGCTCGGCCCACCTCAAGCACACCTACACGGTGTCGAAGACCGGCCCGTCGGCGACCACCACCCAGACGCTGAACAACAGCGGTGGCTACCAGAAGACGACCACCATCTACGACGCCCTGCACCGGGTGCGGCAGGTCCAGGCGGACACCCCGCAGGGCGGGCGCATGGTCACCGACACGTTCTACGACAGCCGGGGCTGGGTGCGGGCCACGTACAACGGCTGGTGGGATGCCGCCACCACGCCGGACACCACCCCGGTGTACGCCGACAACCTGCTGAAGAAGGCGCTGAACCAGACCTTCAACACGTACGACGGACTCGGCCGGGTGATCCTGGCCGAGGCGGCCCGCGACGGCGTGATCAGGTCGGCGACCCGGACCGTGTACAACGGGGACCGGACGACGGTCGTCCCGCCGACGGGCGGCACCACCACCACGGTGGTGACGGACCCGATGGGCCGGACGCAGCAGCAACTCCAGTACACCTCGGCACCGACCCTGACCAGCCCGGCCGACCCGTTCACCGGGAGCTACCAGCTCACCGGCGGCACCACCGTCGCCACCGGCTACGGCTACGACGCGGGCGGCAACCAGTCCACCCTGACCGACCCGGCCGGCAACGTCTGGACCCGCCAGCACAACCTGCTCGGGCAGGTGGTGAGCCGGGACGACCCGGACGCCGGCACCAGCACGACGCGCTACGACGGCGTCGGGAACACCGTCGAGACGACCGACTCCCGGGGCAGGACGACGTCCTTCACGTACGACAAGATCAATCGCAGGACGGGCAGCTACGCCGCCGCCCTCTCGGCGCAGGCGACCGGCAACCGGCTCGCCGCCTGGGTGTACGACAACGACAACGCCGCCGAGCCGACGATGGCCAACCCGGTCGGCAAGCTGACCACGAAGATCGCCTTCCGCGGCGGCGCCGAGTACCGGACCCAGTGGACGGGCTTCAACGCGTTCGGCTCGTCGACCGGCGAGAAGATCGTCATTCCGGCGGTGGAGGGGCTGCTCGGCAACACCTACGGCTACACCCACAGCTACCACAGCTCGACGGGCAAGCCGCTCGGCGACACCTACCAGGCCCGGGGCGGCCTGCCCGCCGAGACGGCCATCCACGGCTACAGCGGCGTCCTCGACCTGCCCAGCACCCTAGGTGGCCTGGCCACCTACGCCAGCTCCACGGAATACGACGCGTGGGGCCGCGTCACCCGGGGCGTCCAGGGTCCCCCGACGAGCGCCGCGTCGCTCGTCAACACCTACGACGACCACAACGGCCGGCTGCTCCAGCAGAAGGTCACCAGGACCACGACCACGACCACCGACGTCGGCAGGCAGGACTACGCGTACGACCTGTTCGGGAACATCGTCAAGAACGTCGACACCCGCCACCTGCCGGGCACCGCCGCCGAGACCGAGTGCTACCGGTACGACGCGCTGCGGCGGCTCACGAAGGCGTGGACCGCGACCGACGACTGCGCCGCGACACCGGCGACCGGCAACCGCGCGACGGTCGGCAGCGGCATCGGCGCGACCAGCGCCTACTGGACCGAGTGGGAGATCGACCCGCTCGGCAACCGCACCAAGGAGACCCGGTACTCGCCGACCGGCGGCGCCGACACCGTCACCACCTACGCGTACGACGGCAACGGCGGCGGGCAGCCGCACACGCTGACGGGCACGACCACCAGCGGCGGGCTCACCGGCAGCACGTCGTACGCGTACGACAGCGCGGGGAACATGACCACGCGCCAGGCCGGGCAGGGCACCCAGAGCCTCACCTGGGACGACGCGGGCGAGCTGGCCTCGGTGACCGGCGGCACGGACGGGGACAGCTCGTTCCTGTACGACGCCGACGGCAACCTGCTCATCCAGCGGGACCCGGGCTCCACCACGCTCTACCTGGCCGGCGAGCAGATCACCCTGAACACCGGCACCCAGGCGCTGAGCGGCATCCGCTACCACGCCCTGCCCAGCGGCGCGGTGGCCTACCGGACGGGCAGCGGCACCGCGTACGGCTTCGTCCTGCCCGACCACCAGGGCACGCCCAGCCTGTACCTCAACAACACCGCGCAGGTGCCGACCTGGCGGCAGTACACCCCGTACGGCGCGCCGCGCGGCGCGACGGTGACGGCCCCCGACAATCGGGGGTTCCTCAACCAGCCGCTGAACCCGAACACGGGCCTGACCCAGGTCGGCGCCCGCAACTACGACCCGACGATCGGCCGGTTCGTCTCGCTCGACCCGCTCCAGGACCTGGCCGACCCGCAGCAGTGGAACGGCTACTCGTACGCCAACAACACCCCGGTCACCTCCAGCGATCCGTCGGGGTTGATCCCGGACGACTGCAGGTACTTCGACTGCTACGGGTACGACCCGAGCAAGGGCTGCCCGCACGGCTGCGGTTCGACGGACAACGTCACGTGGGGCGAGGAGAACGGTAAGGGAAGCTCCAAGCCCAACAAGGAGAACCACCCGAGGGACCTCGGCTACGGCATCCAAGTGCCGGAGAGCGTGCCGTTCGAGGAGTTCATGCGCCGCTGGCGCGAGCAGCGCGCGAATTGGTTCGCCACCATGAGCCAGGGCAACAACAAGGACTGGATGACGGCGGACACGGCCCGGCTCGCCATGAACATCTGCAGCGAGATGGGCAGACCGGGCGGATGCCAGCAGTGGATCGAGGAACTTTTCTGGTACGAGCATTTCCGGTGGGGCGCTGAGAATCTGCCCGGCGAAGAGCGGTTGATTCCTGGCATACCCGGCATGGGTGCGGGTGGCAAGGGGACCGGCGGCCGGGGCGTCAGGTCAGGCGGCGCGTGCAGCTTCGGTGGTGACACCGAGGTCCTGATGGCCGACGGCAGCACCAAGAAGCTCCAGGAGGTCCAGGCCGGCGACGAGGTGACGGCGGCCGACCCGGAGACGGGCGAGCAGGGTCCTCGCATTGTCACCCACGTATGGGTGCACGAGGACGACCTCGTCGACCTTCAGATCGAGGACGCCCTCGTCACCACCACGGAGGACCACCCGTTCTGGAACCACACGGACCGTGAATGGCAGCGCGCCGACGAACTCGACCGGGGTGACCTGACGCTCGGCCCTGACGGCAGGGCCCGCTCGGTCGGCGGACTCAAGCAGTACTCGGTGAACAGGGCTCTTGCTTACAACCTCACCGTCGACGGTGTCCACACGTACCATGTGATGGCTGGCGACACGCCGGTGCTGGTGCACAACACGAACGGCTGTGCTCCGGCGATGCTGGATGATGCTTCCGAGGCGTACGTTCGGGGCAAGCATATGCCGGGAGGATCGCAGGTCACGCGGGACAAGAGCATATTCGACGCTGATGTTGATTTGGATGGTCTCGTCGATCGTGCCAACGGCTGTGCTTGTCGTGGGCCCAACGCAAGTGGCTTTTATGAGCGGGATGTAAATGCGGGCAGAGTTATTGGTCGCACCTCGTTGAATGCTGGTGGGGTGCCTACGAGTTGGTACCGCCTCGTCCAGGACAAGTATGGTGGCGTAATCACCATGCATCCAATCCCTGCTCCTCGCTAGCGCATGTCGTAGAATGGGGACGCAAGTGGCTCCTAGCTGCGGCTACGCACAGGGGGGCACTTCCGTTCGATCTAGTTGTGGCGTGGATAAGAGGGGCTGGCTTCGATGGGCTTAGCAGTCTTCCTTGAGGATCAGATTCATAGGCGAACGTATTGTGGATCGGCGGCTGGGGAATCCCTTGAGAGGGTAATCGAAGGCTGCAGGGATAGCTCGCTCCTGGCGAACGTCCACCCATATGGCGACACGATGTTTAACACGATCCAGCTGCGTCAGCTGAAGGCTGAATTAGATGCGCGGGCCGATCCTCGCCCTGACCTTGAAGCCGATGTATCGACGCTAAAGGCGATTTTCGATCAGGCGATCAAGTCCAGGGGATACGTTTGGATTTCGGGCGACTGACTCTTCCGCCGAAGTTAACGGTAGGCACGAGTGTCCCACCTGTGGTGACAGTGCTGGTGCTCGACGTTCATGATCGACCGCTGTGCGGGCTAGCTCGGGCACCTGCGACACTGAAGCGCTCCCAGTGCGGGGCCCCGGTCCGCGTCCGGAAGCGGCCCCGGGGCCCCCGCCCGGTGGCTCCGGTGGCGCCGCCGGGGCCACCGGGTGCCTTGATCGACTCCATGTCGGCGACATGGCGGGGTCAGGGGTGCCCGGATACCGCAATGTCGCCGACATGGCGTAAGCCCAACCGGACGCCGGCCCCAGGCGGCCCCGACCGGTCCCGGGCGGGGCGAGAACGGCAGGCCACGGTCGGGGGAAACCCGTCTCCGGCGTGATCAACATGCGCGAAGGGATCGCGCCGGTCACAGCCGTCCCGCTACCGTACTGGTAACACGCGCGTAGCCCGTCCTGGCGGGAGGATCCCGTCCGGCGGCACGCGCCGGGGCATGGGATGGGGCGGTGGGCCATGACCGGTTCGCAGTCCGACGGCAGGCTGTCGGAGGTCAGGTTCCTCACCGTCGCCGAGGTGGCGACGGTGATGCGGGTGTCGAAGATGACGGTCTACCGGCTGGTGCACAGCGGTGAGCTGACCGCCGTGCGGGTCGGCCGGTCGTTCCGGGTGCCCGAGCACGCGGTGCACGAGTATCTCCGGGGTGCGTTCCAGGAGACCGCCTGATCCGCCTGCCGCTGTTCCGCCACCCGCCGAGGACACGGGGCGCCGCCCCGCACACGACACGGAGCGCCGCCCCGCAAAGGGCACCGAGTGCGACGTAACGGGCATCGACGGGGGCGCGTTGGTCCTGCTGAGCCTCTCCCGCTACCCTGGACCGGACCGTGACCGCACACCGGTGCGCCCGCCGCACGCCAGCTGGTCCGGCCCGTTGTCCGCAAGCGGCCCTCGACGCCACCACGTGGTGTCATCCGGTCCGCCCCGCACGTTGCATCGAAAGGCTGTCGTCGTATGGGCTCGGTGGTCAAGAAGCGCCGCAAGCGCATGGCTAAGAAGAAGCACCGCAAGCTGCTGCGCAAGACCCGCGTCCAGCGTCGCCGTCTCGGCAAGTGACCGGGGCCGGGCCCACCGTGGCCCGGCACCCCGTGTCGCTTGCCAACAGTCGACCCTCGGAGGCTCAGGTGATCAGGCCGCGGTTGCCCCGGCTCGATCCCATCTGCCGGGGTAGGTGCACGACGTGACCCCCGGTGGCACCCCAGGTGCCCCGGGGGTGGTCGTCGTCACCGGGGTCAACCGATACCTCGGTGCGCACGTCGCCGCCCGGCTCGCCGCCGACTCCCGCATCGAGCGGGTGATCGGCGTCGACCCGAGCGCCCCCAACCCCGAGGTGGCCGGCCTGCTCGACCGGGTCGAGCGCATCCGGCTCGACCTCGGCTCGCTCGGCGGCCTCCTCGCCGACCTCGACGTCGACGCCGTGGTGCACCTCGCCCTCGTCACCGCCCCCGATTCGCAGCAGGGCGGCCGGTCGGCGATGAAGGAACAGAACGTCATCGGCACCATGCAGCTGCTCGCCGCCTGCCAGCGGGCGCCCCGGCTGCGCAAGCTCGTCGTCCGCTCGTCGACCGCCGCGTACGGGGCGTCGTTCCGGGACCCGGCCGTCTTCACCGAGGAGACCGAGCCGCGCGAGGTGCCGCGCGGCGGTTTCGGCCGCGACATCCTCGACATCGAGGGGTACGTTCGCGGCTTCCGCCGCCGCCGGCCCGACGTCACCGCCACGGTGCTGCGCTTCGCCCCGTTCATCGGCTCCACCGCCGACACCACGCTCACCAGGTATTTCTCCCAGCCGTTCGTCCCCACCGTCTTCGGGCGCGACCCCCGGTTGCAGTTCGTGCACTTCGACGACGCGCTGGAGGTGCTGCACCGGTCGGTCGCCGAGGAGCACCCGGGCACGTTCAACGTCGCCGGGCCGGGTGTGCTGTCGCTGTCCCAGGCGATCAGGCGGGCCGGGCGGGTCGGGGTGCCGGTGTTCGAGCCGGGCCTGTCCGGGGCCGTCGCGCTGGCCCGCAGCCTCGGCTTCGGCCGGTACGGCCTGGACCAGGTCGACCTTTTCGTGCACGGTCGGGTCGTGGACACCTCCGCCCTCGAACGCGAGTACGGCTTCGCGCCCCGCTCGACCGCCGCCGCGTTCGACGACTTCATCCGCGCCCACCAGGGCGGCGTGGTGGTCACCCGGGAACAGTTGGCCGCCGCCGAGCGGGCCGTCCTCGACGGCATCCGCCAGGTGCGCGCGGTTGCGCGGGAGCGGTCGTGACCCCGCCGGACGAGGAGCGCGGGCGCGCCGGAGCCAACGGCCGGTACGACGTACCGCTGGTGGTGGCCGGTCCGGGCGCGGAGCCGGCGCGGCGCAACGGCCATCACCCTGCCCCGGGGCCCGCCGCTGACCCCGCCAGTGGCCCGGCGGACCCGCAGCCGACCCGGCGGGACCAGCCGGCGGAGCGGGAGCTGCCCGAGGCGGCGGAGCGGGAGCTGCCGGGGTCGGCGGCGCGGGCCCCACGGGACGCGGCGGTGCCGGACCAGCCCGGCGACGTGTGGGACCGGCGGGTCGCGTCGGGTCTGGCGTTCCTGCGTCGGCGGCTCTCCGGCGACTACCAGGTGGACGAGTTCGGGTTCGACCCGGAGCTGACCGAGTCCGTCTTCCACCCGATGCTGCGGCTGCTCTACCGGGACTGGTTCCGCACGGAGGTGACCGGGCTGGAGCACGTGCCGGCCGACGGTGCCGGCCTGGTGGTCGGCAACCACTCCGGCACGGTGGCGCTGGACGCGCTGATCCTCTCCGCCGCCCTGCACGACCAGCACCCGGCCCACCGCTACCTGCGGCTGCTCGGCGCGGATCTGGTGTTCCGGATGCCGGTGGTGTCCGAGATCGCCCGCAAGACCGGCGGTACGGTCGCCTGCAACCCCGACGCCGAGCGGCTGCTCCGCTCCGGCGAGGTCGTCGGCGTCTTCCCCGAGGGGTTCAAGGGCGTCGGGAAGCTCTACTCCGACCGCTACAAGCTGCAACGCTTCGGCCGGGGCGGGTTCGTCTCGGCGGCGCTGCGCACCGGCACCCCGATCGTGCCGGTGGCGATCGTCGGCGGCGAGGAGATCTATCCGATGCTCGCCGACATCAAGCCCCTCGCCCGGCTGCTCAAGCTGCCATACTTCCCGGTCACGCCGACGTTCCCGTGGTTGGGCCCGCTCGGGATGGTGCCGCTGCCCAGCAAGTGGCTCATCGAGTTCTGCCCGCCGATCCCGACCGCGCACCTGACCGACTCGGCCGATGACCCGCTGGTCGTGTTCAACCTCGCCGACCAGGTGCGGGAGACCATCCAGCAGACCCTCTACAGCCTGCTGGAACGCCGCCCGGACCCGTTCGGCCCCTGACCCGCCGGCATCCGTCGCGCCCCACCGGGCGCGGGGCGGCGGGTCGTCAGCGGAGGCGGCGGCGCTTCTGCAGCGCCATCCCGGCGCCGACCGCGCCCGCGAGCAGCCCGGCCGCTGCCGTCGACGGCACCGCGATCTTCACGGCCCGCCGGCCGGTGCGGAAGTCGCGTACCTCCCAGCCCCGCCGCCGGGCCTGCCGCAGCAGGGCGCCGTCCGGGTTGACGGCCACCGCCCGGCCCACGGCTGACAGCATCGGCAGGTCGTTGGCGGAGTCGCTGTAGGCGGAGCAGCGTGCCAGGTCCAGCCCCTCGACGGCGGCGAGCTGGGTAACCGCCTCTGCCTTGGCCGGCCCGTGCATCAGGTCGCCCACCAACCGTCCCGTGTACGCCCCGTCGACCACCTCGGCGACCGTGCCGATCGCCCCGGTCAGCCCCAGCCGGGACGCGATCACCCGGCCGATCTCGACCGGCGCGGCGCTGACCAGCCAGACCCGCTCCCCGGCGTCCAGGTGGCGCTGCGCCAGCCGGCGGGTGCCGGCCCAGATCCGGGGGGCCATCAGCTCGTCGAAGATCTCCTCGGCCAGCCGCTCCACGTCGTCGACCCGCCAGCCCTCGATGAACGCGAGCGCCGCCTCCTTCGCCTGTGACATGTCCCCGGCGTGCTCGGTGGCGAGCACCCGGAAGCGCAACTGCTGCCAGGCGAACCGGGCCAGGTCCCCGGTGGTGAAGTAGTTGCGGGCGGCGAGCCCGCGGGCGAACCAGTAGATCGAGGCGCCCTGCATCATCGTGTTGTCCACGTCGAAGAAGGCCGCGGCGGTCGGATCGGGGGCAACCGGGGTGGCGGGCGCGGCGTCGGTCTCGGCCCAGCCGGCGGTGTGACCGCGTCGGTCGGTGCTGACCGTCATCCTGCCGTTGCGGGCCACCCGACCTCCCTCGCTCGACGACCCCGACGAGTGCCTCCCCGCGAGCGTAGCCGGGCGTCCTGGTCGCCCCACCTGCCACGGCGAGAACTGTGGCGCGCGCTGCTCGGTAAGGAAGGGCACCTTGTTAACGCATAACGGTGTAGAGGGGCCCCTTCCTAACAGCAGGCGACGCTGGGAACGCAGCGGGAGCAGGAAGTAGGAAGCAGGAAAGCCGCGAAGCGGGAGATCGGGCGCTCAGCGGTCGCCGGGGCAGGCCGTCGGCGTCGGGCCGAGCGCGTCGCTGCCGGCGGGCGCGGGCAACTCGCACTCGATGGCGGCGCGCAGCCCGTCGGAGCGCTTGCGGATCGCGTCGAGCAGGGCGATCGACTCGCGGACCCGGTCCCGCTCCGCGCGGCTGGCCCCGTCGAGCAGGTCACCGACCGCGCGGCGCTGCCCCGTGACGAAGGCGTTCACCGAGTCCAGACCCGCCGGGTCGGAGCGCTGCGCAGCCGTGGTGGTGAGCAGGCGTACGCCCTGACGGGTGTCCGAGTCCATGTCGTCGAGGACGGCGTCGAACCCGAGCCGGTCCCCGCGCAGCGCGGCGGCCTCGCCGAGCCGGGTGCGGGCGAAGTCGAGGAAGAGCTGGCCGCGGCTGAGATCCGAGCTGGCCAGGGCGAGCTGGGCGCGCTCGGTCGAGCGCTTCATCCCGTAGAGGGCGTCGCCGGGCACGGCGTTCTCACTGGCGGCGGAGATGCCGGAGACGGCGATCGCGCCGGCGGTCACGCCGATGAGAATGGCACCCCGGGCCCGGGCCCGGCGGGCGGTCACGGCCGGCAGGAACGGGCCGCGTGGGCCGGCGCCGACGGTGCCGCGCTGACCGAGTCCGCCCCGTCGGGCGGCCGGCGCGGCCTCCGGGGCGCTGGCACCGGCCCCGACGCCCTCCCGCTCGGCGGCGGCGACGAGCATCGCCCGCAGGCCGGTGCGGAAGTCGGGGTCCACCGCGACGGGCGGAGGGTCGGCGTTGAGCTGCCGGCCGACCGCGACGAGCGCGGCGAGATGATCGTCGGCCCGGGACCGGACGTGGTGACGTCGGCCGCCGTTGGCTTCGTCGAGAAGCTGCGCGAAGCGCTCGGCGCGCCGGCGGGAGAAGAGGTTGCTGGTCACCGCAGGCACCTCCTCTCGCTGGTGGCGGCCGGTCGGTCGGCCGCTGTCGGCACCAGCGACCGGCGGCAGCGTGCACCCAGGACGAAGCTTGTGGCGGCTGCGCTGTCCGGACCGTCGGGCCCGGGAATGCCGGAGAACCACCGGTCGCACCGGGAGAAACGCTCCGCCCCGGGCACGGGTTACGGGGCCGACGGGAGCGAAATCACGAAGAGTGATGGCCATCACGCCGCCGCGGTCGGCGCTCCCGTCCGCGCCGCGCGCCCCGGCTGGCGTACGGGCGTGAACCGCCGTCGGGGCCGGACCCCTCGCGGACGCCGCCGGCCGGGCGGTCGGCCTCGCGCGGGGGAGGACGAACCGCCGGGCGGGGTGGCACGCGGGGTGGGACGGGCGGGGCGAGGCGGAAGGGCGCAGCCGGTGGCGGCGGTCAGGGCTGGAAGCCGTCCGGCAGCAGCCGGGCCAGCGCGCGGACCGCGCGGTACTGCAACGCCTTGATCGCGCCCTCGTTCTTGCCCATCGCCCGCGCCGTCTCCGCCACCGAGAAGCCCTGGAGGAACCGCAGCACGATGCACTCCTGCTGTTCCGGGTTGAGCTGCTTGACGGCGGTGAGCAGGGCGACGTTGGTGATGTGTTCGACGACCGCCGCCTCCGGGCTGCCCTCGGGGCCGCGGTCCTCCCGGTCGGCGTCCAGCACGTCGCCGGTGGTGACCTCCAGCCGGTACCGGCCGGACTTGAAGTGGTCGGCGACCAGGTTCCGGGCGATGGTGACCAACCACGCGCCGAGGTCCCGGCCCTGCCAGGTGAAGCTGCCGATGCGCTTGAGGGCCCGCAGGAAGGTGTCGGAGGTGAGGTCCTCGGCGAGCTGCCGGTTGCCCACCCGGAAGTAGACGAACCGGAAGACGGTGTCGACGTACCGGTCGTAGATCAGCCCGAACGCCTCGGCCTCGCCGGCCTGGGCGCGTTCGACCAGCTTCCAGACCTCGGTGGCCGGGTCGGACGGGTCGGGGCGGCTCGGGAAGCCCGTCGGCGTGCCGCCGCCCGGGGGCCCGGGGGGCGGCGGGGGCGGACCGGCCGGCACCGCCGGCAGCACCGCCGTCTCGCCGGCCGACGGATCGGTCACCGGCGGCGTGTCGCCACTGCGCCGGCCCTGCGCCGGCATGGTCGGCCGGGCGGGTGACGCGACCCGTCCGCCGTTGCCCCCCGGCGTCGCCGGACGGGGCAGCGCCTCGTTGTGATGGGACCGGTTGCGTAACCGTCTGGATGCCCCGTCGCCGCGTACGGCGAGGCTGGACCCGTCGTCCGCGGGGCTCCGGCCGACGCCCAGCCGTTCGTTGAGGACGGCACGGGCCGCCGCGGCCAGCCCGACCGGTCGTTGCGCGTAGCCGAAACTGGTCACCGTGCCTCCCCAATCGGGGTCGCCGCGGACCGCTGGGGCGCCCCGGCGCGGGCGCGGCCGGGGCCGTCGGTCAGGGCTCGTCCGGGACGTGCCGACGGGCGGCAGATCCCCTTGAGGTACGGGTCCAATGCGCTCACAGGCACGGGGGGCCTCCTCGGGCTGAGGGGTGTCGACTCACGGCAAATGGGGTGAGTCGACCCGAGTGATAATAGGGCCAACGTCACCCGCGCGTGGCAAGTCCGTTACACAGAGCAGAAGTATTTGCTTCCCGGTCGCACCGGTGCCGGACCGGTTGTCCGTCGGGGGAGGTTGACTTTCGCGCGTCGGGCTGGTTAGGGATAACCCCAGCTCAGCGCCCGATCGGCCCGCTCGGCGAGGGGCCGGGACGACGGCTGCGACGCCTGCCCGCACGGGGTGGCGCCGGCGCTCCCGCGCGTCCGCAGGGGCGCGTCCGCGTACGGTGCGTGGCCGAGTCGGCGGTACCGGGTGTGTCGCACCGACGGGTCGGGGGAGACTGTCCGGGCGCGGGCCGCCGCAGGGCGGTCCCGGCTGACACCCGCACGGAGGTTTCCCGATGTCCAGTGACGCCCGGCTCACCCTGATCACCCGCCCCGGCTGCCACCTCTGCGAGGACGCGAAGGCGGCGCTCGGCCGGGTGGTCGCGGTCACCGGCGACCGGTGGATCGAGAAGGACGTGACCACCGACGTCGAGCTGGAGCGCGAGTACGGCGACCGCCTGCCGGTGGTGCTGCTCGACGGCAAGGAGCACGGGTACTGGCGGGTGGAGGAGGAGCGGCTGTTGCGGGACCTGACCACCCCGCAGCTCTGACCGCGGCGGCGCAGCTCCGACCGCGCCCCGCCGCGCTGACCGCGATCCCGCAGCTCCGACCGTGCCCGCCGCATCGACGGAGACCCGGCGGTCCCCACGGTGGCCGTCCGCCGCCTATCGTGCTCGGATGACCTCTGCGCGCCCCCACCTCGTCTGGGACTGGAACGGCACCCTGCTCAACGACCTCGACCTGGTGGTGGCGGCCACCAACGCGGCGTTCGCCAGCGTGGGCGGGCCGGCGGTCACCGCGGACGAGCACCGGGTGCGGTTCCGCCGCCCGATCGCCGACTACTACGCCGGGGTGCTCGGCCGGGCGGTCGACGACGAGGCGTTCGGCGAGCTGGACCGGATCTTCCACGACGCGTACCGCAGCGGGTTGACCACCTGCGCGCTCGCCGACGACGCGGCGGCGGCGATGTCGACCTGGCCGGGCAGCCAGTCCCTGCTGTCCATGTGGTTCCACGACGAGCTGGTGCCCGCCGTGCACTCCTACGGGCTGACGGGGCGGTTCGCCCGGGTCGACGGGCTGCGCGCCACCGTCGGCGGCGACCGCAAGGCCGAGTCGCTGGCCAAGCACCTGTCCGAGCTGGGATTGGACGGCCGGGCGGTGGTGCTGATCGGGGACTCGATCGATGACGCCGACGCCGCCGAGTCGGTGGGCGGCCGGGCGGTGCTGTACACGGGGGGCTTCACCGACGCGACCCGGCTGCGGGCCTCCGGCCACCCGGTGGCCGACACGCTCACCGAGGCCGTTGCCCTGGCCGCCGCCCTGCACTGACCGCGAGGCCGGCTGGGCGCAAGGGCGGTGCGGCGGTCAGCCGCGCAGGTAGGCGAGGACGGCCAGGACGCGCCGGTGCTGGGCGGTGTCCGGGGGCAGGCCGAGCTTGGTGAAGATGTTGCGGACGTGCTTCTCCACCGCGCCGTCGGTGACCACGAGGGCCCGGGCGATGGCGGTGTTGGAGTGCCCCTCGGCCATCAGGGCCAGCACCTCGCGCTCGCGCGGGGTCAGCTCCCGCAGCGGGTCGTCGCGCCGCCGGCGGACCAGCAGCTGGCCGACCACCTCCGGGTCGAGCACGGTGCCGCCGGAGGCGACCCGGGCCAGCGAGTCCAGGAAGTCGTCGATGTCGGCCACCCGGTCCTTGAGCAGGTAGCCCACCCCGCCGCCGCCCCCGCCGGTGGTGGCCAGCAGGTCGTCGGCGTACGACACCTCGACGTACTGGGACAGCACCAGGACCGGCGTACGGGGGACGAGGCGGCGGGCCTCGACCGCGGCGCGCAGTCCCTCGTCGGTGTGCGACGGCGGCATCCGCACGTCGACGATCGACACGTCGGGCCGGTGGGCGACGACCGCCCCGACCAGGGCGTCGCCGTCACCGACGGCGGCCACCACCTCGTGCCCGCGCTCGGTCAGCAGCCGGACCAGCCCCTCCCGGAGCAGCACGGCGTCGTCGGCGATCACCACCCGCATGATGCTGCTGTCTATCACGCCGTGGCCCTCGACGGCGTCGCCGGGAGCGCCTGCGGCGCTGTCGGGGGTGTCGCGGGGAGCGCCTGCGGTGCCGTCGCCGGTGGCCGCCGGGATCGCCGTCGTCACAGCGGGAGGTCCGCGCGGACCTCGGTGGGCCCGCCGGCCGGGCTGAGCACGTCGAGCCGGCCGCCCGCCGCGCGCACCCGGTCGGAGATTCCCGTCAGGCCGTGCCCCTTGGCCAGGTGCGCGCCGCCGTGGCCGTCGTCGGCGACGGCGACCACCAGCCGGTCGTCGGCGTGGGTGACCTCGACCCGGCACTCCGTCGCCCCGCTGTGCTTGGCCACGTTGGTCAGCGCCTCGGCGACCACGAAGTAGGCGGTGCTCTCCACGGCCGGGTCGAGTCGCCCGCCCGGGGCGTCCAGCCGGGGGTCGAGGCGCAGTTCGATCGGGATCAGGCCGCGTCCGGCGAGGGCGGCCAGGGCGCTGGGCAGACCCCGGTCGACCAGGATCGGCGGGGCGATGCCCCGGGACAGGGCGCGCAGCTCGGCGAGGGTGTCCCGGGTCTGGGCTACGGCCTCGTCGAGGGTCCGGCCGGCGGCCTCCGGGTCGTCGGCGAGCTGGTGCCGGGCCCGGCTGAGGTCCATGGCGAGCCGGACGAGGCGCTGCTGGGGGCCGTCGTGGATGTCGCGTTCCAGCCGTCGCAGCGCGGTGGCCTCGGCGGAGGCGGCCGCCCGCCGCCGCTCCTCCAGGACGGTGATCCGGCTGCGCATCTCGGCCACCCCGGTGAGCAGCGCGCGGGCGAAGCCGGCCTTCAGGCGCGCGCACCCCCGCACCACGAGCGGCAGGGTGACCAGGAAGAACAGTCCGGCGGCGGTGTTGATCGCGATCCGGGCGGCGGCCGAGTCGCCCAGGCCGAGCAACTCGCTGAGGGGCTGGTCGTCGGGCGGGTGCGGCAGCGCCCAGTCGTAGACCGAGTAGAGCGTGCCGACGAGCGCGGCGGCCCACCAGGTGACGGTCACCACGAAGGTGACGAGGGCCACGACCAGGTTGAAGATGCCGTGGGTCAGGTCGAGCCAGGACTGCACGTCCCCGATGGGTACGAGGATCCGCCGCCAGGCGCCGGCACCCGCCTCGGCCCGGCGGTACTCGGGCCGCACCCGGTCCTGCCCGAGCACGGCGGTCAGCCGCAGCCGCTCCACGTCGGCGAAGCCCCGGGCGGCGTAGAGGGTGGCGGCGAGGACGGGCAGGCCGATCACGGTCACCACCAGTCCCACGCCCAGCGCCAGCCCCGCCACCAGGACCGCGAAGCCGGCCACGGCGAGGGGGAGGCCGAGCAGCACGTACCCGGAGTCGCGCAGGAGTTGGCGGGGGACGCTGGGCGGGAGGGCGGCCGGTTCGGCCGTGGTGGCGGCGGTCATGGTTCGAGGCTAGGGACGTCGGCCCCGCCGTCGGAATCCCGTCGGCCGTCCTCTTGCTGGTGGTGCCAGCCCTACCGCCGGCCGGGCGCGCCGCTGGGCGGGACGGGCCGGCGGCGGGCGCGGCGCTCGCGCGATTGGTGACGGAAGTCGGGAATGAGCAATAATCGGCGCGGGCCACGCGAGGCGCCGGATCGATCTTGGGGGGTGGAGGGGCAGGTGGAGGCGGGTCGCTGGTCTTCAAGATCGCGATTTGTGCGTGTCTTCACAAGCGCCTACTCTGTAGTTCCGACGCGTCCTGCTAGCACAGCCGGCAATCTCGGTCGCCAGCGGGAGTCCCGATACGGCAGGCCGCTGAAGCCGGCCGAGGATCGCACCGCACGGAGTCTCATGAGTCAGCAGCACCGTCACCCTGGCGCGTCCGGCCGCGCCGGTGCCGTACCGGCGCTCCCGGACCTGCCCGAGGCGACCGTCGCGCGGCTGCCCGAATACCTCCGCGCCCTGCACAACCTCGCCGAGTCCGGTCACGAGACCGTCTCCAGCGAGGGCCTGGCCAGCGCCGCCGGGGTCAACTCCGCCAAGCTCCGCAAGGACCTGTCCCATCTCGGCTCCTACGGCACCCGCGGGGTCGGCTACGACGTCGCCCTGCTGGTCGAGCAGATCGAGTTCGTGCTCGGGCTCACCCAGCGGCGGGCCGTCGCCCTGGTCGGGGTGGGTAATCTCGGTCACGCCCTCGCCGGCTACGACGGCTTCGCCAGCCGCGGCTTCCGCATCGCCGCCCTGCTGGACGCCGACCAGGGGCGGGTCGGCGAGGAGATCAACGGCCTGGTCGTGCGGCACGTCGACGAGCTGCCCCGCATCGCCGCCGAGGAGCCGATCGCGATCGGCGTGATCGCCACCCCGGCCCGGGCCGCCCAGGCGGTCGCCGACCAGCTCGTCGCCGTCGGCGTGACGAGCATCCTCAACTTCGCGCCGTGCGTACTCTCGGTCCCGGACGGGGTCGACGTGCGCAAGGTCGACCTCGCCATCGAGCTGCAGATCCTGTCCTTCCACGAGCACCGCAAGGCGTCGCTGACCGCGCTGCCCGCCACCGGCGGCACCGCCCTCACGGCCCTGCCCGGCGGGCTCGCCGCCACCGACCCCCAGGAGGCGATCGGCACGTGAAACTGCTCGTCGTCGGCGCGTCCTACCGCACCGCTCCCGTCGCCACCCTGGAACAGCTGGCGGTCGGCCCGGCCGACCTCACCCGCACCCTGGACCACCTGCTCGCCCAGCCGTACGTGAGCGAGGCCGTCCTGGTCTCCACCTGCAACCGGGTGGAGGTCTACGCCGCCGTGTCCGGTTTCCACGGCGGCCTCGGCGACATCTGCGCCGTCCTCGCCGAGCAGGCCGGCACCCTGCCCGCGAGCCTGGCCAACCACCTCTACGTGCACTACGACGCCGCCGCCGTCGACCACGTCTTCCGGGTCGCCGCCGGGCTGGACTCGATGGTCGTCGGCGAGGCGCAGATCCTCGGCCAGCTCCGCGACGCATACCACTGGGCCAGCGGCGCCGACTCCGCCGGCCGGCTGCTGCACGAGCTGATGCAGCAGGCACTGCGGGTGGGCAAGCGCGCGCACGCCGAGACCGGGATCGACCGGGCCGGCCAGAGCGTGGTCAGCGCCGCGCTCGACCTGGCCGCCGGCCACCTCGACGGCGCGCTCGCCGGCCGCCCGGCCCTCGTGGTGGGCGCCGGCGCGATGGGCGCGCTGGGCGTGGCGACGCTCTCCCGGCTCGGCGCGGGGCCGCTCACCGTGACCAACCGGGGGGCCGACCGGGCCGTGCGGCTGGCCGAGTCGTACGGGGCCAGCGCCGCGCCCATGGCCGGGCTGACCGACGTGCTCTCCACAGTGGACATCGTAGTGGCCGCCACCGCGGCCACTGAACCGGTCCTCACCCGCGAGGTGGTCACCCGGGCGCTCGCCGACCGCGACCCCGACCGGGGCCCGCTCGTGCTGCTCGACCTCGCCGTCCCCCGCGACGTCGAGGCCGGCGTGGCCGGGCTGCCCGGCGTCGAGGTGATCGACATCGACCGGATGGCGGCCGTCCTGGCCGGCGGTCCCGCCGCCGCCGAGGCCGCCGCCGTCGAGCGGATCGTCACCGCCGAGGTGGAGTCCTTCCTCACCTGGCTGCGCGGCGCCGACGTGGCCCCGACCGTGGCCGCCCTGCGCGGCCGGGCCGAGGACGTGGTCGCCACCGAGCTGCGCCGGCTGGCCCAACGCCGCCCCGACCTCAGCGACGACCAGCGCGCCGACGTGGCCCGCACCGTGCACCGGGTCGTGCAGCGGCTGCTGCACCAGCCCACCGTGCGGGTCCGCCAGCTCGCCGCCGAGCCCGGCGGCGACCAGTACGCGGCGCTGCTGCGCGAGCTGTTCGACCTCCAGGTCCCGCAGACGTCCCCCGTCGACACCGTCCCCGACGTGGTCGACACCGACCCCACCCCGTACCCCGGAGGCGAGAGATGACCGCCCCCCTGCGCCTCGGCACCCGGGGCAGCACGCTGGCGATGGCCCAGTCCGGCCAGGTCGCCGCGGCGCTCACCGAGGCGACCGGCCGCGAGGTCGAACTCGTCGAGGTGGTCACCGCCGGCGACCGCTCGTCCGCCCCCGTGCACCGGCTCGGCGTCGGCGTCTTCGTCTCCGCGCTGCGCGACGCCCTGACCGCCCGCACCATCGACCTCGCGGTGCACTCCTACAAGGACCTGCCCACCGCGGCGGCCCCCGGGCTGCACGTCGCGGCGGTGCCGCCCCGCCAGGATCCGCGCGACGCGCTGGTCGCCAAGGGCGGACGTACCCTCGCCGAGCTGCCGCCCGGCGCCGTGGTCGGCACGGGCGCGCTGCGTCGCATCGCCCAGCTGCACGCACTCGGGCTGCAACTGGAGGTCACCCCGATCCGCGGCAACATCGACACCCGCCTGGCGCGGGTCCTCGGCCCGGACGCCGACCTCGACGCCGTGGTCCTGGCCCGGGCCGGGCTCGCCCGGATCGGCCGCACCGACGTGATCACCGAGACGCTCGACCCGATGCTCATGCTGCCCGCGCCCGCCCAGGGCGCGCTGGCCGTGGAGTGCCGGGCCGACGACACCGACCTGGTCGAGCTGCTCGCGGTGCTCGACCACGCACCGTCCCGGGCCGCGGTCATCGCGGAACGGGCGCTGCTGGCCACCCTGGAGGCCGGGTGCAGCGCACCCGTCGCCGCCTATGCGGAACTCGCCGAAGGCGACGCCGGCGATGAGATCTACCTGCGCGGGGCGGTGATCAGCCCGGACGGCACGCGAGACCTCCGGCTGTCCCGCACCGGAACGCCCGCCGACGCGGCGGAGATCGGCAAGGCACTCGCCGCCGAACTCCTCGAACTCGGCGCCGACTCGATCCTCGGCCACGAAGGAAACGCCGGTCCGGGGACCCAGCAATTTGGGAGCACAGAATGACCCGCACCCGTAAGCCCGTCGGCCGTATCGCGTTCGTCGGGGCCGGCCCCGGCGACCCGGGCCTGCTGACCCGCCGGGCGCACGACGCCCTGGTCGACGCCGACCAGGTGGTATACGACCGGGGAGTCCCCGAGTCGCTGCTCGACGCCGTGCGCGCCCAGGCCAAGTCCGATGCCCAGTTCTCCCCGGCGGAGGGCGTGCCGGGTGACGTGGCGAAGGTGCTGATCTCGGCCGCGAGGTCCGGCCTGAACGCCGTGCACCTGGTCGCCGGGGACCCGTTCGGCCACGACTCCGTGGTCAAGGAGGTGCAGGCGGTCGCCCGGACCGCCGCGCACTTTGAGGTGGTGCCGGGCGTCGGGCAGGCCGAGGGCGTCGCCACCTACGCGGGCGTGCCGCTGCCGGGCGTACGCACCGCCGCCGATGTCGAGGACGTCACCACGCTGGACTTCGACGCGCTCGCCGCCGCCGTCGGCCGGGGCTCGCTGGCGCTCGCCGTGGACGCCGGTGACCTGGCCGCGATCCGCGACGGCCTGCTCGCCGCCGGGGTCGACGGCGCCACCGGCGTCGGGGTGACCGGCGACGGCACCGGGGAGACCCAGTACACGACCACGTCGACCGTCGACTCGTTCGTCGCGGCGGCGCTCGGCTTCACCGGCCGGGTCGTGCTCACCGTCGGCGAGGGCGTCGGCCAGCGCGACAAGATGAGCTGGTGGGAGAACCGCCCGCTGTACGGCTGGAAGGTGCTGGTCCCGCGCACCAAGGAGCAGGCCGGGGTGATGAGCGCCCGGCTGCGCGCGTACGGGGCGATCCCGTGCGAGGTGCCGACCATCGCGGTCGAGCCGCCGCGTACCCCCGCCCAGATGGAGCGGGCGGTCAAGGGCCTGGTCGACGGCCGGTACGCCTGGGTGGTCTTCACCTCGGTCAACGCCGTCCGCGCGGTGTGGGAGAAGTTCGCCGAGCACGGCCTGGACGCCCGGCACTTCGGCGGCGTCAAGATCGCCTGTATCGGCGAGGCCACCGCCGACGCGGTGCGCGCGTTCGGCATCCAGCCGGAGCTGGTCCCCGCCGGGGAGCAGTCCTCCGAGGGGCTGCTCGCCGAGTTCTCGCCGCATGACGAGATCCTCGACCCGGTGGGCCGGGTGCTGCTGCCGCGCGCCGACATCGCCACCGAGACCCTCGCCGCCGGGCTCACCGAGCGCGGCTGGGAGGTCGACGACGTGACCGCGTACCGCACGGTCCGGGCCGCCCCGCCGCCCGCCGAGATCCGGGACGCGATCAAGTCGGGCGGGTTCGACGCGGTGCTGTTCACCTCGTCCTCCACGGTCCGGAACCTGGTCGGCATCGCCGGGAAGCCGCACGCGCGTACCGTTGTCGCGGTCATCGGGCCCAAGACGGCGGAGACCGCGACGGAGTTCGGCCTGCGGGTCGACGTCCAGCCTCAGCACGCCTCGGTGCCCGATCTCGTGGAGGCGCTCGCCGCCTACGCCGTCGAGCTGCGCGAGAAGCTGGCCGCCATGCCGGCCAAGCAGCGCCGGGGCTCGAAGGTGCAGGGGCCGACCGCCCTGCGGTTCCGCTAGCCGCACCGGCTGCGCGGCTCGCACGGTTCGTCCAGCTCGTTCAGGGAGGCCCCTCATGCCGTACCCCGAGATCCGGCCCCGCCGGCTGCGCCGCAACGCGGCCGTGCGGCGGCTGGTCTCCGAGACCCGCGTCGACCCGGCCGAGCTGGTCGTGCCGATGTTCGTCAAGGAGGGGCTGACCGAGCCGCGGCAGATCGCGTCGCTCCCGGGGGTGCTCCAGCACTCCCGGGACTCGCTGCGCAAGGCCGCCGCCGAGGCGGTGCAGGCCGGCGTGGGCGGGATCATGCTCTTCGGGGTGCCGGCGACGCGGGACGAGCGGGGCTCCGGCGGCATCGACCCGGGCGGCATTCTCAACGTCGCCATCGCCGACGTGGTCGCCGAGGTGGGCGACGCGACCGTGGTGATGAGCGACCTGTGCCTGGACGAGTTCACCTCGCACGGGCACTGCGGCCTGCTCACCCCCGACGGCGAGGTGGACAACGACGCCACCCTCGCCGCGTACGCCGAGATGGCGGTGGCCCAGGCCGCCGCCGGGGTCGGGGTGGTCGGCCCGTCCGGGATGATGGACGGGCAGGTGGGCGTGGTCCGCCGGGCCCTGGACGCCGCCGGTCACACCGACGTGGCGGTGCTCGCGTACGCGGCGAAGTACGCCTCCGCCTTCTACGGCCCGTTCCGGGACGCGGTGGAGTCGTGCCTCGACGGGGACCGGCGCACCTACCAGCAGGACCCGGCGAACCTGCGGGAGTCGCTGCGCGAGGTCGCGCTCGACGTCGCCGAGGGCGCCGACATCGTGATGGTCAAGCCGGCCCTGCCCTACCTCGACGTGGTGGCGGCGGTGCGCGCGGCGGTCGACGTCCCGGTCGCCGCCTACCAGGTCTCCGGCGAGTACGCGATGGTCGAGGCAGCCGCCGCGAACGGCTGGATCGACCGGGAGCGGGTCATGCTGGAGACACTGACCTCGATCCGGCGCGCCGGGGCGCAGATCATCCTCACCTACTGGGCGGTCGAGGCCGCCCGCCTGCTCCGCGAGCGTTACTGAGCGCATCTGGGGCTGCGCGCCCTCGTTTCCCTTCCGCTCCCTGCTGTCCCTTTTGTGCGCCCTTTGCGTCGGGCCCCAACCCTCTTTTCCGCCCCCTTTGCTCTGCACCCACGGGCGCAACGCTCACCTAGGGTGACTGCTGCGTCGGTGGGTGCAGAGCAAAGGGGCCGAGGGGAGTGGTTGCCTGCGCCGCGATCGGCCCCGGCCCTCACGCCGGTCCCCGGCCACAGCCCAGCCACATCCGCAGCCGCTGCGGACGGCGGGGTTACCGCCAGACGCCCGGTTATCCACAGCCGCGCGGGGCGGGGTTGCGACCGGTCCGCGCGGCCGGGGAACGTGAACCCATGGCAGCCCACACTGCGCCACAACAGCCGGACGACGCCCCCGGAGGCGACGACGCCGAGTCCGGCGACCCGACAGCCGGCGAGGCCACGGACGCCGACCCGACAGCCGGCGGGGCCACGGACGCCGACCCGGCAGCCGGCGAGCCCACAGCCGGCGACGAGCCGCCGGTGATGCTGACCGAGCCGTTCGACATCCCGTGGCCGGCGGCCGGCATCATCCGGGCCGTGCGGCGGCGGGCCGACGCCAGCCAACGCGAGCTGGCCGCCTACGCAGGGGTGCACCCGTCCACGATCGGGCGGATCGAGGCCGGCGCGCTGACCCCCAGCATCGCCGTGCTGCGCCGGCTTCTCGCGGCGGCGGGCTTCCGGCTGGCCGTGGTGGACGAGTTCGGCCGGGTGCTCCAGCCGATGCGCGACCGCGACGACGCCCGCGACGGGGCCGAGCGGCGCTACCCGTCACACCTGGACACCATTCTCGACCCCGAGCCGGGGGAGTGGTGGGCCGACGTCTACGGCCTGGCCCGCCCGCCGGAGACCTTCTACCGCAACCGCTCCTACCGGGACGCGATGCGCCGCCGCAGCCGGTGGGAGGTCCGGGTCGCGAAGCTCAGGCACGTGCCGCCACCGCCGCGCGCCGTCCCCCCGTACGGCTGACGGCCCGCCGCCCGGCCAGGAGCCGGGTGACGGGCCGCCGTGGGGCCGCCGTGCGGGTCAGTCGTCGTTGGCGATGGTGCCGACGGCCAGCGGGTCGGCCAGGTGCAGGCCGGGCACGCCGGCCACGAGCAGGTTCACCTTCTCGTCGGCCTCGCGCTTGCGGTCACCGCGCACGGTGACCGCGAAGTTCAGCGAGGTCTGCCCGGCCGCGAGGACCTTGCAACCGACGTACGGCTCGTAGTCCGACCCGGCCTGCGCCGTGGTGCCGTAGGTGGCGGCGCAGATCAGGGCCGGCTGGGACAGCGGCCGGGACACGGTGACGGTGAAGGTGAGCGGGCGGGTGCCCTTGTCGCCCTCGACCACCGTGGCGTCGGCGACGCTCAGCGACGCGCGGGAGCGGAACCGGGCCACCTGCGGGTCGTGGTCGCTGGAGCCGCGCGACCCGTCCCCGGTGAACTCCGCCGGCCAGTCGGCGTTGACGTGCGCCGCCCGCACCTGGACCAGGTCGTCGCGCAGCGCGTCGTTGACGAACAGGTGGTCCAGCGTCTGCGCCTGCCCCTGGAAGCTGTACGAGTACGCCGACGACGGCACCTCGGCGACCAGGTCGTCCCACAGGCTGTGCAGGCCCGCGTCGTAGAGCGCGGCGAGCTGGTCCGACGGGGTCGGGTCGGCCCCGGTGGCGATCGGGTCGTCGGGGCGGGGGAAGACGTTCAGGTCCCCGCCGTACACCACCCGGGAGTTCGGGTCCGCGTTGTGGATCGCGGTGACCAGCGCGGCACCGTAGCGGGCCTGCTCGGTGCGCTGGCCGACCCGGCTGTCCGGCCCGGACGAGAAGTGGTTGCTCAGCGCCCACAGGTGGTAGCCCTCGGACGAGCCCGGGGCCGCCTTGACCCAGAACCTGCCAAGCTGCGGGGCCCGGGTGTAGACGTTGTTACCGTCCTTGCCGGTGGAGGTGTCGGTGTCGGCCGGCAGCACCGCGTTGAGCGCCTTCGGGTTCTGCACGTCCGCGTTGGACGGCAGCCCCGCCGACCGGTACGGCACCGTCGGCGCGGAGCCGAGCAGCGGGTCGGTGGCGGTCGCCTCGGGCAGCGACAGCCGGTCGGTGCGGTACAGGAACCCGGCGGTGATGCCCCGCGCGTCCGCGCCGGTCCGGTCGTACGCGGCGGCGTACGCCGGCCCGCCCGCGGCGGCCACGGCCAGCGCCAGCTCCTGGAGGGTGTCCGGCGCGCCGTCGGCGTCGTTCGTGTCGCCGCACACCAGCGCGCCGCCGGAGACGGAGCAGATGTCCTGGTCCTCGGCCTCCTGCACCAGGATCAGGTCCGGCGCGTGCAGGTCGGTGCGGATCTGGTCGGCGAGCGCGGTCAGGTGCTCCCGGTAGTCGGCCTCGCTGGCCGGCACGTAGTCGAACGGCGGGCTGACCCCGGTGCAGCCGGCATTGCCGGTGAAGTCGCAGCCGTCGAACGGGTCGTCCCGGTAGTCGTACAGGTTCTCCACGTTGTACGTGGCGACCGCGATCTCCCGCGACCGGTCGGCCGGCTGCGGCGGGTTGTTCTTCGACGGGTCGGCCCCGGCCGCGAAGGCGGCCCGCTCGACCTGGACGCCGTACTTCTCGAAGGAGAAGTAGAGCGCGCCGTACGCGTCCTCGGTGAGGGTGTCGAAGGTCCGGGCCGGCGGCAGCAGCGCGGCGTTGTCCCCGGCGGTGGCCTTGACGCCCATGGTGCCCAGCATGATCCGCTGGCCGTTGCCGTCGTCGAAGCGGCGGGTCGCGTCGTTGTCCAGCGGGTGCGCGTCGCGGAACACCCGGCGGGCGTACGCGTCGGCGCGGCCCAGCAGCGGGTCGTCCCGGTCGACCACCCACACCTCCGAGTCGGCCGTGGACGCGAACACGTCCCGGCCGCTCACCGCGCCGCTGCCGGCCCGGACCCGCACCCGCGCGCCCTCGTGCCGCTCCCAGAACCGCTGCGCGGCGGCCAGGTCGGCCGGGGGCACCGCGTCGTCGACGGCGACGACGGCGTTCACGTCGAGCCCGGAGGCGACCTTGCGCACCAGGGAGGCCCCGGAGAGCTGGGTCATGTTGTAGTACTCGGACACCCGGGCCCGCAGCACCACCTCGTCGCCCACCGTCGGCACGTAGCCGCCGATCAGCGACGTGAACGCGCCCATGAAGACGAAGACGCCGTCGGAGGAGTTCGGGTCGCCGTCGGTGTCGTCGGCGCGGCTCTGCAGGAAGAAGCCGTACTGGTCGGCCCCGGCCGACGTCCGGGCCAGGGTGCGCTGGGTGATCACGCCCCGCACGTCGTACAGCGTGCTGCTCGTGCCGTTGCCCGAGGCCGGCGCGAGCGGCGACCGGTCGGCGGGGCCGGACTCGGCGTCGGTGGTCGGGCCCTGCACCTCCCCGACGGTCAGCTCCCGGGTCACGGCCACGGCCAGCGCGCAGGTGGCGGTGGCGCCGTCCGCGTCGGTCGCCGTCACGGTCACGGTGTACGCCCCGGCGGCCAGGTCGGCGCTGGTGGCGACCGTGGCGCGGGCGGTGCCGCCGACGGCGTCGGCCGGGGTGAACCCGGTGCGGCTGATCGTGCCCGTGGCCGGGGCCGGCGCGACCGAGGTGACCGCCAGGTCGACGATCGTGTCGTCCGGGTCGGTGGCGGTGACCTCGCGGCTGGCGGCGGTGCCGGCGGACGTGGTCAGCGCCCCGCCGCAGGTGACGGTGGCGGGCTGGTCGACGGGGCCGCCGCCGTCGACGGTGTGCGCGCCCAGCCCGTCGAACGTGTCGGTGGCGAAGCCGGCCCACTGCGCGGCCGGGTCGAAGGCGTCCGACGGGTCGGTGTCGCCGGAGGTGACCGTGGGCAGCCGCCGCAGCGTGTTGTCGGCGGTGCTGGTCAGGCCGCTGCCCCACTCGGTGCCCGGGTCGACGCCGACCTGACCGATCGAGTCGAGCACCGTCGTGCCCCGGCGCAGCACGATCGCGTCGTCGCCGTTGAACAGGCTGGCGGTGGTCGTCTGGTCGGCCTGGGCGAGGATCGCCGGCGCGGCCGAGGCGGCGGCGAAGACGAACGTGTCGCCCGCCGCCACCGTCCCGGTGAGGGCCAGGGAGGTGGCCGTGGTGTTGCCGTTGAAGTAGAGCAGGAGCTGGTAACCACCGGCGGTGAGGTCGACGGGGGCACCGGTGCCGTTGTACAGCTCGATCGCCTTGTTGTTGGACGAGCCTTCGACGTACTCCGAGATGAACAGGTCGGTGGGCGCGGCGCTGGCCGCGGTGGGTGCGACGCCGATGACCGGGATGGTGACGGCTACGGCGGTCGCGAGCGCGGCAGTTCTGCGGCGCGGGCGCATGGGGCCTCCACGATGGGTGGACGTGAACGAACGCACGTTAAGCGGCGGCGCTGTCCGCCGTCCATCCCCCACGGGGCGCTTTGGTGAATAGCCGACTCAGCCGCCGAGGCGGTGCACCAGCTCGGCGACGTCCACGCCGTATTCGCACCACTCCCGGTCCGGTTGGTATCCCAGCTCGGCGTTGACCTTCAGCATCGCCTCGTTGGCCTGGGCGTTCCAGGTCTGCACCTCGGTCAGGGTGGGCTCGGCCGAGCGCAGCTCCAGCAGCATCCGGGCCTTGATCGCCCGGTCGATGCCGTAGCCCCGGTGCTCCTGCACCACGATCGTGTCGTACTGGTCGGCCCGGGTGGGGTGCTGCGCCGGCACCACCACCTCGGTCAGCCCGGCCACCTCCCCGGTGCGGTCGTGGGTGGCGAGCACGATGTACGGCTTCATGCCGCGCCGGTGCAGTGTGGCCAGGCTGTCCCGCAGCCGCTGCGGGTCGTACGAGCTGGGGCGCAGCTCGCCGTCGTCCACGTCGCGCACCTCGGCCTTCGCCCGCGCGTACGCCTCGATGAGGTCGTCCGGCGGGCCGCCCGGGCAGAACCGGACCTGGTATCCCGCGCCGACTCCCGTGGCCATCTCGGCCAGCGCCGACCAGTCCACCCCGGACAGGTCGAGCACACTGCGGGTCTCCACGTACTCCCGGGAGAAGCCCAACGCCTCGTAGAACGCCACGGCCGGGGTGCCGCCGACGACCTCGA
Source organism: Micromonospora sp. DH13 (assembly GCF_020873825.1). NCBI lineage: Bacteria > Bacillati > Actinomycetota > Actinomycetes > Micromonosporales > Micromonosporaceae > Micromonospora > Micromonospora sp. DH13. The sequence goes on from NZ_JAHWGR010000032.1 coordinate 84,336, forward strand.
CCCCGATCGACTGGAAGCCCTCCTGGTAGACCCGGCGGGCGGCAATCCGGGCGAGGTCCCGGCCCAGGCCGGTGCGGCGCACCGACGGATGCACCAGCACCTCCAGCACGCCGATGTCGCCGAGCAGCAGCACGTGGACGTGGCCGAGGATCGGGCCGGGCGCGCCACCGGCGGCCGGGTCGGCCTGGGCCACCCAGGAGATCCGCCGCTCGCCGGGCATCACCTCGGAGAGGTATTCCCGCAGGTGGGTCCCCCGCCACGGCGGGTCCTGCGGGAGGTCGGCCGCCAGCACCGCGTTCAGCGTGTCCAGCAGCGACGCGAGCTCGGCGGGCGACGCGGTCCGGGGGTCCCATTCGCGCACCATCACCCGTCTAGCTTGCCGCTTACGGCAGCTTGACGGAAGTGTCCAGTTCCTGGACGCGCCCGGTTTCTCCCGCGGGCCCGGCGGTCACCTCACAGGCGGCGGCTGGCCAGCCCGTACTCGTTGGCCTTGTCGAAGACGTCCTGGGCGTAGCGGCGCACGTCGTTGTACGACAGGATGGCCCCCCACCAGTCGCCCGGGACCGTCATGTTCCGGCCGCCCTTGCACAGGTAGTTGCCGGCGGCCAGGGCCGCGTCGTCCAGGTCGTGCGGGTTCTTGCGCCCGTCGTTGTCGGCGTCCGCGCCGATCTCCTGCCAGGTCGTCGGGATGAACTGCATCGGCCCGATCGCCCGGTCGTAGACGGTGTCGTCGTCGTACAGCCCGCGGTCGGTGTCGGTGATCCGCTGCCGCCCGCCCTTGCCGTCGAGCGCGTCGCCGATGATCTCCGGGAGCGCCTGCCCGTCCGGGCCCAGGGTCGCGCCGTTGGCCTGGCCGTGGCTCGACTCGACGTACCCGATCGCGGCGAGGGTGGTCCAGCTCAGCCGGCAGCCCGGGGTGGTCTGGGCGAGCGCCAGCTCGGCGTACCCGTACGCCTGCATGGCCACCGGCGAGATGCCGACCTTCGCCCCGGTCTGCTGGGCCCACGCGGCGAGCGCGTCCGCCGGCCGGCCGTTCGGCACCGGCACGACCGGCCCCGCGCTCGCGCCGGGCACCGCCGTCGCGCCGGGCGGCAGAGGGGTGGCCGACCCGCCGGGCAGCAGCCCGCCCTGCGGCGTCGCCGTGCCGGCCCCCGGCGTGCCGGCGGTGCCGTCCACCGCCACCGGGCGGGGCTTCGGCGCGGACGCCGGCACCAGCAGCGCCCCGGCGGCGGCCGTGCCGGCGACCAGCGCGAGCAGGAACAGGCCGGGCAGGGTGAGCCGGCCGCTCGGGCGGCGGGACCAGGCCCGGGTGGCGCGGGCGGCGGCGACCGCCGCCTGCCGGGGCGGCGGCATGCGTACGGCGTGGGCGAACGGCACCCGACGCCGGCGGGCCGCCCCGGTCGGCTTCGCCGCCCCGGGCCCGGCCGGCTTCTCCGGCTCGGCCTCCGGTTCGGCCGGCTTCTCCGCCTCCGGCTCGGTGGCTTCCTTCGCCGTCGACTTGGTCGTCTCGTTCGCTTCCGGCTCGGCCGGTTCCTTCGCCGTCGGCTCGGCCGGCTCCGTCTTCAGCTCGGCCGGCTCCGTCTTCACCGGTTCGGGCTTCGCCGGCTCCGGTTCGGCCGGCGGCGGGGCGTCGGCGGTCGGCGGGGCTGCGGTGGGCGGTGGGGCGTCGGCGGGCGACTCGCCCCGCAGCCAGGGTCGGCGGGGGCGGGGCACCCGGGCGCGTGGCGGCACACCACCCGGGCCCTCGGGCGGCGCGGCCGGTCGCAGGGGCCGAACCGTCGCTCTGTCCTCGCCGTCCACCACCCGTCGAGTATCACCCATGTCCCGCCCGGAGTCAGGCCCGGCCGTACCCTGGTGCCATGCCCCGGTACGAGTTCCGCTGCCGCGCGTGCGGCGACACCTTCGAGGTCAACCGTCCGATGGCGCAGGCCGGTGCGCCGGCGTCCTGCCCGAGCGGGCACGCCGACACCGTCAAGCTCCTGTCCACCGTGGCCGTGACCGGCCGTGGCGGCGCGGGTGCGGCCGCACCGGCCCCCTCCGCCGGCGGCGGTGGCGGCTGCTGCGGTGGCGGGTGCGGCTGCTGACCCCGCCCCGAACGGCCCCGCCCCGGACGACCCCGGCCCCCGGGCCGACCCGTCGCGTCCGGCCCAGGCCCGCCCGACCTGGCCCGACGGGGCCGTAACGGCCCGGGTCCTGCCGTTTCCGGCCCCGGTTGGCACCTTGGGGCGGATTTCGCCCATCCGTTCTCACGATGCGTGACGGCACGACCATAGGGCAGCATGTACCCGTCGTCACGGGGGCGGAGGTTCGACGCATGTCGCCAGTGGTCCACCTCCCGAGCGGATGGGTGACCTTCGTGTTCACCGACATCGAGGGTTCGACGCGCCTGGCCCAGCTGCTCGGTCCCGGGTACCGTCCGGTGCTGCGGGAGCATCGCAGGCTGCTGCGGGACACGTTGGCCCGCACCGACGGCGCGGAGCTGCTCACCGAGGGCGACTCGTTCTTCATCGCGTTCCCCGACGCCGGTGCCGCGCTCACCGCCTGCCTCACCGCGCAGCGCGCGCTCGCGACGCACGACTGGCCGGCCCCGGAGGCCGCGCCCCGCGTCCGGATGGGCCTGCACACCGGCTGGGCGGAGCCCCGCGACGGCGAGTACGCCAGCCACGAGGTGCACCGGGCCGCCCGGGTCGCCGCCGCCGCCCACGGCGGGCAGGTGCTCTGCTCGGCGGCCACCGCGCGGCTCGCCTCCCCGCTGCCGGCGGGCGCGTCCCTGCTGGACCTCGGCCTGCACCGGCTGCGCGGCTTCGACGACCGGGAGCGGCTGTTCCAGCTGCTCGCGCCCGGCCTGGAGCGGCAGTTCCCCCGGCCGCGCACCGCCGACGCGGTGGCGCACAACCTGCCGACCCAGGTCACCTCCTTCGTCGGCCGGGAGGCGGAGCGGGCCGCGCTGCGCCGGCTCACGGCGGGGCACCGGCTGGTGACCGTGCTCGGGGCGGGCGGGGCCGGCAAGACCCGGCTCGCCGTCGAGCTGGCGGCCGGCATGGTGGAGGAATATCCGGACGGCGTCTGGTTCGTCGACATCGCCACGGTGACCGACCCGGGGCTGGTGGCGTTCGCGGTGGCCGCCGTGCTCGGGCTGCGTCCGGAGCCCGGCCGCCGGATGGTGGACACCCTCGTCGAGTACGCCGCCGCCCGCCGGATGCTGATCCTGCTGGACACCTGCGACGCCCAGCCGGCCGCCTGCGCCGAGCTGATCTCCCTGCTGCTCGCCGGCGGGGGCGGGGTCCGGGTGCTGGCCACCAGCCGCGAGTCGTTCGGCCTGCCCGGCGAGGTGGTGTGGCGGATCCCGCCGCTGTCCGTGGAGCCCCGGCCGGGCGGTGCGGAGAGCGACGCGGTGGCGCTGCTGCTGGACCGCACGGCGGCGGCCCGGGGCGGCCGGGAGCCGGCCCCGGTCGAGTCGGCCGACCTGCGGCGGGTGGTACGTCGGCTCGACGGGCTGCCGCTCGCCATCGAGCTGGCCGCCGCCCGGCTGCGGGTGCTCTCCGTCGGGCAGCTCGCCGAGCGCCTCGACGACGTGCTCGGGACCCTCGACGCCGGCCGGGACGCCGCCCCCCAGCCGCCCCGGGACGAGCCTGGCTGGACGGGCAACCAGCAGGACACCGTCGACCTGGTGGCGGCGTCCCGGGGCAACGCGCCGCCCACCCCGGCGACCCGGGCCGTGCAGCGGTCGGCCGCCGAGCGGCACCTCACCATGCAGGCCACCGTCACGTGGTCGTACCGGACGCTCGGGCCCCGGGCGGCCCGGCTGCTGCGCTGGCTGGCGGTCTTCGCCGGCCCGGTGGACCTGCCGACGGTGGAGTGGCTGCTCGACGACGACCCGCTCGACCCGCTGTCGGTGCTGGTGGACAAGTCGATGATCCTGGCCGAGCCGCACGCGTCGGGCAGTACGTACCGGATGCTCGACCCGATCCGGGCGTACGCGGCGCGGCGGCTGGCCCAGGCGGGTGAGGAGCGGGCGGCCCGGGACCGGCACCTGGCCTGGTCGACGCGCGCGCTGCGGCGGGCCTACCTCGGGCCGGACGGCCGGCCGACGACCCTCTCCCTGTACGCCCTCGACCCGCTCGCCGGCGAGCTGCGCGCCGCGCTGCGCTGGTGCGCGACCGGCGGCAGCGCCCGCAACGGGCTGTGCCTGGCCGGCGGGCTGGACCAGTGGTGGCGGGAGCGCGGGCTGGCCCGGGAGGGACGCCTCTGGCTGTTCCGGCTCTACGGCCGGATGGCCGAGACCGGGGAGCACGTGCCGGACGCCGAGCTGGCCGCCGCGTACTACATGCACTCGCTGCACGCCGGCGCGGACGGCGAGTTCGCGGAGGAGCTGCGCTACTCGCAGCAGGCCGAGGCGGCGGCCCGCCGGGCCGGCGACGCCGGCCTGCTGGCCCGGGTGCTGGCCGGGCGGGCCGCCCCGCTGGTCGACATGGGGCAGTTCGCCGACGCCGAGCGGGCCTGCCGGGAGGTCATCGCCTGGGCGCACGAGCGGGAGGTGGCGGGGGACGCCCTGTTCGCGGTGCTCAGCCTCGCCGAGCTGCTCTGGCGGCGCGGCGCGCTGGCGGAGGCCGCGGAGCTGCTCGGCGCGGCCCGCCCGGTCGAGGCGGCCCGCCCGGCGGACCGGGGGCGCCGGTCGGTGGACATGCTGCTCGGCATGGTGGCGCTGGCCCGGGGCGACCTGGTGGCCGCGCACGAGCACCTGCTGGTGGCGTTGCGCTCCCGGATGAGCCACGGCTTCCACCGCCGGGCCTGCGACACGCTGAACGCGATCGCGGTGCGCTGCGCGGCCGGCGGCGATCCGCTGACCGCCGCCCGGCTCTTCGGCGCGGCGCAGGCGACCCGGGAGAGCCTGCGGTCGACCCCGGGCATCTACGGGGCGTACTGGCTGGAGCGGCAGGCCGCGCTGCGTCGGGAGATGGGCGACGTGGCGTTCGACGAGGCGTACGCGCAGGGGAGCGAGCTGGGGCTGGAGGAGGCGGCGGCGCTGGCGTTGGCGGTGGAGCACCCCGACCTCGGGGTGGACTCGACGCGCTTCGCGGCCACCGGCATGCCGGCACCCGCCCCCGCGCCCGCCCCTGCCCCTGCGCGCCCCGCCGAGGGCTGCGGTTAGGAAGGGACCCCTGCTATGCAGAATGCGTTAACAGGGGGCCCTTCCTTGCGCCTCAGCGGGCGGCGGCGGCCTTGATGCGGGCGGCGCGGTCGATGTCGGCCTGCCGGACCGCCGCGACGGAACCGAAGATGCTGACCGCCTCGTAGTAGGTCCAGGCGAGGCTGTAGCAGGCGGGGCGGACCACCGAGCTGTACGTGGCGCAGGCCCGCTTCAGGTCCTCGTAGAAGGCGCTGTCCACCCGGGCCTTGTTGGCCGGGAACTGGCCCATCTCCTTGTAGTTGCGGTAGCCGAAGTCGTGCCGCTGGCAGGAGAGCTTGAAGTTGAACCCGAGCGGGTTGTCCGGGCTGGACGAGCAGTAGTCGGTGGACCAGTTGAAGGCGTACTCGGCCCAGGCGGACTGGTTCTGCCGGGCCGAGTTCCAGGTGTTGTAGCTGCTGGCGCTGGTCTGCGTCCAGCTCGACAGCACGCTGAGCTTCTGGCTGGTGCTGACGGCGGCGGTCGCGGGGGAGGCGACCGCGAGCGCCGCGAGCAGGGCGAGCGCGCCGGAGGCGAGGACTGTGGCGAGGCGTCTGGGCACGGGGGGACCTCCGCGGGGGTGTGCGGTGTGGCTGGTTACCGGCGGGTCACCGGATTCGACAAGTGTCGATCACATCGCGGAGGGTCGAGTACGTCATAAACCAACATCTGGTGACATCAGTTGAAACAGACGAATGCCCCGGACGCTGGGGCGTCCGGGGCACTCGTCCGTGCCGCCAGCCCTCAGCGCACGACGCGCGGCGGGCTGACGGGGCTCTCGTTCGACAGCCGGTCCAGCGCCGTCACGTGGTACGTGTACCGCGCGCCGGCCTCGGCGGTGACGTCCACCCAGGACTGGGTCGCGCCGGGGGTGGCCCGGACGGTGCCGACCAGGTGGGACGCGTCGGCGAAGCCGCACGCCCCGGCCGGGCCGGTCCCGTCGAACCGGTAGACCGCGTACGACGTGGCCCGGCCCAGCGGGCCGACGCCGTCGGCCGGCTGCCGCCAGCTCAGCCGCACCCCGTCGGCCTGCCGCTGCGCGCCGGTGACCACCGGGGGCAGCAGCGGCTTCGCCGGCAGGTGCGGCATCGCCGGCACCAGGGCGGGGCGCGCGTAGTGCTCGGCGGCGTAGAGGTCGGTCGCCCCGAGCCGGTTCGCCCGCACCTGCACGGCCGAGAAGTGCACGTTGCCCCGCACCTCCGGGTACGCCCGGTTGAGCGTCAGGTGGTCGGACAGCTCGCGCGGGTTCATCCAGAACGACCCGTACGCCGGGTCGCCGCTCTTGTAGTCGGCCTGGCCGATGTAGAGCTGCACGCGGGTGCCGCGCACCGTCTCGGCCCACCACGGCACCAGCCGGGCGTAGTCGGCCGCCGGGTACTGGCCGATGTACCAGTAGAGCTGCGGCACGATGTAGTCGATCCACTCCTGCTTGACCCACTTGCGGGTGTCGGCGGAGATGATGTCGTACGACTGGCTGCCGGTGGTGTCCGAGCCGTTCGGGTCGGCCGAGGCGTTGCGCCAGATGCCGAACGGGCTGACGCCGAACTTCACCCACGGCTTCGCGGCCTTGATCCGGTCGTTCATCTCCCGGATCAGCAGGTCGATGTTGTCCCGCCGCCAGTCGGCCCGGTCGGTGAAGCCCCGGTTGAACTCGGCGAACGTCGCGTCGTCGGGCACCTGGTAGCTGCCGCTCGGGTAGGGGTAGAAGTAGTCGTCGAAGTGCACGCCGTCGACGTCGTACCGGGTGACGGCGTCCATCATGGCGGTCTGGACGAACTCGCGGACCGCCGGGACGCCGGGGTTGTAGTAGAGCCGGCTGCCGGCGACGCCGGCCGGCGGGTACGCGAACGTCCACTCGGGGTGCTGGCGGGCCGGGTGGTCGGGCGCGAGCTGGGTGAGGTCCGCGCCCGCGCCGCCCGGGGCCGGCATGGAGATCCGGTACGGGTTGAACCAGGCGTGGAACTCCAGGTTGCGCTTGTGCGCCTCGTCGACGAGGAACGCCAGCGGGTCCCAGCCCGGGTCCTGCCCGCGCACCCCGGTCAGGTACTCCGACCACGGCTCGTGCGGCGACGGCCAGAACGCGTCGGCGGTGGGCCGGACCTGCACCACCACCGCGTTGTGGTGCAGCCGCTGCGCCAGGTCGAGCCAGCCCAGGTATTCCGCCCGCTGGGCGGCGGCGCGGTCCGGGGCGGTCTGCGACGCCTTGGTCGGCCAGTCGATGTTTACCACCGACGAGATCCACATGGCCCGGAACTGCCGCTTCGGGGTGGCCGGGTCGGTGGTGCAGGAGGTGGTGGCGCCGGCCTGCGTGGCGGTGCCGCCGCCGTTCGCGGCCGCAGCGGCGGCGGTCGGTGGGGCGGCGGCGAGCGCGCCGAGCAGGGCCACGGCCAGCCCGGCGGCTCTGAGCCGAGTTGCCTTCATCCGGTGCGTCCCTTCGGTGGGGCTCGGCGGGCGGGCGCGATGCTTGCTGCGGCAAGAACCGCCGCAGTCAATCTTTCGCTGGTAGGAAATTTTCACACCGGGCGGGCCCGGCGCAAGACCTCCGGCCGGATCGATGCCCTCCCGGCCTCGAACGCCGCCCGACGCGCCCCGGGCCGCGTGGCGGACCGTGACCGTATCGACACCCGAAGTCGTGATTCGTGGGTCGCCGGGCTGGGTAGCTTGGCCGGTCACCGGCCGCCACGGTGGTGGTCGCACGGTGGGAGGGGTGAGCGCGGTGTCCGTGCTGCGTACCAAACCGATCAAGGACGTGATAGCCCAGGGCGAGGCGGACGGCGAGGACGGCGGCCTCGGCCTCAAACGCCGCCTCGGCGCGCGTGACCTCACCGGCTTCGGCATCGGCATCGTCATCGGCACCGGCATCTTCACCCTCACCGGCATCGAGGCCCGCGACAGCGCCGGACCCGGCGTGGTGATCTCGTTCGCCATCGCCGGAGTGGTCGCGCTGCTCGCCGCGCTCTGCTACGCCGAGCTGGCCTCCAGCGTGCCGACCGCCGGCAGCGCCTACACCTACGCGTACGCGACGATGGGCGAGATCGTCGCCTGGATCATCGGCTGGGACCTGCTGCTGGAGTTCGCCCTCGGCGCGGCCGTGGTGGCCCGCGGCTGGTCCGGCTACCTCGCCGAACTGCTCGGCCTGCCCACCGCCTGGTTCGGCGAGGAGGGCAGCATCGTCAACGTCGGCGCGATCGCCGTCGTGCTGCTGCTCGGCGTCGTGGCGATCGTCGGCATCCGCGAGTCCGCCCGGGTCACCAACCTGCTCGTGCTGGTCAAGGTGGCCATCTGCGTCTTCATCGTGGTCGCCGGCCTGTTCTTCGTGAAGGCCGCCAACCTCACGCCGTTCATCCCGCCGGCCGAGCCCGCCGGCGCCGGCGACGACGGGATCAAGCAGCCCGTCACCCAGGCCCTGTTCGGGCTGGAGCCGTCCGTGTTCGGGTTCGTCGGCGTGCTCAGCGCCGCCGCCGTGGTCTTCTTCGCGTACACCGGCTTCGAGGCCGTGGCCAACCTCGGCGAGGAGACCCGGCGGCCCAAGCGGGACCTCACCCTCGGCCTGCTCGGCACCCTGCTGATCTCCACCGTGCTCTACATCGGCGTCTCGCTGGTCGTCGTCGGCATGGTCCCCTACACCGAGATCGACCGGGGCGCGCCGATCGCCTCCGCGTTCAACGCGGTCGGGGCCGAGTGGGCCGGCATCCTCGTCTCCATCGCCGCCGTCGCCGGCCTGACCAGCGTGATCCTCGTGGACCTGGTGGCCATGGGCCGGATCGGCTTCGCCATCAGCCGCGACGGGCTGATCCCGCCGTCGGTGGCGAAGGTGCACCCGCGCTGGGGCACCCCGTACCGGATCTCGGCCGTCATGACGGTGGCCGTGGCGCTGCTCGCCGGCTTCCTGCCGCTGTCGGCCCTGGCCGACCTGGTCAGCATCGGCGCGCTCTGCGCGTTCGTGCTGGTCTCGGTGGCCGTGCCGATCCTGCGCCGCAAGCGCCCCGACCTGGAGCGGCCGTTCCGGGTGCCGTTCTCGCCGGTGCTGCCGATCGTCTCCGCGCTGGCCTGCCTCTACCTGATGCTCAACCTGTCGGTGGAGACCTGGATCCGGTTCCTGATCTGGATGGTGCTCGGCGGGATCATCTACTTCGGCTACGGCTACCGCCGCAACCGCCTGGCGCGCAAGGAAGGGCCCCCTGTTAACGCCTGAGGTAGAGAAGGGTCCCCTTCTCACCCGCCCTCACCGGTGCTACGTGGGCGTGGGCGTGAAGCGCAGCAGGTTCCAGGAGACCGCCGGCAGCAGCACCGCGCAGCGACCCCCGTCGAGGGTGGGTGCCGCCAGCTCCCGGGGCGTGACCCGGTCGGGCTCGGCCTCGGTGTTGACGGCGTCCGGGTCGTCCCCGGCGGCGAGGGTCAGGTGGGCCGCCCCGGCCAGGCCGGGCAGGCCGCGCAGGTCCAGGTCGAGGGGGAGGTCGGCGGTGCCCCGGTTGACCGCGAGCACGGTCAGCGCGCCGGCCTCCTCGTCGTGCACCGCCACGGTGTCCAGCACCGGCACGTCGCCGTAGCGCTTCGTGGCGTACGTCGGGCAGACCGGCTCGGTGCGCAGCACCGTGCCGCGGGCGTACCGGGCGGTGAGGGCGAACGGGTGGAAGATGCTCTGCCGCCAGGCGGGACCGCCGGTGCGGGTGCGGATCGGGGCGATCACGTTGGCGAGCTGCGCCTGGCAGGCCACCCCCACCCGGTCGGCGTGCCGGAGCAGGGTGATCAGCAGGTCGCCGACGACCACCGCGTCGACGGCCGTGTAGTCGTCCTCGATCAGGGTGGGGGCCTCGACCCAGCCGCGCCGGTCCAGGTCGGCCTGGAGGCGGGACTGGTACCAGACGTTCCACTCGTCGAACGAGATCTTCAGCTTGCGCCGGTGCCGCTGCTTGGCCGCCACGTGGTCGGCGGTGGCCACCACCTCGGCGATGAAGTGGTCCATGTCCACCGCCGAGGCCAGCAGGCTGGCCCGGTCGCCGTCGGCGGGGTCGTAGTAGGTGTGCGCGGAGACGTAGTCCACCAGCTCGTAGGTGTGCTCCAGCACCGTCGCCTCCCAGGAGGCGAACGTCGGCATGCCCCGGCCGGAGCTGCCGCAGGCGACCAGGCTGATCGACGGGTCGATCATCTTCATCGCGCGGGCGGTCTCGGCGGCGAGCCGGCCGTACTCCTCGGCGGTCTTGTGCCCGACCTGCCACGGGCCGTCCAGCTCGTTGCCGAGGCACCACAGCTTCACCCCGTACGGCTGCTCCGCGCCGTGGGAGCGACGCAGGTCCGACAGCCGGGTGCCGCCGGGGTGGTTCGCGTACTCCAGCAGGTCGCAGGCCTCCTGCACGCCCCGGGTGCCGAGGTTGACGGCCATCATCGGCTCGACGCCGGCCACCGCCGCCCAGGTCATGAACTCGTCGAGGCCGAAGGCATTGGTCTCGATCGTCTTCCAGGCGAGGTCGAGCCGGCGGGGCCGGTCGGCGACCGGGCCGACGCCGTCCTCCCAGCGGTAGCCGGAGACGAAGTTGCCGCCGGGGTAGCGGACCACGGAGACGCCCAGCTCCCGGGTCAGCTCCAGGACGTCGCCGCGCAGGCCGTGCGGGTCGGCGCTGCGGTGGCCGGGCTCGTAGACCCCGCCGTAGACGCAGCGCCCCAGGTGCTCGACGAAGGAGCCGAAGATTCGGCGGTCGGCCGGGCCGATCGCGAAGGCCGGGTCGATGGTCAGCTTCGCGGTCACCGGGGAATCCGCCTTTCGTCGATGTCCCGTCGGTTCTATAACGTTGTACTCGACGTGTAAAGGGGCGCTCGCGGCACCAGCGCGGAGGTGGCGGTGCGACACCGGCTCAAGGACGTGGCGGAGCGCGCGGGCGTGTCCGTGAAGACCGTCTCCAACGTCGTCAACGGCTACCAGCACGTGCGGCCCGACACCCGGGCCCGCGTCGAGCAGGCCATCGCCGAGCTGCGCTACCGGCCCAACCTGTCGGCGCGAAACCTGCGCAAGGGACGTACCGGGATGATCGCCCTGGCCGTGCCGGAGCTGGACGCCCCCTACTACGCCGAACTGGCCCGGCACGTCGTCACCGCCGCCGCCGAACAGGGCTGGACGGTCCTGATCGGCCGGACCGGCGGCGGCACCGAGCGGGAGCGGGCCGTCGCCGCCGGCATCGGCGGCCACCTCATCGACGGCCTGATCCTCAGCCCGCCGGCGCTCGCCGCCGAGGACCTCGCCAACCTCCACGACGGCACCCCGACGGTGCTGCTCGGCGAGCGCGTCGCCCCCGGCCCCGCCGACCACGTGACGATCGACGACGTGGCCGCCGCCCGCGAGGCCACCGCCCACCTGATCGCCCTCGGCCGTCGCCGCGTCGCCGCGATCGGCGCGCGGCCCACCGCCGAGGGCACCGGCGCCCGGCTCCGCCTCGCCGGCTACGCCGCCGCGCTCGCCGAAGCCGGAATCGCCTACGACGAGCGCCTCGTCGCGTCCGCGCCGGCCTGGCGTCGCGCGGACGGCGCGGCGGCCGTGCGCCACCTGCTCACCTCGGGGGTACGCCCCGACGCCGTCCTCTGCTTCGACGACACCCTCGCCCTCGGTGCCCTGCGGGCGCTGCACGAGGCCGGCCTGCGCGTCCCCGCCGACATGGCGGTGGCCGGCTTCGGCGACATCGAGGACGGCCGTTTCTCCACCCCCACCCTCACCACCGTCGCCCCCGACAAGGAACGCCTCGCGCGGCTGGCCGTCGACCTGCTGGCCGACCGGATCGACGGGGACCGGAGCGGCCCGCCCCGCGCGCTCACCGTCCCCTACCGGCTCGACACCCGGGAGAGCACCCTCGGCCGCTGACCCCGCCCGAGGCGTCTGTTCGTCCACATGCGACAGTCGTGCCGCCGGCTGACGCCGAACAGGGGATGGGCGCGGTGACGGCGAGTCGCGATGATGTGGCGGCACGTGGGGACGAGCAGAAAAGTGGGGGCGAGATGAGCGCCGATTCGAGCTGGGGCGACTACCTGTCCGCTGACACCTCCGTCACGGACGCCGGCATCGCCACCTTCGACCAGCCGGTGGTCGAACCGATCGCGATCGAGCCGGTGCTGCCCGAGCCGGTGCTGCCCGAGCCGGTGCTGCCCGAGCCGGTGGCGGACGCCGTCGAGAGCGAACTGGCCGGGGCGGCTGCCGACCAGGACTGGTCGGCCTGGCATGCCGACAGCGGCGACCAGTGGGCCGACTCGGCGCAGGACTGGGTCGACTACGCCAACGAGAACCTGGCCGCCGGCAACACCGACATCGCCGCCAGCGCCTTCGACACCGCCGCCAACCACGCCGACCTGGCCGGCGGCAACTACGACGTCTCGTTCGACTACGCCGCCCAGGCCGGCACCCACCTGGACACCGCCGTCGCGGAGGTCGCCCCCTACGACACGTACGACGCCGGGACGAGCTTCGACGCCGGCACGAGCTTCGACGTCGCGGAATGAGCTGGGCCGACGACAACGACCCCGGCAGCCGGCCGCAGCCGGCCGTGCTGGCCGCCGAGGCCGGCCGGCTCGCCGCCGGCGCGGAACGCCGGGTCGCCGCCCCGGCGAGCGTGGCCCGGCAGCACCTGCTCCGCGTCATCCGGGACCTCGCCTTCGACCTGCGCGCCGAGCAGCTCAGCCTGCTGGAGGCGGTCCGCGGGTCGAAGCTCGGCGGGGTGACCCTCTCCGCCACCCGGGTGCCCGTCTTCCTGCGGGTCGGTCTCGAAGCCGACGCGGCCGGCACCCGGGTCACCGTCCTGCTGGCCGACCGCTGGGTCGGCAAGGTGGGCCGGAACTGGGGTCTGACCTCCGTCTACGTCGAGCTGTTCGGGTCCGTCCTCAGCGCCGTCGACGGCGTGCTGGGCCGGCTCGACCCGGCCGCCGCCGCCGCGTTCGCGCCCTGGTGGCGGCAGACCGGCCCCGGCGACGTGGCGATCATGCAGAACGCGGCCGGCATCGCCAACCGGGCCCAAGCGGTGCTGTCCCGGCACGCCTCCCGCCTGCTCGACGGGGACGCCGCCACCCCGCGCCGAGCATCGGTCAGCCGCGCCGGCACCGAGACCTTCACCTTCGAGACACCGCAGGCCGTCGCGGAGGTGCCGGCCGAACTGGCCGACGGCATGCTGATGGTCGGCACCCTGGTGGCCAGCCGCCCCGACGGGATGCCACCCCACCTGGTGGCGCAGGTGCAGTCACTGGTCGTCCGGATCGAGGAGCACCTCGCCGCGGTCGCCGGCACCGTCGGGTCGGCCCCGGCCGCCCGGTTCACCGTCGACCCGGCGGACGTGCCGGTGGTGACCTTCCTGCACCAGCAGGCGCGGATCCGGGGCATGCTTCCGGTGCGGACCCTGCGCACCTGCACCACCTGCCGGCTGGAGAAGGTCACCAATCCCGATCTGGAACGGTTGCAGGAACGCACCCGCAGGACGCGGGACCTGGCGAGCAGCATCAGCGCGGTGGTCACCCCGTACGTGCTGGCCGGACGGCTGGTGCAGCTCAACGGCAAGGGGCCCAGTTTCGCCTGCCCGCGCTGTCAGGGCATGGACGCCGACGAGACGGTGGTGACGTACTGCCAGCGGTGCGGCGACCGCCGGGCCGAGACGGCCCTGCGGACCTGCCCGAAGTGCCAGTTCGACTTCCGCAGCCTGCTCGCCGGTGACAGGCCCTGGCAGCCGCGCGCGACGCAACCGACGGGCGTGGCCGCCCCGGCCACCGCCGCCGCCCCGGGCCCCGCCCCGGAGCCCGCGCTGCCGCCCGCACCGCCGGCCCCGACCGTCGCCCCGTCCCCGCCGTCCCCCGGAACGTTCCGACGGGTGGATTCCGAGGCGGAGCAGTGGCCCCGCCCACCGGGGTACGCGCCCGGCTGACCGGCACCGGGCCACCGGGACCGGGGCAGCCGGGCCGACCGGGTGTCAGCTGAAGAAGCGGGCCAGGTGCGGCGGCTCCGGTGCCGGGTCGTCCGCGCCCAGCGGGGTCAGGTCGGCGAAGATGCTGGCACCGTCGCAGCCCACGTGCAGGGGATGCCAGCGCGGGGTGCCCGGCGGGCGTTGCAGACAGATGCCCTTGACCGTCTGCACGTCCAGCAGCCGCACGTGCGTCGGGTCGGCCACCGCGTTCACGTGCCCCCACCAGGGGCTCATCACGTGCAGCACCCCACCCGGGCGCAGCACCCGGTGGCACTCGTCCACCAGCGGCAGGAAGTCGATCAGGTGCTCCAGGATGTGCACCGCGAACAGCACGTCCACCGAGTCGTCGGCCAGCGGCAGCGACCCGGACAGGTCGGCCACCGCGTCCACCCCCGGGGCGGGGTAGATGTCCAGCCCCAGGTTCTGCGGATACTGCTTGGTGCCGCCGCAGCCCAGGTCCACCACGACCGGTTCGCGGCCGGCGACCCGCACCCGGCCCCAGACGCCGAACACCCCGGCGAGCCGGCCGACCAGCTCCCGCACCAGGCGCAGCTGCGCGGCGTCGGCGACCTCCCCGGTCAGGTGGGCCACGCCCCGGTCGAAGCGCACCCGCACCGCCAGGTCACGCAGCCGGGCGTCGTGGGCCGCCTGATCCGCCCACGCCTCGGCGAGGAACTCGTCGACCGCCCGCAGCCGTTCGGCCGAGGGCGCGGTCAGGGCCGTCGCGACCATGGGCCACCTCCGGTGCGCCCGTACCCGGCTGGGCGGGCGCTACACCCCGACCGGGCAACGTCCCCCGAACGAGGACGGGCCGTCAGCCGGTGATGCGCCGGGCGGCCCTGCCCACGCCCCGGATCCGCTGCCGGGGCGGCGCGGAAGCCGCCTTCGGCCGCTTGAGGTGGTACCGGTGCAGCTCGCTGCTGCCCGGCTGCGACGGGTCCTCGCTCATCCCGACCAGCTCCCAGCCCTGGTCGCCGGCCCGGTTCAGGTGCGCCAGCGCCGTGTCCCCGTACGGGGTGACGTCGACCATCGAGCCGTCCGGGCCGTACCAGACGAACACCAGCTCCCAGCCGACGTCCGTGCTGGCCGCCTGGCGACGCCGGACCAACAGCGCGTACTCCCACTTGAGCATGGAGTCATTGTCACCCCGCCGGCCCCGGTCGGCACGCCGTCGGACCTGGCGAGCCGCCCGGCGGCGGAACGGCGCGATCCGCCCGCCGTCAGTCCTCGGTGATCCGGCCGGCGTCCACCCGCACCCGCCGGTTGACGGCGACCGCGTCCAGCATCCGCCGGTCGTGCGTCACCAGCAGCAGCGTCCCCGGGTAGCCGGCCAGCGCCGACTCCAACTGCTCGATGGCCGCCAGGTCCAGGTGGTTCGTCGGCTCGTCGAGCACCAGCAGGTTCACCCCGCGCCCCTGCAGCAGCGCCAGCGCCGCCCGGGTCCGCTCGCCCGGCGACAGCGACGCCGCCGTCCGCAGCACGTGATCGGCCCGCAGGCCGAACTTGGCCAGCAGCGTCCGCGCGTCCGCCGGCGACAGCTCCGGTACGGCCAGCCGGAACGCGTCCAGCAGCGGCTGCTCGCCGAGGAACAGCCCCCGGGCCTGGTCGACCTCGCCGACCACCACCCCCGGGCCCAGCGAGGCGTGGCCCGCGTCCAGCGGCAGCCGCCCCAGCAGCGCGGCGAGCAGCGTCGTCTTGCCGGACCCGTTCGCCCCGGTGATCGCCACCCGGTCCGCCCAGTCGATCTGCAGGGTCACCGGGCCGAGGGTGAAGCTTCCCCGGCGTACCACGGCATCGCGCAGCGCGGCCACGACGGCGCCGGCGCGGGGCGCGGCGGCGATCTCCATCCGCAGCTCCCACTCCTTGCGCGGCTCCTCGACCACCTCCAGCCGCTCGATCAGCCGGTCCGTCTGCCGGGCCTTCGCCGCCTGCTTCTCCGACGTCTCGCCCCGGTGGTGCTTCACGTGCTTGTCCCCGTCGGTGGCCTTGCGGCGGGCGTTGCGCACGCCCTTCTCCATCCACGCCCGCTGGGTGCGGGCGCGGGCCTCCAGCGCGGCCCGGGTGTCGGCGTACTCCTCGAACTCGGCGCGGGCGTGCCGGCGGGCCACCTCCCGCTCCTCCAGGTACGCCGCGTAACCGCCGCCGTAGTGCCGGACGAGCTGCTGGTGCAGGTCCAGCTCCAGCACCCGGGTCACCGTGCGGGTGAGGAACTCGCGGTCGTGGCTGACCAGCACCGTGCCGGCGCGCAGCCCGGAGACGAATCCCTCCAGCCGGTCCAGCCCGGCGAGGTCCAGGTCGTTGGTGGGCTCGTCGAGCAGGAACACGTCGTAGCGGCTGAGCAGCAGCGAGGCCAGCCCCGCACGGGCCGCCTGACCGCCGGACAGGGCCGTCATCGGGTGGTCCAGGTCGACGGTGAGCCCCAGCTCGGCGGCCACCTGCTCGGCCCGCTCCTCCAGGTCCGCCCCGCCCAGGCCCAGCCAGCGCTCCAGCGCCTCGGCGTACGCGTCGTCGGACCCGGCCGCCCCGGCCGTCAGCGCCTCGGTCGCCGCGTCCAGGGCCGCCTGCGCCGCCGTCACCCCCGTCCGCCGGGCCAGGAAGTCCCGCACGGTCTCCCCGGGCCGGCGCTCCGGCTCCTGCGGCAGGTGCCCGACGGTCGCGGTGGGCGGGCTCAGCGTGACGCTGCCGGCCTCGACGGGCAGCAACCCCGCGAGGGTACGCAGCAGCGTCGACTTGCCCGCCCCGTTCACCCCGACCAGGCCGACCACGTCGCCCGGGGCGACCACCAGGTCCAGCCCGGAGAAGAGCAGCCGCTCGCCGTGCCCGGCCGCAAGATCCTTGACCACCATCGTCGCGCTCATCAGCACCCGAGCCTATCCACCGCGCTACGCGCGTAAGGAAGGGCACCTTGTTAACGCCTTTTGTATAGGAAGGGCCCCTTCCTAACACCTCGTCCGGCTGCAACTTCCTGTGGCGGAACACTCGCGGTCCGGCCGGTGTTGTGCCAGCGTCGGATCAGGTGCCGGCGCGAGACGAGGAGGTGGGTCGATGGACCTTCTGGCGGACTACCGACGGGCGACCATGTTCTTCGAGATGGGTGACGCGTCCGGGGCGGTGCGGCTGCTGGAGCCGATCGTCGAGGCCGAGCCCGGCAACTCCGCGGTGCGGCAGCTGCTGGCCCGCGCCTACTTCCAGACGGCGCAGCTCAACCGCGCCGAGGAGCAGCTGCGCGAGCTGGTCGACCGGGACCCGAGCGACCACTACGCGCACCACGTGCTGGGCCGGACGCTGGAGCGGATGAACCGCCCGGCGGACGCGCTGCGGCACCTGCGCATCGCCGCCGCGATGTACTCGACGAACACCGACTACACGACCGCGCTGCGCCGAGTGGAGAACCGGGTCAGCGGCGGCCACTGACCGCGCCGCCGGGGGAGGGACAAGGCGCCCTCTCCCCGGCGCGCGCCGCCTCCGGCCGGGTATCCCCGCCCGCTGATCGGCGCCCACGCCCGCCGCCGCGCACCAGGTGCGCCGTGACTCTTCGTGACTGCCCCCTGGCCTCAACTACCATCTCGTTCCCCCTTTGCTCTGCACCTACCGACGCACACCCCTTGCTGAACTGGGAATATGCGGGCCTGGGGGCGAGGAACTGGCCATGGTGGCGGTTACTTTCAGTGGCTGTTGCGCGCGTGGGTGCAGAGCAAAGGGCATGCTGGCGGTGGTGCCGCCGGGCGGGATCGCTCGCGTGGTGTCCCGCTGTGCCGCGGGCCTACCATGGGCTGCCATGGGAGTCGCGCAGGTGGTGGAGGCGGGATGAAGCTCAAGCTGGACCTGCACGAGATCTTCAACAAGGGCCACGACATCGACCGGGCGCTGCGCGGGATCATGGACGAGGCAGTGGCGAAGAAGGCCACCCTCGTCGAGATCATCCCCGGCAAGGGCTCCGGCCAGCTCAAGAAGCGGGTGCTGCGCTTCCTCGACCAGAAGGACGTCAAGCAGCTCTACCACCGGGTGGAGAAGGACTCGAAGAACTTCGGCCGGCTCTTCATCCACTTCCGCTGGAAGTAGCCCCGGTGTTCCTGCTGGCCGGAATGCCCGCAGTCAGGGCTGACGCCGCGCGAAGAGAAACGCGCCCTGCGTGCTCTCGTCCCGCTGGTGCAGCACCTCAGCCTCGACGGCGAAGCCGGCGTCGCGAAGCCAGCCGCTGACCCGTTCGGTCGGACGCCGGTGGACGTACACCTTCATCGGGTGGCCGCCGTAGCCTTCCGTCTTCAGCCGGCGTCCGTCGCCGACGTGGAAGCCGAGCAGCAGGACGCCGCCGGGGCGCAGCACCCGATGGAACTGCCCGAGAACCGCCGGGACCTCGTCATCGGGAACGTGGATCAGGGAGAACCAGGCGAGGAGACCGGCGGCGGACGAATCGGCGAGGCTCAGGTCGGTCATGGAGCCCACCGCGAACCGTAGGCCTGGATGGTCACGTCGGGCGCGGTCGATCATGGCAGGCGAGAGGTCGATCCCGAAGGCGTCGACACCGAGGCTGCGCAGGTGGGCGGTGATCCGCCCAGGCCCACAGCCGACGTCCGCCACCGGTCCATCGCCACCGGCCCGCACCAGCTCCGCGAACAGCGCCAAGACCCCCCGCTCGTACGGCGCCGCGGCGAGGGCGTCTCGCAGCAGATCGGCATAGCTCTCCGCCACCGTGTCGTAGGACACCCGAGTGTCGATGAGCCGCCCCTGAGCAACCACGCCGGTCACAGTAGCCCGCCGGCCGGCACGGACCGGGACGACATGAGGGGTTCGCCGGGGCCCGCCCGCGGAGGGATCAAGCCTGACTGTGAGGCTAGCCGTGTCGGCTCGGAAGGTGATGGGCTGATGCCTGGTGGCAGTAGATGTGACTCTAACCCTGACTGGCTTTGTG
>NZ_JAHWGR010000033.1:0-87472 GCF_020873825.1 Micromonospora sp. DH13
GGTGGGGGGTGGTGCGGGGGGGTGATGTCGTATTCGACTCAGCTGCGTAGGTGTCGGCAGGGGCAGGTCGGCCTGGGCGGTGCTGGTGGCGGGCCCGGGCACGGGGCTTCTGTTGGCAAGCGATTAGCGAAAACCGACATTGAGGCCCCGCCCCGACCTGCGGCAGGGGCCTTACTTCGTACGGCGCGCCACAACGCACTCCCGGAAGGGGGCCCTGACGTGTCACGATTCAGGGCACGGCGTGCGGGGCGTCGGGTGCTTACCGCACCGGGAGGTGCGCGAGGGAGGGTGTCCGGTGTCAGCGGGTAGGGCCCGCCGGGGACGGCGGGACAACGGGCTCGACGCGAGCGAGTACGCGGTCGCCGGCGACGTGGATCCGCGCGTGGGCGAGCACCTGCTCGACGTGCTGGCCGCGGGCGGCATCGCCGCGTACCTGCAGCCGTCGGCCGACCTGAACCCGGTCACCCGCACCACCACCGTCCCGGCCCGCCCCGTGGACCGGCTCTACGTCGACCGCTCCCACCTGACGACCGCGCGCGACTACCTCACCCAGCTCGCCGAGGAGGCCCCCGCCGCGCCGGCCCGCGACGAGCCCGACGTCGACGCCGAGTGGGCCCGCATCGTGGCCGGCTTCCACACCGCGCCGGCCGCCGGGGCGCACCCCTGGCCCGCCGCCGAGGACATCGACGACAAGCCCGACGAGCAGCCGGCCGGCACGACCGGCCGGGTCGGCGCGGACGAGGGCGGCACCGCCACCGACGTACGCCGGCTGCCGTGGGCCGCCGACGTCTCGGGCGTCTCCGTCGGCGGGGGACGGCAGGACGAGCCGTCCCTGTTGGACGGGCTGGACACCTTCGGCGCCGGCCTGCCCGACGACGCCGACGAGCGCTACACCCCGCCGCCGCCACCGCCGCTGCCCCGCGTCTCCAAGTACGCGGTGGCCGGCGTGCTGGCCATCGTCGCCGGGTTCGTGCTCTTCCTGGAGCCGACGCTGCTGCCGGTGGACCCGTCCGTGGTGACCCTGCTCGGCTTCACCGGCATCCTCGCCGGCTTCGTGACGCTGATCTGGCGGCTGCGCCCCGGCGACTCCGACGACGACCCCGACGACGGCGCCCGCGTCTGAGGCGGCCCCATACGCCGGGTAGTGACCCGTCCCCACAGGCGGGCGGCGGATGCCCGAATTGCGGGACGCGCACCGCCCCCGGCATGGGGCGTAACAGTGGTGTAACTTACTGTCAGTAGGAATACCGCTGTACGTCACTTCCCGCACTGGCTGCCCGGTTGTTCCTTGCTAGCGGTGGTCGGTCTCTGCTGATCGGAATGCCCGAGATGCGACAGAGTTCCCTCGTGGTGGTGGCCAACCGCCTGCCCATCGACGACAGTGTGGCGCCCGACGGCGCCTGCGAATGGCGACGCAGCCCCGGCGGGCTGGTGAGCGCCCTGCACCCCCTGCTGCGGCACACGCCGGCCACCTGGGTCGGCTGGGCCGGCGGCACCGGGCCGGCGCCGAGCCTGCCCGACATCGGCAGCGTGCGAATGCGCGCCGTGCCGCTGAGCGGCGAGGACTTCCGCGACCACTACGAGGGCTTCGCCAACTCGACCCTCTGGCCGCTCTACCACGACGCGGTGGAGCAGCCGGAATACCACCGCCGCTGGTGGGAGGCGTACCAGCGGGTCAACCAGCGGTTCGCCGAGGCGACCGCCGAGGCGGCCGAGCAGGGCGCGGTGGTCTGGGTGCAGGACTACCACCTGCAACTGGTGCCCGGCCTGCTGCGCGAGCTGCGCCCCGACCTGCGGATCGGCTTCTTCCTGCACGTGCCGTTCCCGCCGCCGGAGCTGTTCATGCAGCTCCCCCGCCGGGCCGAACTGCTGCGCGGCATGCTCGGCGCCGACCTGATCGGCTTCCAGCGCGCCCAGGCCGCGCACAACTTCGCCCAGCTGGTGGCGAAGGTGCTGGAGCTGCCGGCGACCGACCGGCGCATCGGCGTCGACGACCGGGTGGTCCGCATCGGGGCGTTCCCGGTCTCGATCGACACCGCCGAGATGGCCGCGCTGGCCGCCCGCCCCGACGTGGTGGCGCGGGCCCAGCGGCTGCGCCACGACCTCGGCGACCCCGGCCACGTCATCCTCAGCGTCGACCGGATGGACTACACCAAGGGCATCGAGCAGCGGCTCAAGGCCTACAGCGAGCTGTTGGCCAGCGGGCACGTCAAGGTGCGCGACACGGTGCTGGTGCAGGTGGCGGTGCCCAGCCGGGAGCGGGTCACGCAATACCAGATCCTCCGCGACCGGGTCGAGCGCGAGGTGGGGCGGATCAACGGCGAGTTCGGCCGGGTGGGCGAGCCGGCCATCCACTACCTCACCCAGCCGTTCGACCGGGCCGAGCTGGCGGCGCTCTACCGGGTCGCCGACGTGATGGCGGTGACCCCGCTGCGCGACGGCATGAACCTCGTCGCGAAGGAGTACGTGGCGGCCCGGGTCGACGACACGGGGTCGCTGCTGCTCAGTGAGTTCGCCGGGTCGGCGGCCGAGCTGCCGCAGGCGTACCTGGTCAACCCGCACGACCTGGAGGGGCTCAAGCAGGGGCTGCTCTCGGCGCTCGAGGCCGACCCGGCCGACGTCACGCCGCGGATGCGGGCGATGCGCGAGCACCTGCACCGCAACGACATCCGGGCGTGGGCCCGCTCCTACCTCAGCGCCCTCGACGACGGCGGGTCGCTGCTGACCCACCTCGCCCCCACCGGCTGACCGGGCGCTCCGCACGACCGGCCGCTGCCGGCGCGCCCGGACGACGGGCCGCGCCGGCAGCGGGTCAGGCCGGCAGCGGGTCAGGCCGGCAGCGGGTCAGGCCGGTGGGTGTTCCTTCTCCAGCCAGTCCAGGATCGCGTCGATCGGCTCCCGCCAGCGGACGTCGAGCATCAGGTCGTGCCCCATGCCGGGGAAGAGCAGCGGCGCGCCGCCGTGCCGGCGGGCGGCCCGGCTCAGCGCGGCCGGCGGGACCACCCGGTCGTCGGGGCTGCCCACGACCAGCACGGGCGGGTCGCCCACGGCCGGCTCCGGGTCGCGGTGGGTCAGCAGCTGCCACTGGGCGCGCCGGCCGGCGTGGCCGAGCCGGGCGGCGTACCGGCGGGCCTCGGCGTCGGGCAGCTCGCGGCTGAACAGCTGCCGGCGGCTCAGCCGCAGCCCCGCGCCGACGAACGCGGGCAGGGTGCCGCCGGGGTTGCGGCGCAGCGCCGTGCCGAGCGTCGACCAGTCGCCGAGCACCGGGGCCGCCAGCACCGCCGCCCGCGCCGGATAGCGGGCCAGGGCGTGCCGCACCACCAGGGCCCCGGCGCCGTGCCCCACCAGCACCGCCTGGCGCGGCAGGCCCGCCGCCGCCTGCGTCACGTCATGGGTGTACGCCCGCAGCGTCGCCTCCGGCGCCGGCTCGCTGCCGCCGTGGCCGCGCAGGCTCAGCGCGTACGCCGGGAAGCCGCGACCGGCGGCGTGGCCGAGCCAGTGTTCGGCGAACGCCCACGCGCCGTGGCCGAAGCCGGGCACGAACAGCAGCGGTGGGCGGCCCTGCTCGACCTCGGGGAGCGCGCTGAGCACCTCGCGCCGGGCCGGGCGGACGGGCCGGGCCCACTCCCGGCCGCGCATGATCCGCACCCGCTGCTGCCGGCTCACTTCTCCTCCAGCTCGTGCATGGCGCGCTGGACGGCGCGCAGGTAGTCGGCGTGGCCCACCTCGAACCAGTGCCGGCTGCTGTCCTTGACCTTCCCCGAGTACCGCTCGCCGGCCCCGGCGGTGACCCGCTGCGCGAAGGCGGCGGCCCGCTCCGGTCGGCGCACGCGCAGCGCGAGCAGCCGGGCGAACAGGACGGTCTGCCAGTGCGACAGGGTGAAGATCCCCGAGTCGGGCTGGACCAGGCCGGCGACGGCGAGCGT
Source organism: Micromonospora sp. DH13 (assembly GCF_020873825.1). Taxonomy (NCBI): domain Bacteria; kingdom Bacillati; phylum Actinomycetota; class Actinomycetes; order Micromonosporales; family Micromonosporaceae; genus Micromonospora; species Micromonospora sp. DH13. Next base: position 3,927 of record NZ_JAHWGR010000033.1, read on the forward strand.
CGGGTGGCCGGGGACGAACGCGTTGAGCCACAGCCGGGGCCGGCCCGCCTCGTCCGCGCCGAGCACCCGGGGGTCGAGGAACTCGAAGCGCGGCAGGTAGCCGGTGGCGAAGACGACCAGCTCCGGGTCGATCTCGCGGCCGTCGGTCAGCTCGACGGCCTTGGCGTGGAACCGGGCCACGTCCGGCACGGGGGTGATCTGGCCGTGGCCGACGTGGTAGACGAGCTGGCTGTTGGCGATGGGGTGGGTCTCGTAGACCCGGTGGTCGGGCTTGGGCAGGCCGAACCGGGTCAGGTCGCCGACGGTGAGCCGCAGCGTCCAGTGGTAGAGCCACTGCCGCACGCGCAGCGGCACCCGCAGGGCGAGCAGGCTGTCGTTGACCTGGTCGGCGGGGCGGCCGAGGACGTACTTGGGGGCGTACCAGTAGCCGCGGCGGGTGGAGTGCCAGCAGTGGGACGCCTGCTGGGCCGCCTCGACGGCGATGTCGCAGCCGGTGTTGCCGGCCCCGACGACCAGCACCCGCTTGCCGCGCAGTTGCGCCGGGTCCTTGTACGACGAGGCGTGCATGATCTCGCCCCGGAACTCCTCCAGCCCCTCGTAGCGGGGCAGCTTCGGCGACCAGTTGTGGCCGTTGGCGACGAGCACGGCGGCGTACCGGGAGGTGCGCTCGGGGCCGTACCCGCCGGTGCTGCGGGTGGTGACGTCCCAGCGGTCGCCGTCGACCGGCTCGACCCGGATCACCTCGGTGCCGAACCAGATGTGCTGGCGCAGGTCGAAGTGGTCGGCGTAGCGCTCGAAGTAGGTCAGCACCTGGCTGTGGTGCGGGTAGTCCGGCCAGTCGTCCGGCATCGGGAAGTCGGGGAACTGGGTGAACGGCCGCGACGAGATCAGGTGGGTGCTGGCGTAGACGGGGCTGCGGTCGTGCCGCCAGTTCCACGCGCCGCCGACGCCGGTCTCCCGCTCGTAGCAGTCGACGCCGAAGCCGTGCTCGCGCAGGTTCTTCACGGCGGTGAGGCCGCTGGCCCCGGCCCCGATGACGCAGACCGTGTCGCCTCGGTCGGAGACCGGTCGGGCGTCCCGGGGCGGGGCGAGCGTCGTCGCGTCCGGCTCGGGACGGCCGGGGTCGGTGGAGGGGGACACCGGATTCTCCTTATGTGCGGCACGAGTGCCGGAAATCATTCTCCTCATGCGCGGCATGAGCCGGGTCGCTGCGAAATCCTTCCGGTAACCCGACCGGTTTGTCCAGTCCCTGTGGACGGTGGGTCGCGCGGCCCGTCAGCCGGCGGCGGGCAGCAGCAGGTCGACCACGACCGGGAAGTGGTCGCTGGCCAGGCGGGCCTGCGGGGTGTCCACCACGTCGTAGTCGACCACGGTGATCCGGGGGTCGACGAAGACGGCGTCGATGCGGCGGCGCGGGTCGGCGCACGAGTAGGTGAGCCGGTCGGCGCGGTCGGCCGCGACCGCCGCGTCGGTCAGCCCCGCGCCGACGGTCGCCCACGCCGGGCCGTCCGGGCCCTCGTTGAGGTCGGCGCCGGCCACCACGGGCAGGTCGGCGGCGGCCAGCTCCCGCTTGAACGCCGCCGCCTGCGCGGGGCGCTCGGCCGGGTCGGTGGACAGGTGCGAGCCGGCCAGCAGGAACCGGGCCCCGCCGACGCGGCAGTCGGCGTACGCGGCGCCGCGCATGTGCCGGCCCGGGGTCAGCGGGTAGCGCTGGCAGCGGGTGTCGGCCACCCGCACGCGCAGGCTGGTCAGCAGCAGGTTGCCCAGCGACGGCAGGCCGCCGACGGCGACGACCAGCCCGAACGACTCGGCCAGCGACGCGCACTTCTGCCGCCACCGGAACCGCCGGGGCGCCTCCTGCACGATCACCACGTCGGGGGCGACCGCGCGGACCACCGCCGCCAGCGCGGCCTGGTCGTCGCGCTGGCTGTGCACGTTGTACGACACGACGCGCAGCGGCACTCCGCCCGGGGCCCCGGCCCCCTGGCCGGTCTCGGTCATCCCGGCCCGCCCTACAGCCGGCGGGCCAGGTCGGCGGCGCCGATCACGCCGGCGGTGTTGCCCAGCTCGGCGGGGAGCACCTCGGCGACGGGGAGCCGGCTGCGCTGGGCCAGCGCGTCGGTGAAGGAGCGCCGGGTCGGGCCGAGCAGCAGGTCGCCCGCGTCGACGACGCCGCCGCCGACGACGAGGACCTGCGGGTCGAGGATCTGCGCCATGTCGGCGAGGCTGGTGCCGAGCCAGCGCCCGACCTGCGCGAACGCCTCGGCGGAGACGGGGTCGCCGCCCTGGGCGGCGGCGGTCACCATCGGGCCGGTGACCGCCTCGGCCTCGCCGCCGGCCAGCTCCAGCAGGGCGACGGCCCGGTGCGGCTCCTGCCGGGCGGCGGCGCGGGCGAAGCGCACCAGGGCGCTGCCGCTGGCGTACTGCTCGATGCAGCCGAGCCGGCCGCAGCCGCACTGGTGGCCGTCGGGGACGGTGAGCATGTGGCCCAGTTCGGCGGCGATGCCGTGGGCGCCGCGCACCAGCTCGCCGCCGAGCACGATGCCGCCGCCGACGCCGGTGCCGATGGTGAACATGACCATGGAGTCGTCGGCGTGCCGGGCGGCGCCGTAGCGGAACTCGGCCCAGGCGGCGACGTTCCCGTCGTTCTCGACGATCACGGGCAGACCGGTGGCCCGGCTGACGTAGTCGCGCAGGGGCTCGTCGCGCCAGGCGAGGTTGGGCGCGAAGAGGACGGTGGAGCGGGTGGCGTCGATCCAGCCGGCCGCGCCGATGCCGACGGCGTCGATCTGCCGGCCGGCGGCGAGTTCGGTGACCACCTCGATGATGACGTCCCGGGTCTTGCCCACGTTGTCGGCGGGGGTGTCCCGTCGGGCCTGCACGAGTACGTTGCCGGTGTCGTCGACGACACCGCCGGCCACCTTCGTGCCACCGACGTCGACTCCGATGGTCAGCGTCACCGCTGCCACTCCCCTCTGCTGTGCTGCCCGGCACCGGCACGGCGTACGGCCGTGCCGGTGGGACGGGATGTCCGGTGGTCAGGCCCCGTCGCCTGGTGCGTCCCCTCCCGCGCCACCGGGGGCCCGCGACGCGGGCACCACGGGTCGGCCGGCCGGCGGCCGGGGAGCCCCCGGCGCGTCCGGCCCGGCGTCGTCGGCGGGCGGCACGGCGGCGGCCGGAACGCCCGGACCCTCCCCCCGGGTCGCGGCGGACCACACGTCCTCATCCGGCGCCGGGTGAGAATCATGCCCGGTACGGGTGGCCTCGCGCCACACGTGATCGCCCGATGCCTGGTCAGCCGCCGGTCGGGGCGGGGGCGCGGCGGGGTCACCGGGCGGTGGGCCACCGGCGGAGGGCTCGTCGGCCGACGCGAACGCGCGCAGCAGGCTGGCCACCCCGGCGGCCAGATCACCGGCTCCCGTGGCGAGCCGCTCGGCGAATTCCGGACTCGGGTCCCGCAACGCGGCGATACCGCGGCAGACCGGACAGATACAGCATTCGGCGGCACCGGTGGCGAAACCGCCGTGGCCGCCGCTGGCGGCCGGTCGCGTCGCCGCGCCGCCGGTGCTGTGACCGAGGACACTGGACACGATCCCACCGAGCGGACCCCACGGCCCCGCCCCGGAGCCGCCGCCCGACCCGGCGCCCGCGGCGGCCAGCCGGGCCGCCGCGAGGACCGTGGCGACCAGCCGCTCCGCCTCTTCCCGGGCCGAGCCCGGATCCGTACCCCCCATGGTCGGCTCCTCTACCGTGCCGGGCGTGCCGCAGCCGGTCGCGTCACCGCGCCGCACCGGTGTCTTCTACCCGGCGCTTGAGCTGCTTCAACGCCGCATCCATGATCATTTTCTCGGCCTTGCGGCGAAACATGCCGAGCATGCCCACGGAGAGCTCCACCTCCAGGGTGTAGGTCACCGTGGTCGTGCCGTCGGGGTTGCCGACGAGGTCGTACGACCCGCGCTGGGAGCGCTGCATCTTCGAGGGCGCCACCAGGTGCCACTCGATGCGGGAGATGTCCTCGGCGTACTCGTAGGCCAGCACGTACTCGTCGGCCAGCACCCCGGCGTCGAGGGTGAAGCGGACCTGGCTGGCGTAGCCGTCCTCGTACTCCTCGACGACCTCGGTCCGGCGCACCGCGTCGGTCCATTCCGGGTAGCGCGCGAAGTCGCAGATGACCGCCGCCACCCGCTCCGGTGACGCGCCGATGACGATCGACTGGGTGGAGGAGTCCGCCATGGGGGGAGGCTACCCGGCAACCTGCCTGGCGCACCCACCTGGGCGGGCGGGTAGGTTTCGACAGAGCCGACCCGTCCGGGGCCCCGGCCCGCCCGGGAAGTGCGAGCACGAGGGAGTGCAGGTGCGCGAGTTCTCCGTTCCGCCGATCGTCACCGTCGGCGACTCGGCCAACCTCACCGACCCGGTCTGGGACAATGCCGAGACCGCCCCGGAGGCCGTCCAGTTCGCCCGCCCCGCCGCCGCGCCGGCCTCCGGCTGGGTCGAGGTGACCTGCCGGCAGTTCCGCGACGAGGTGGTCGCGTTGGCCCGGGGGCTGGTCGCCGCCGGCGTCTCCCCCGGCGACCGGGTCGGCCTGATGAGCCGCACCCGCTACGAGTGGACCCTGTTCGACTACGCCATCTGGGCGGCCGGCGCGGTCACCGTGCCGATCTACGAGACGTCCAGCGCCGAGCAGGCCGCCTGGATCCTGGCCGACTCCGGCGCGGTCGCCGCCGTGGTCGAGACGACCGCCCACGCCACCCTCGTCGAGGGCGTCCGCGACCGGCTCCCCGAGCTGGCCCACCTCTGGCAGATCGAGCTGGGCGCGGTCGACGAGCTGGTCGCCGCCGGGGCCTCGGTCGACCCGGTCGAGGTCGACCGGCGGCGCACGGGGGTCAAGGCCGACGACGTCGCCACCATCATCTACACCAGCGGCACCACCGGCCGGCCCAAGGGCTGCGTGCTGACCCACCGCAACATGTACGCCGACATCGCCAACGCCGTGCCGGTGCTACCGAACCTCTTCCTGCGCCCGGGCGCGTCGACCCTGCTGTTCCTTCCCCTCGCGCACGCCTTCGCCCGGCTCATCCAGATCGGCGTGGTGCAGGCCCGGGCCACCATGGCGCACTGCGCCGACACGAGGAACCTGGTCGCCGAGCTCCAGGCCTTCCGGCCGACCTTCGTGCTGTCGGTGCCCCGGGTCTTCGAGAAGGTCTACAACGGGGCCCGGCAGAAGGCCGAGGCCGACGGCAAGGGCAAGATCTTCGACCGGGCCGAGCAGGTCGCCGTGGCGTACAGCGAGGCGCTGGAGTCGCCGGGCGGGCCGGGCGTGGCGCTGCGCGTGCAGCACGCGGTCTTCGACAAGCTGGTCTACCGCAAGCTGCGGGCCGCCCTCGGCGGCCGGTGCCGCGACGCGATCTCCGGCGGCGCGCCGCTCGGGGCCCGCCTCGGGCACTTCTTCCGGGGCATCGGGGTGACCATCTGCGAGGGGTACGGGCTGACCGAGACCTCCCCCGCCGCCGCCGCGAACCTGCCCGACGCCACGAAGATCGGCACCGTAGGCCGGCCGCTGCCCGGCGTGACCATCCGGATCGCCGACGACGGCGAGATCCTGATCTCCGGCGACCTGATCTTCCAGGGCTACTGGCGCAACGAGGAGGCCACCGCCGAGGCGCTCAGCCCGGACGGCTGGTTCCGCACCGGTGACCTCGGCCAGCTCGACGCCGACGGCTTCCTCAGCATCACCGGCCGCAAGAAGGAGATCATCGTGACCGCCGGCGGCAAGAACGTCGCCCCGGCGGTGCTGGAGGACCAGGTCCGGGCGCACCCGCTGATCAGCCAGTGCGTCGTCGTCGGCGACCGGCAGCCGTTCATCGCCGCGCTGGTCACCATCGACGAGGAGGCGCTGCCGAAGTGGCTGGCCGCCCACGGCCGCCCCGAGGACACCGGCGTCGACGAGCTGCGCGACGACGAGGCGCTGCGCGCCGAGGTGCAGGGCGCGGTCGACCAGGCCAACCAGGCCGTCTCCAAGGCCGAGGCGATCAAGGTGTTCCGGATCCTGCCGCACGACTTCACCGAGGCCACCGGGGAACTCACCCCGTCGCTGAAGGTCAAGCGGCAGGTCGTGCACACCACGTACGCGGCGGAGATCGCGGAGATCTACCGGCGCTGACTACGATCCGTCACGTGCCCGACTCCTCGACACCCGCCCGGCCGCCGACGCAGCCGCTCGCCACCGCCGCGCGCGTGGTGATGCTCGCGCTGGTCGCCGTCCTCACCCTCTTCGCCACCCACGACGCCGGCCAGCTCTGGTGGATCGCCCTGCTCGGCGTCGCCGGGCTGCCCGCCGCCCTCGCCCCCCAGCACCGGCTGCTCGGCCCGCTCAGCCGCTTCGCCGAGGTGGTGGTGCTGGGGCTGGCCGCGAGCCAGGTCGCCGCGGTCACCACCCTCAACGGCACGATCGGCGGCCTCGGCGCGTCGGCCGTACTGCCGTACCTCGCCGTCCCGGTGACGGTGACCGCGCTGCGCCGACGGTTCCGCGAGGGCGCGGCGCTGCTCGCCGTCACCGCCGCCACCCTGCTGATCAGCGCCGCCCTCACCCAGGTCGACGGCGGCCGGCAGCTCGGCCAGCCGGGCTACCTGGCGGTCTGCGCGCAGTGGCTGATCCTCGCCGGCCTGGGCCTCTACACCGCCGGCACCCTGCACCGGGTGATCCGGGTCCGCAGCGAGGGCAAGCCCCAGCCGTACGCGGAGGCGACCCGGCTGCTGACCCAGTTGCGCACGGTGGCCCGGCAGCTGCCGGGGGCGACCCTCGACCCGGGCGGCATCTCCGAGCACCTGCTGGAGGAGCTGCGCACCGTGGCCCGGGCTGAGCGGGCGGCGGTGCTCTCCGCCAGCGGCGGCGGCCGGCTGGTGGTGCTCGCCCAGGTGGGCGTGGACCGGGTCGACTGGGAGACCACGCTCGACGCCGACTCGGCGATCGCCGACGCTTGGGCCAGCCAGCAGCCGCAGACCGCCAGCCGCTCGCAGGCCCGCTCGCACACCGGCGGCGACGTCTCCGCGCTGATCGTGCCGCTGGTCGCCGGGGTCCGCACGGTCGGCATGCTGGTGATGGAGGCGGACGTCGCGCAGGCGTACCCGCCGCCGGTGGTGTCCCGGGTGACCGCGCTGACCCGCCCGGCGGCGCTGCGGCTGGAGGCCGCGCTGCTGTTCGACGAGGTCCGTTCGCTGGCCACCAACGAGGAGCGGCAGCGGCTGGCCCGGGAGATCCACGACGGGGTCGCCCAGGAGCTGGTCATGGTCGGGTACGGCATCGACAACGCCCTGGCGTACGTGGAGGAGGACCCGAAGGAGACGGCCGAGGCGCTGCGCACCCTGCGCGGCGAGGTGACCCGGGTCATCACCGAGCTGCGGCTGAGCCTGTTCGAGCTGCGCAGCGAGGTGGACCGGCACGGGGGCCTGGCCGCCGCCATCGCCGAGTACGCGCGCACCGTCGGGGCGTCCGGCGGGCTGCGGGTGCACCTGTCGCTGGACGAGTCCACCGCGCGGCTGCCCGCCGCGACCGAGGCCGAACTGTTGCGTATCGCGCAGGAGGCGGTCACCAACGCCCGCAAGCACGCCGGGGCGGCGAACCTGTGGGTCACCTGTGAGGTGGACCCCCCGTACGCGCAGATCGAAGTGTCGGATGACGGTCACGGCATCGGTGAGCAGCGCACGGACGGGCACTACGGTCTTGCGATCATGGCCGAGAGGGCGGAACGTATCCGGGGCCGATTGGAGATCAGGCCGCGCCAACCCAGTGGCACGACCGTGGCGGTGGTGCTCGGCTCCTCGCCCCGGCGCGATAGGGTGCGCGGCAAGGCGGCAGCAGCAGAAGGGGAGTAACCCGAGGATGACCACAAGCCCGACACCGGCGACCCGCACCAAGGTCCTCCTTGTCGACGATCACGATCTGATCCGCAAGGGGCTGCGGCACGCCTTCGAGCGTGACCGGCAGTTCGAGGTCGTCGGTGAGGCCGCCACGGCGGCGGAGGGGGTCCGGCAGGCCGGCGCCCTCCAGCCCGACGTGGTGATCATGGACCTGCGGCTGCCCGACGGCAGCGGCCTGGAGGCCACCCGCGCGCTCCGCAAGTCCAGCGCGTCGATGGGCATCGTCGTGCTCACCATGTACGCGGGCGACGACCAGCTCTTCGGTGCGCTGGAGGCCGGTGCGAGCGCGTTCGTGCCGAAGACGGCCCCGGCCGACGAGGTCGTGGCCGCCGCCCGGCACGCCGCCTCCTCGCCGAGCGCGTTCACGGCGGCCGACCTGGCCGAGGCGATGAAGCGGCGGCTCGCGCCGTCCGGCCCGCAGCTCTCCCCCCGCGAGGGTCAGGTGCTGCGGCTGCTCGCCGACGGGATGAGCGTGGCCGGCATCGCCAAGCAGCTCTTCGTCAGCGAGTCGACGGCCAAGACCCACATCTCGAAGCTCTACGAGAAGCTGGGCGCGGCCAACCGGGCGCAGGCGCTGATGACGGCGCTGCGGCTCGGCCTGCTCGAAGCGCCCGACGCCCCGAAGTTCTGACGCCGTCCCGCCCGGCCGGCAGTCACCGGCCGGGGGGCTTGCGCGACGGCCGGCGGGTCCGGTCAACGGGACCCTCCGGCCGGCCGGGCGCGACGACGGCGGCCCTCTCTGGTCACCCGCCCGGCGGGCGGGGCAGAATACCCGGGTGACCCGCGCGGGCGGCGTGGCCCGCGTCGTTGACAAAAGGGGTAGGGCATGCAGCGGCCGGACTGGGCACCCGACACGATCGACATCGAGCGCCCCAGCGTGGCCCGCATGTACGACTACTATCTCGGCGGCTCGCACAACTTCGCCGCCGACCGGGCCGCCGCGCGGGCGATGGTGGCCGCGGTGCCCGACGCCCCGTTGATGGCCCAGGCCAACCGGGCGTTCCTGCGCCGGGCGGTGCAGTTCCTCGCCGAGCAGGGCATCCGCCAGTTCCTCGACATCGGCTCCGGCATCCCGACCGTCGGCAACGTGCACGAGATCGCCCAGCGGATCGCCCCGGAGTCCCGGGTGGTCTACGTCGACGTCGACCCGGTGGCCGTGGCGCACAGCCGGGAGATCCTCAGCGGCAACGACCGGGCGGTCGTCCTGCAGGAGGACCTGCGCCACCCGGAGCGGATCCTGGCCCACCCCGAGGTCAACCGGATGCTCGACTTCTCCCAGCCGGTCGCGGTGATGATCGTGGCGGTGCTGCACTTCGTGCCCGACGAGGACCGGCCCGACGAGATCCTGCGGACCCTGCGCGCGGCGCTCGCCCCGGGCAGCTACCTGGTGCTGTCGCAGGCCAGCGACGACGACCGGCAGGACACCGGGGAACGCGAGGAGGCCGAGGCGGTCTACCAGCGCACCGACAACCCGCTGGTCATCCGCAGCCGGCGGCAGCTGACCGCCCTCTTCGACGGCTTCGGGCTGGTCGACCCGGGGGTGGTCTGGGTGCCGCAGTGGCGGCCCGAGACCCCGGAGAGCGCCGAGGACGCCGAGAAGGCGGTCTTCATGGGTGGCGTCGGGCGGCTCGGTGGGTGAGCATCCGGACGACCCGTCAGGCCCGTCAGCTCCCGGCGGGCCCTGCCCGGGGGTGCCCGCCTGCTGCCCGAGCGTGTTCGCCCGGGCCTGGGCGAAGGCGGTCTCCGGCACCAGCTACCTGCCGATGACGCAGGCCCAGCTGGAGGCGTTGCTGCACCGGCTCACCGGGCGGCTGGCCGCAGCGCTGGTGTCCGAGCCGTTCGACGTGCGGGTCGGCCACCAGGTCGGCGCCGAGCTGGTGGCGGCGCACATCGCCTCCGCCGAGGGCCTGGGCCGGACCATCGAGGTCATCCAGCTCCGGCTGCTGCGCGACCTGGGGCTGGTCACCGAGGACGTCGAGGACCGGATGGCCCGGCTGCTGGCCACCGTGGCGACGGGCTACGCCCGGGCGCTGCGGGACCGGACGCTCGACGAGCAGGAGTCGATCCGCCGGGCCGCGATGGTGGCCCGCGCGGAGGCCGAGCGGGCCCTGCGGGACAGCGAGGCCCGGTTCCGCCACCAGGCCACCCACGACCCGCTGACCGACCTGCCCAACCGCACGCTGTTCACCGAGCGGCTGGCCGCCGCGATCGACTCCCCCGGCCGGGGCGCGGACCGGGTCGGGGTGTGCTTCCTCGACCTGGACCGCTTCAAGGTGGTCAACGACTCCCTCGGCCACCAGGTCGGCGACATGCTGCTGGTGTCGGTGGCCGACCGGCTGCGCCGCGCGCTCGGCGAGCACCTGGTCGCCCGCCTCGGCGGCGACGAGTTCGTCATCCTGGTCGAACGCACGGCGGGCACCGACGACGTGGTGAAGGTGGCCGAGACGGCGCTCGCGGCGGTCAGCGAACCGGCCCTGGTCGACGGTCACGAGCTGACCGTGTCGGCGAGCATCGGCATCGTCGAGCGTCCCGTGGCCGGCACCACCCCGGTCGACCTGATGCGGGCCGCCGACGCCACGCTGCACTGGGCCAAGGCGGACGGCGGCGCGCGCTGGTCGCTGTTCGACGTCGAGCGCAGCCGCCGCGAGCTGGCCCGGTACGCCCTGTCCGCGGCGATACCGGCGGCCCTCGACCGGGGCGAGTTCCACCTCGACTACCAGCCGCTGACGTCCCTGCGCGACGGCCGGGTGCTCGGCGTCGAGGCGCTGGTCCGCTGGCGGCACCCGGAGCTGGGCAAGCTCTACCCGGGCAGCTTCATCGAGCTGGCCGAGGAGACCGGGCTGATCGTGCCGCTGGGCAGCTGGGTGCTCGCCGAGGCGTGCCGGGAGGCGGCGTCCTGGTCGTCGTTCGGCGCCGCCGCGCCGTTCGTCAGCGTCAACCTGGCGGTCCGCCAGGTGCACCGCCCCGGCCTGGTGCGGGAGGTGCGCGACGTCCTCGAACGCACCGGTCTGCCGCCCGAGCGGCTCCAGCTGGAGGTCACCGAGAGCACCATGATGAGCGCGGTGGAGGAGCCGGTGCGCGCCCTGCGGGTGCTGGCCGACATGGGCGTGCGGATCGCCATCGACGACTTCGGCACCGGCTACTGCAACCTGGCGTACCTGCGGGACCTGCCGGTGACCGAGCTGAAGGTGGCCGGGGAGTTCGTGGCGGGGCTGCGCGCCCCGGCGGACGACCCGGCGAGCCGCACCGACGAGCGGATCCTCGCCTCCCTGGTCTCGCTGGCGCACGCGCTGGACCTGACCGTGACGGCCGAGGGGGTCGAGACCGAGGGGCAGGCCGACCGGCTGCGGGCCATCGGCTGCGACGCCGCCCAGGGCTGGCACTTCGGCAAGCCGGCGCCCGCCGCGCGCCTGCTGGAGCGCCTGTCCGCCGGCTGAGGCGGCGGGGTTAGCCGGCGAGGAGGGCGGCCAGGCGGGCGGCCTGGGTCTCCCAGCGCCACTCCCGCTCCACCCAGGCCCGGCCCGCCGCGCCGAGCTGCCGGGCCAGGTCCCGGTCGGCGAGCAGGGTGGCCACCCGGTCGGCGAGCTGGGCGACGTCGCGGCCGGGGACCACGTACCCCGTCTCGCCCTCGCGGACGGCGTCCGGCGCGCCGCCGGAGTCGCCGGCCACCACCGGCAGGCCCGTGGCCGACGCCTCCAGGTAGACGATGCCGAGCCCCTCGACGTCCAGGCCCCGGTTGCGGGTGCGGCAGGGCATCGCGTAGACGTCGCCGGCCGCGTAGTGGGCCGGCAGCTCCGCCGCGGGCACCGAGCCGGTGAAGACGACGTCCCGCTCGACGCCGGTCTGCCGGGCCAGCTTCTCCAGGTCGCCCCGGTAGGGCCCGCCGCCGACGACCAGCAGCGCCGCGTCGGGCACCCGGCGGCGGATCTCCGGCAGGGCCCGGATCAGCATGTCCTGGCCCTTGCGCGGCACCAGGCGGGAGACGCAGACCACCACCGGCCGGTCCGCGAGACCGAGCCGGGCCCGCACCGGCTCGCCGTCGACCGACGGATGGTACGTGTCGACGTCGACCCCGGGGGCCAGCCGGTGCAGCTCCGTCAGCCCGTGCAGCGCCCGCTCCAGCCGGACCCGGGTGTACTCGCCCAGGTAGGTGATCACGTCCGCGCCGCGGCCGATCCGGCGCAGCGCCGTGCGGGCACCGGGCAGCGCGGCCCACCCCACCTCGTGCCCGTGGGTCAGGGCGACCACCCGGCGGACCCCGGCGCGGCGGCGCAGCCCGGCGGCGAGCAGCCCGAGCGGGGCCGCCGCCCCGAACCAGACGGTGTCGCAGTCGTGCCGGCGGGCCAGCCGGGCGGCCCGGCGGGCGATCAGCGGGGTGGGCAGCAGCACCTTGGTGCGCTCCCGCACCACCTCGAACGGCTGGTCGGCGTCGAACTTCTCCGCCCCCCGCCAACTGGAGGCGTAGACCACCACGGAGCCGGTGGGCTGGCGCACGGCGAGGTTGTGCACGAAGGACTGGATGCCGCCCGGGCGGGGCGGGAAGTCGTTGGTGATCAGCAGCGTGCGGCTCATCGGCCGGTCTCCCTGGCATAGGCGCGGGCGGCGGCCATCCGCTCGACCGTGGACGGGTGCGACGCCGAGTAGAGGTATTCCCAGCGGGGCGGGTCGGGGTCGGCCAGGTTCACCCCGGCCAGGCGGCGCTGCATCGCCTCGAAGGTGGCCGGGTCGCCGGTGAGGGCGAGGGCGTGCGCGTCGGCCCGCGCCTCGACCCGGCGGGACACCAGCGCCTGGGCCGGTGCGGTCACCAGGCCGGCCACCGTGACCAGCGCGAGCAGCAGCGGGAACGCGCGCGGCTCGGCGATCGAGTCGACGCCGGCCAGGCGCAGCAGCGGGCCGGCGGAGCCGAGCAGGTAGAGCACGACCACGCCCAGCGCGGCGCCCAGCGCCCCGGTGAGGGTGCCCGTCCAGACGTCGCGGTCCTTGGCGTGCCCCAGCTCGTGGGCGACGACGCTGGTCACCTCGGCCGGGGTCGCCTCGCGCAGCAGCGTGTCGTAGACGACGACCCGGCGGGTCGGCCCGAGCCCGGAGACGTACGCGTTGACCGCGCGGGTGCGCCGGGACGCGTCGGCGACCAGCACGTCGCGCACCGGCACCCCGTCGCGGGCCGCCATGGCCGTCAGCTCGGTGCGCAGCGGGCCCTGCTCCATCGGGGTGAACCGGTTGAACACCGGCTCCACCAGCACCGGCAGCACGAACGACAGCAGCACCACCAGCCCGGCCGCGCCGGCCGCGCCGAGGGCCCACCACCAGCGCGGGGCGAGCCGGACGACGGTGTAGAAGCCGAGCAGGGCGAGCGCGCCGATCACGGCGCTGACGGCGTACGACTTGAGCAGGTCGGTCGTCCAGCCGGCCCAGCCCTGGGTGCTCAGCCCGTAGCGGGTGAGGATCGTCTGCCGCCAGGCGGCGAACGGCAGGGTGAACAGGTCGGCGACGAGCAGCACGGCGAGCCCGCCGAGCACCGCCTGGGCGATCCAGTGGCCGCCGAACGGGCGGGCCACCAGCTCCACCAGGCGACCGCCCAGCGGGGTCAGGCCGACGGCCAGGGCCACCAGCAGGCCCACGGCGAGGGCGGCCCAGCCGCCGGGGCGCAGCGCGCCACGGAAGGCACGGGCCCGGGCGACCTGCTCGGCGGGGAGGTCCCGCAGGGCGGCGAGCTGGTCGGCTCGCGGGGCGGGCGGCCGGTGCCAGGGCACGAGCAGGGCGACGGCGACGAGCAGCGCGACGGTGAGCCCGGCGAGGGTGAGCACCGCCCAGCCGCGCGGCGTCACCGGGCCACCCCGCGCTCGCCTCGTGCGCGCCCCATCCGTCGCTCCTCCCGCCGTGAGCGCTCATCCTATTGCCGGCGGCGGCAGGGCCGACCGGGGTGGTCACGTCGTCATGTCGGGGACATGGCGGTATCGGCATGCCCCCGTCCCAGCCCGACCCGGCGGGCGGGTGGGCGGGCGCTACGCGGCGCGGCGGCGGGTCCGGCTGGGACGGGGCACCCGGGGCGGGGGCGTGGCCGCGTCGACGGCGGGCGACGCGCTGGCGGCGGGCAGCACCTCGACGTCGAAGCCGGCGCGGGCGAACACCTCGATGGCCCGCAGCTCGCCGGGGCCGAGATCCGCCCCGGGGGCCTCGTCGTCGAGCAGGGCGGTCACCAGGCAGCCGCCGCAGCCCGCGCCCCGGACCCGGCACCTGTCGCAGTCGATCAGCATCGTTCCTCCTGAAGCGATGCGTCGGTGGACGGGCCGGGGCGGCGTCGCCACCGCCCGACCACCGTCGGTCACGCCGACACTACGGCCGGGGTACGACAGATTCGGACAACCGGCCAACTTCCGCCCCAGAACCGCGCAAGGAGTCCGGCCGTGCGCACGGCCACCGGGCCGCGACGAGCCGGGAACGGGGCGGCGTGGCCGGTCAGGACCGGGCGAGGCGGCGCAGCAGCGAGTCGGCGCCGAGCGGGTACGCGCCGTGCCGGCGTACCCCGTCGGCGACCTCGCGGTCGGAGGAGACCACGACGACCGGGCGGCCGGGCGGCTCGGCCCGGACCAGCCGGCGGATCAGCTCGTCGGCGGTCTCGCCCTTGCGGGAGAAGAGCACCCGCACGCCGCGCGGGGCCGGCGGCAGGCCGTGCATCCGCTCGGCGCCGTCGAAGACCACGGTGACCTCGTCCCCGGTCTGCGCCGCGATCCCGCCCAGCCCGGTGATCAGCCGCTTGCGCTGCTGCTCCAGCGACATCTCGCCGAAGCCCCGCTTCGTCACGTTGTAGCCGTCCACCACCAGGTGCGCCTTCGGCAGCGCGAGCAGCTGGTCGAGCCGGGCCGGGTCGTCGGTGTCGCGGGCCCGGGTGGCGGCGCCGGCCGGGGTGGCGTTGGGCTGGTCGGCGAAGGTGTCGGCCACGAAGTCGGCGGGGAGCCGGTCGACCGGGTCGAGCGCCAGCTCGCGGCGCAGCCCGACGGCGGCCTGCCCGATCGTCTCCAGCAGCAGCCAGAGCTTCGCGTCGTCGACGGAGCGGGCCTCCTTGGCGCTGGCGCGGGCCACCCCGGCCGCCGCCTCGGCCTCGGCCAGCCGGGCCCGGGCGCGACGCAGCTCGGCGTCCGCCTCGGTCGCGGCGCGGCTGGCCCGGCCCCGCTCGGTGGCCAGCAGCTCGGCCGCCCTGCGCTCCCGGGCCTGTGCCTCGCGCAGCGTGCGGGCGAGCTGCCGGTGCTCCTCGCGGAGCTGGCCGAGCTCGTCGCGGACCCGGGCCAGCTCGTCGCGGAGCTTGTCGGCCTCGACCCGGGCCACGGCCCGGTCGTGCTCGGCCCGGGTGGCGCGCTGCTCGGCCTCGCGGACCAGCTCGTCGACGACGGCCTTGTCCGCCTCGGCGCGCACCGCCGCCCCGCTGGCGTCGATCAGCTCCCGCCAGCCCCGGGGCCGGGCCAGGTAGGCCAGCGCGGCGACCTCAACCGGGTCGGCCGCGGCGGGGGCGGTGCCGGCGACCACAGCGGCGCCGAGGTCGCCGGAGTCGGCGAGCACCCGGGCGGTGATCCGCTGCCGGAACAGCGGATCGGCGGTGAGCTGGGCGGCGATCATCGGCGCGCCCAGCCGGGCCCGCCGGTTGGGCGCGAACTTGGCCACCCGGCGCAGCGGCACGGGCACCTCGTCGCCGGGCAGGACCGGCAGGACGGCGGCGGTGAGCGCGACGATCCGCTGCCGCACGGGCTCCGGCAGCGTCGGCTCCGGCTCGGACTCGGGCCCTGGTTCCGGCTCGGACTCCGACAGCCTCGGCTCAGACTCGGGCTCCGACAGCTCCGACTCCGTCCCCGGCTCCTGCTCGGGCACGGTGCCCGCCCCGGCGGTCGGGGCGTCCTCACCGGGGTGGCGCACGGCGGCGACCGACTCCTCCTGCGGGAGGTTGTCGTCGTGCGGCTCGGTGAGGGGCATGTGGCAAGTCTCCCACCGCGACCGGGCCCACCGCCCGGTGAGTGAGCTGATCTCTCATCCTAGCCCCAGGGGTGACCCGTGGGGCTGTTGTTGCGCGAGTGTCGGACCCGGGGTCTACCGTGCCCGGGGTGGGCGGAGCGGAATACGTCCAGCAGGCGCTCGCCGGGCTGGGCCAGGCGGCGGGCGGCGGCGTGGATCCGGCGCTGCCGCTGTACGCGACGACGTTCGTGGTGGTCGACCTGGAGACCACGGGCGGCGCGCCGGACGGCGGCGGCATCACCGAGATCGGCGCGGTGAAGGTGCGCGGCGGCGAGGAGCTGGGCGTGCTGGCCACGCTGGTCAACCCGGGCGTGCCGATCCCCCCGTTCATCACCGTGCTGACCGGCATCACCCAGGCCATGCTGATTCCCGCGCCGCCGATCGAGCAGGTGCTGCCGAGCTTCCTGGAGTTCGTCGCCGACGCGGTGCTGGTCGCGCACAACGCGCCGTACGACGTCGGTTTCCTCAAGGCCGCCTGCGCCCGGCACGGCTACCGCTGGCCCAACCCCCGGGTGCTGGACACGGCGGCGCTGGCCCGGCGGGTGCTCAGCCGCGACGAGGTGCCCAACCGCAAGCTGGGCACCCTGTCGGCCTACTTCCGCACGGCCACCCGGCCCACCCACCGGGCGCTCGACGACGCAAAGGCCACCGTCGACGTGCTGCACGGCCTCATCGCGCGCCTCGGCGGGCACCGGGTCGACACCCTCGGGGAGGCGATCGAGTTCGCCCGGGCGGTCACCCCGACGCAGCGGCGCAAGCGCCACCTCGCCGACGGGCTGCCGAAGGTGCCGGGGGTCTACATCTTCCGGGCCGCCGACGACCGGCCGCTCTACGTCGGCACCTCCGGCGACATCGCCACCCGGGTGCGCAGCTACTTCACGGCCGCCGAGAAGCGGGCCCGGATGTCGGAGATGCTGGCCGCCGCCGAGCGGGTGGAGGCGGTCGAGTGCGCCCACTCGCTGGAGGCCGAGGTGCGCGAGCTGCGGCTGATCGGCGCGCACGCGCCGCCGTACAACCGGCGGTCCAAGTTCCCCGAGCGGATGGTCTGGCTCAAGCTCACCGACGGGCCCTACCCCCGGTTGTCGGTGGTGCGGTCGCTGGCCCCCGGCGACGAGGCCTACCTCGGCCCGTTCGGCTCGCAACGGGCGGCGGAGCTGGCCGCCGCCGGCTTCCACGACGCGCTCCCGCTGCGCCAGTGCACCCACCGGTTGTCGCTGCGCACGGTCACCCCGGCGTGCGCGCTGGCCGAGCTGGGTCGCTGCCCGGCACCCTGCGAACACCGGATCACCCCGGGGGAGTACACGGCCCGCGCCGTCGACCCGTTCCGCGCGGCCACCGCCACCGACCCGGGGTCCGTGGTGCACGCGCTGCTGGCCCGCATCGGGGCGCTGGCGGCCGACCAGCGGTACGAGGAGGCGGCGGTGGTGCGGTCCCGGCTCGCGGCGGTGCTGCGGGCCACCGTCCGGATGCAACGGTTGACCGCGCTGGCCGGGATCGCCGAGCTGGCCGCCGCCCGGCCGGCCGCCCGGGGCGGCTGGGAACTGGCCCTGGTCCGGCACGGTCGGCTGGCCGGGGCCGGGGTCTCCCCGCCCGGTGTCCACCCGCGACCGACGATCGAGTTGATCCGGGCGACCGCCGAGACGGTGCCGCCCGGCCCCGGCCCGGTGCCCCGGGCCTCCGCCGAGGAGTCCGAGCGCATCCTGTCCTGGTTGGAGCGACCCGAGACCCGGTTGGTGGAGATGTCCTCCGGCTGGGCGTCCCCGGCCGCCGGGGCGGCCCGCTTCCGTGACCTGCTCAGCAAGATCGAGAGCGCCGCATCTCACCAACTCTCGACCGAACGCCCATGACCAAGTGACCGATCGGACGACCTCGACTCGCTTAGGCTGTTAAGGAAGTGCAGTACTGCCCGTTTCGTGGGCCTGCTCCCGGTCGCCGTGCCCGGTGACCGAGGGGCCGGGGTGAGGAGGTGTCCCTCGTGGACGTCGACGCCGGACACGGCGCCGCCCTGGGGGGCGCGCTCCCGACCCAGCCGGGCGACCTGCCCCTGGCGCGGCGGCTGCGGTCGCTGCTGAGCTGGCCCACCGGCGAAACAGACCCGGTCACCCACCTGATCCGCACGCACCGGGGCATCCACCCCGGCACGGAGGCGTCGGTGCTGCGCCGGGCGTACACGATCGCGGAGAACATGCACCGCGGCCAGTTCCGCAAGAGCGGCGAGCCGTACATCACCCACCCGCTCGCGGTCGCCCAGATCTGCGCCGAGCTGGGCATGGACGCCACCACGCTGGTGGCCGCGCTGCTGCACGACACGGTGGAGGACACCCGCTACACGCTGCAGGCCCTCGCGGAGGACTTCGGCGGCGAGGTGGCCCACCTGGTCGACGGGGTGACGAAGTTCGACAAGGCGTTCTACGGCAAGGCCGCGGAGGCGGAGACCACCCGCAAGATGATCGTCGCGGCCGGCAAGGACGTCCGGGTCCTGATCATCAAGCTGGCCGACCGGCTGCACAACATGCGCACCCTCGGGGTCCGCTCGGCCGCGTCGCGGGAGCGGATCGCCCGCAAGACGCTGGAGGTGCTCGTCCCGCTCTGCGACCGGCTCGGCATCCAGACCCTCAAACGCGAGCTGGACGACGTGGTGCTGCTGCACCTGGAGCCCGACGAGCACGCCCGCATCGCGCGGTTCGTGCACGACCGGCCCGGCTGGTCGGCATACCTGGCCGACGTGGTCGCCAAGGCGAAGGTGGCGCTGCGCCGCAGCCGCGTCGACGCCCAGGTCTCCCCCCGCCCCCGGCACCTCTACTCGATCTGGAAGGACACCGTCGCCGGCGGGCACAGTGTGCCGTTCGACCTGCCTCGGATCGTGATCGTCGTGGACGGGCCGGCGACCGACTGTTACGCCGCCCTCGGCGCGGTGCACGGCCTCTGGCGGCCCGTGCCGGGCCGGTTCAAGGACTTCATCGCCTCCCCGAAGAACAACCTCTACCGCTCCCTGCACACCAGCGTCTGCGGGCCGAAGGACCGCACGGTCGAGGTGCTGATCCGCACCGAGGAGATGCACCGCGCCGCCGAGTACGGCATCGCCGCCGACTTCCGTTTCCCGCGCCCCGCCGGGGCGGCCGCGCAGGCCGAGCAGCTCGACTGGCTGCGCCGGGTGCTCGACTGGGAGCAGGAGGCGCCCGACCCGGCGCAGTTCCTGGAGTCGCTGCGCTGCGACCTGGCCGAGGCGCAGATCCAGGTCGTCGTCGAGGGGCGGCAGGTGGTGCTGCCGGCAGGCGCCACCCCGGTCGACGTGGCGTACGAGCTGGGCCCCGACCGGGGCGACCGCTGCCTGGCGGCCCGGATCAACGGCCGGCTCGCCCCGCTCTCCTCCGAGCTGGAGGAGGGCGACGTGGTGGAGATCTTCACCGAGTCCGACGCGGAGTCCGGCTTCGAGGCGGACGTCGCCCCGCGCGGCCCCCGCCGGGAGTGGCTCGGTTTCGTCAAGTCCCCGCACGCCCAGATGCAGATCAACCGCTGGTTCGCCGAGCACACCGAGCCGGGCATCTCCATCGCCGACAAGGTCCGCCTCGGCCGGGCCACGATCGGGCTGGCGCTGCGCAAGCACGACCGGGGGCTGGCCAACGACCTGCCGCTGCTACGGCTGTCCGAGGAGCTGGGCTACCCCGACCTGGAGACCCTGCTGGTGGCGGTCTTCGACCGGGCGCTCGAACCGGACGCGGTGGTCCTGCAGCTCATCGACCTGGTCGACCACCGCCAGTGACGTTTTCGCCCCCGGTGCCCGGCCCGCCCCGCGTCGGCCACTAGCCTAAGGCGATGATCCCCCGCTCCCGAGCCACCGGACGGGCCTTCGCCTACCAGGTGTTCTACCGGCTGCCCGTGTCGATGCGCCGCCGGCTGGTCCGGCTCGCCACACCGAAGTACATCGTGGGGGCGGTCACCCTGGTGCGCGACGCCGAGGCCGACGGCCCCGGTCGCCTGCTGCTGCTGCGCCAGCCCCCGGGGCACAGCTGGACGCTCCCGGCGGGGCTGCTGCAGCGCGGCGAGGAGCCGGTCGTCGGCGCGGCCCGCGAGCTGTTCGAGGAGTCCGGGGTGCGCCTCTCCCCCGACCGGCTGCGCCCGGCGGTGCCGAACGCCGTGGTGCACGCCAAGGGGTGGGTAGACGTCGTCTTCGAGGCGGAGGTCCCGGCGTCGACGACGAAGCTGACGGTCGACGGCGCCGAGGTCTTCGAGGCCGCCTGGCATCCGCTGGACGACCTGCCGAGGCTGAGCCGCGCCACGGCGAACCTGCTCGGCCGCTACGGCATCGGGCCGCGCGCCGGTGAGGCGCCGCCCGGACCATCGGCGTGACCACCTCGGCGGCCGGCGGGCCGGGCCGCGCGGTGGGCCCGGCCGGGGCTCCGGAGGTCTGCGCGGTGGTGCTGGCCGCCGGCGAGGGGACCCGGCTGCGCCCGCTCACCGAACGGCTGCCGAAGGCACTCTGCCCGGTGGGCAACGTGCCGCTGCTCGACCGGGCGCTGGCCCGGCTCGCCGGGCTCGGGCTCGCCGGCCCGGCCCGGGTGGCGGTGAACGCGTGTTACCTGGGCGAGCAGGTCGTCGCGCACGTCGGCGACCGGGCCCACCTCTCGGTCGAGCCGGGCGCCCCGCTCGGCACCGCCGGTGGGGTGGCCAACCTGCGGGACTGGATCGCCGGCCGGGGCGTGCTGGTCGGCAACGCCGACGCGTACCTCGCCGACCCGGCCGCCGATCCGGGGCCGGACATCGCCGCGCTGCTCGCCGGCTGGGACGGCGAGACCGTACGCCTGCTCGGCCAGCCCGCCGCCGATCCGGCCGCCCCCGGCACGTTCTCGGGTCACCGCTTCACCGGCTTCTCGCTGCTGCCGTGGCGGCTGGTGCGGGGCCTCGCGGTGGAGCCGGGCGACCTGGTCCGGGCGGTGTGGCGGCCGGCGGAGGCGGCCGGGGCGCTGACCGTGGTGCCATACTCCGGCACCTTCTACGACACCGGCACCCCCGCCGACTACCTGGCGGCCAACCTGCACGCGGCGGGCGGCGGCAACCTGGTCGACCCGACCGCGACGGTCACCGGCCGCTGCCGGGAGGCCGTGGTGGGCGCGGGGGCGATTGTGCGGGGCGAGGTGACCCGCTCGGTGCTCTGGCCGGGCGCGGAGGTGGCCGCCGGGGAGCACCTGACCGGGGCGGTCCGTGTCGCCGGGGGCCTGACCGTCACGGCGGAGCCCCGCTGAGCGCTGGGGCCATCGCAGGCTGCCGCAGTCCCGCCCCGGCCCAGCCCGGCCCCACTTCATTCGGCCCCGGCCCCCGCCCCGGCCCGCTACGGTTCCGCCCGACCTGCCTCGGCCCGCCTCGGCCTGCGGTGGCCGGCTCCGGTCCCCCGGCCCACCCCGGTACGTGACGGATCGCGATCGGAGGCCCCGCCGACCCACCCGCCGTTCCGCCTCCTTTGCTCTGCACCCATCCACGCAGCGGTCACACAACGTGATCGGGTCACCGCCCCGCCCACGTCGTGATGACGCATTCGCGCAGCTCCGCGCAGCGTTGCGTCCGTGGGTGCAGAGCAAAGGGGGGCGGGGGACGTCGGTCGGGCCCGAAGGCGCTGGCGCAGAGTGAGAACGAGTCCGCACCCACGAGTGCTTCCACGGCGATCGCGGAGCGTGGCCGTCACGGGTGCTTCCGCCGGGTCACACCCCACCGCTGCCCGGGACCCGTCGGACGGGCCTACGATGGTCGTCGACGCCACCACCGGCGTGGCGTGCACGCGCGACGAAGGGCAGACCAGTGATCACCGCGATCGTCCTGATCGACTGTGCCACCGACTCGATCCCCGAGGTGGCCGAGAACCTGGCCGCCCTGCCCGGGGTCAGCGAGGTCTACTCGGTGGCCGGGCACGTCGACCTGATCGCCATCGTGCGGGTGCGGGAGTTCGACCAGATCGCCCAGGTCATCGCCGGCAGCATCTCCAAGGTGCCCGGGGTGATCAACACCGAGTCGCACATCGCCTTCCGGGCCTACTCGCAGCACGACCTGGAGGAGGCGTTCGCGATCGGGCTGGCCGGCACGGACTGACCCCGCCGCCACGCCACCCCACGAGACGACGGGGTGGCCAGCCCACCGGTCCGGAGGGCTGGCCACCACCTGGGGTGTCGCGACGTCAGCTCACGCTCGGGGCCGGCGTCTCGGTGTTCTCCGGGGTCGGCGACTCGAAGGTGCCGCCCGGGGCCGGGGCCTCGCTGCTGCCGCCCGGAGCCGGCGTCGTGGTGGTCGCACCCGGGCTGGGCGTGCCGCTGGCGCTGGTCTGCGGGACCGGGACGCCCAGGGTCTGGGCCAGGGCCACCAGCGCGTCATAGTGCGCCTGGAGCACCGGCAGGGCGTTCTGGGCCAGCTGGACCACCGACTGCTCGGTGCCCTGCGAGATCTCCGTCTGGGTGGCCTGGATGGCCTGGACGTGACCCGCCAGCTCGGCGGTCACCCACGCCTTGTCGAACTCGGCGCCGCTGAGCTTCTTCAGCTTGTTGATGACCTTCTGCTGATCGGCGGTCGGGGCGCCCGGCAGCTTCACGTTGAGCTGCTGCGCGGTGTCCTGCACCGTCTGGTCGAGCTGGGTGTGATCCGTCACGAACTGAGCACCCAGGTCCTTGACCTGCTGGTTCTGGCCCTTCTGCTGCGCCAGGTTCCCGGACTCGATCTCCGCGAGGTTCACCTGGTGCAGCGCCTGCAGATACTGACTGTCCTGCGTCGACGGCTGTGCGGCCTGCGCCGCCGCCGCGGGCGCCAGCCCCGCCACCACCAGGGCGGCGAGCAGTCCGAGGCGCTTGAGACCCAACATGTTTCCCTCCCCGTTTTCCGTTGGACCGCACGGATACCCGGCTGACCCGGATTAACCCTGCGAATCCGCAGCCGCCTCGCGGGAGGCGCCAGGGTGCCGGCGACGCTCGGCGGTCGCCCGGGGGCGGAAACGGGACGTGGCGCCCGCCGAGGGTTCGGCGGGCGCCACGTGCGGCTTGCGGGCGGTCAGCGGCTCAGCGGCGGGTCTCCCCGCTGCTGATCTCCTTGCGCTCCGGCAGGGGCTCGACCGGCGGGTGCCCCGGCGAGACCGGCGCTTCGGCCGGCTTCTCGATGGGGTAGAAGAAGCCCCGGATGGCGGGCCCGAGGGCACCGAGCCGGTTCATCTTCTTGGGCACCACCCAGCCGGCGTACTCCAGCTCCGCGTGGCCGTCGTGGCCACCGGCGGCCAGCGGCTGGTGGACCTCCTCGAACCGGCCGTCCGGCAGCCGGCGGATGATGCCGGTCTCCACGCCGTGGGCCAGCACCTCCCGGTCGTGCTGCTGGAGGCCGAGGCAGATCCGGTAGGTCACGTAGTACGCCAGCGGCGGGATCACCAGCAGGCCGATCCGGCCCGCCCAGGTCATCGCGTTGAGGCTGATGTGGAACTTGTCCGCGATCACGTCGTTGCCGCCGGAGAGGGTCAGCACGATGTAGAACGCCACCGCCATCGCGCCGATCGCGGTCCGCTCGGGGACGTCGCGGGGGCGCTGGAGCAGGTTGTGGCTGCGGTAGTCCTTGAGCCGGCGGGCCTCCACGAACGGGTAGAGCGTGGAGAGGCCGACCAGGACGCCCGGCAGTACGACGGTGGGCCAGAACAGCGGCGGGATGACGTACCCGTCGCCGATCGGGATGTTGATCTCCCACGCGGGCATGAGGCGGGTCGAGCCGTCGAGGAACATGACGTACCAGTCGGGCTGGCTGGCGGCCGAGACCACCCACGCCTCGTACGGGCCGAAATACCAGATCGGGTTGATCTGGAACAGGCCGCCCATCAGCGCGATCACGCCGAAGACGACCATGAAGAAGCCGCCCTGCTTGAGCGCGTAACGCGGGAACATCCGCTCGCCGACCACGTTGTCGTTGGTCCGGCCGGGGCCGGGCCACTGGGTGTGCTTCTGCTTGAAGACCAGGCCGAGGTGGGCGCTGATCAGCGCCACCAGCAGACCCGGGATGAGCAGCACGTGGGCGATGAAGAACCGGCTGATGATGATCTCGCCCGGGAACTCCCCGCCGAAGATCGACGAGGTGACCCAGGAGCCGATCACCGGGATCGACAGCATGATGCCGGAGGCAATCCGCAGGCCGGTGCCGGAGAGGCCGTCGTCCGGCAGCGAGTAGCCGGTGAAGCCGGCGAGGAAGCCCACCCAGAACAGCAGCGAGCCGATGATCCAGTTGGTCTCGCGCGGCTTGCGGAACGCGCCGGTGAAGAAGACCCGCAGCATGTGCACGACGATCGCGGCCATGAACAGCAGCGCCGACCAGTGGTGCATCTGCCGCATGATCAGGCCGCCGCGGACGTCGAACGAGATGTCCAGGCTGGAGGCGTACGCGGCCGACATCGGCGTGCCCCGCAGCGGGGCGTAGCTGCCGTTGTAGACCACCTCGGTCATCGCGGGCTCGTAGAAGAACGTGAGGAAGACGCCGGTCAGCAGCAGCACGACGAACGAGAACAGCGCGATCTCGCCGAGCAGGAACGACCAGTGGTCGGGGAAGACCTTGTTCAGCAGCTTGCGCAGCGGCGTGGAAACCCCGAAGCGATCGTCCACCCCCACCGCGGCCTTGCCCGGAACGGACGCCATGTCCAACTTACGACGCTTCACGGCCGCTCCCAGAAGTCAGGCCCGACGGTCTCGGTGTAGTCCGACCGCGCCACGAAGAAGCCCTCGTCGTCCACCTCGATCGGCAGCTGCGGCAGCCGCCGGCTCGCGGGGCCGAAGACCGGCCGGGCGTTGTCGGTGATCAGGAACTGCGACTGGTGGCACGGGCAGAGCAGCCGGTTGGTCTGCTGCTCGTACAGGCTCGCCGGGCAGCCCGCGTGCGTGCAGATCTTGGAGAACGCCGCGTAGTTACCCCACATGTAGTTCCCGTGGCCGACCCGCTGGTTGGCCTCGCGGGACACCTGGGCGTCGGACTCCCGCAGGTGGATCAGCAGCGTCGGGGAGTCGGCGTGCTTGTTGCTCACCCCGTGCTCGATGCCGGGGAAGACGGTGAGCTGGCCGCCGGCGCTGATGTCGGCCGGGCGGATCGGCCGGCCGTCCTCGCGGACCAGCCGGATCTTGCGGCCGTCGGCCGGCGCGAAGCCGGTGGTGAACATCTGGTTGTTCTTGTGCGGGTTGGAGATCAGGCCGCCGACCAGCGGGGCCGCCGCGACCGCGCCGACGGGCGCGAGGCCGGCCAGCAGCGAGATGCCCAGCAGCGGGCGACGCTTCACGCCCATCTCGTCGGCGAGGTAGAGCATCGTCTCGCCGGTGATCTTGCGACTCTCCGCCACGTTCGGGTCGTTCTCGTGGCGGTCCTGGATCGAGACCTCCTTGGGCAGCAGCTTCTTGCCCCAGGTCAGGATGCCGAAGCCGATGCCCAGCAGGGCGACGCCGAGGGTGAGGCCGAGCAGCGGGGTGTAGTACTTGTCCCCGCCGGTGCCCGGCTCGTACTCCCACGGCCACCAGATGTAGACGACCAGGAAGGCGGTGGCGGCCAGGCCGGTCAGCAGGAACATCGAGGCGACCGTACGGGTCAGCCGGCGCTCGGCCTTGCTGCCCGGGACGACCTGCTCCTCGTAGTGGACGATCTCGATGTCGTCCCGGCGCGCGCCCTCCCGGACGATGTCGAACCGGCTCAGCCGCGGGTCGTGGACGTCGAGCGGCTCCGGGCCCTGGTGGGCCTGGTGCTCGGTCTTGGTGCTCATGCCGTCACCTCGCTACGGGCGGTGCCGGACCGCGGCACCGCAGCGCTGAATCGAATGATCCGCTCGGTCACGACTTGCCCGCGATCCACAGGCTGGCGAAGACGAGCGCGACGATGCCGATCAGGAAGATCGCCAGTCCCTCGGTGGACGGCCCGTACCGGCCGAGGTTGAAGCCACCCTGGTCCTGGTCGTGCTTCAGGGTGTCCTGGATGTAGGCGATGATGTCCGCCTTCTGCTCCGGGGTGATCTGGTTGTCCCCGAACACCGGCATGTTCTGCGGGCCGCTGAGCATCGCGGCGTAGATCTGCCGGTCGCTGGCCGGGCGCAGGCTCGGCGCGTACTTGCCGGAGGACAGCGCGCCGCCGCCACCGCCGAAGGCGTGGCACTGGGAGCAGTTGATCCGGAACAGCTCGCCGCCGGTGGCCAGGTTGGCGCCCTCGCGCAGGTCGCCCTCGGGGACCTGCGGACCCCCGCCGAGCTCCTGGACGTACTGGCCGAGCTGGCGGACCTGCTCGTCGGTGAAGACCGGCGGCTTGCGCATGGCCTGCGCCTCCTGCCGGGCCATCGGCATCCGACCGGAGCTCACCTGGAACTCGACGGAGGCCGAGCCGACCCCGATCAGGCTCGGGCCACGACCCTCGACACCCTGCGCGTTACGGCCGTGGCAGGTCACGCAGCTCACGTCGAACAGCGCCTTGCCCTCGGCGGCGGCGCCGGTGAGCGGCGGGTTTTCCTGCGCCTGCACTCCGGGGGCGAAGACGGTGTAGGCGCCGCCGGCCAGCGTGAGCGCGGCGATCAGGCGGACCGCGGCACCCAGCCGGCGGCGGCCCCTGCTGCGCGCTGCGGACCGCTCGCCGCGCAACCGCGCGAGCAGACCGCGTCGGCGGTCGTTGTCAGAAGTCATGACCTGTGTCCTTAACCGGTGGGACCTTGTCTCAGAGGACGGGGCAGCGGCGCGGTTCGTGACGCGCCAAGATCACTGAAGCCAGTAGATCATGGCGTAGAGGCCGATCCACACGACGTCGACGAAGTGCCAGTAGTACGACACGACGATCGCCGACGTGGCCTGCGCCGGGGTGAACCGGCCCATGGTCGTGCGGACCATGAAGATGATGAAGGCGACCAGACCGCCGGTCACGTGCAGGCCGTGGAAGCCGGTGGTCAGGTAGAACATCGACCCGTACCCGTCCGCGTTGATCTTCACGCCCTCGTGCACCAGGGTCACGTACTCGTTCAGCTGACCGAGCACGAAGATCAGACCCATCACGAAGGTGATCGTGAACCAACGCCGCAGGGCGTGGACGTCACCCTTCTCGGCGGCGAACACCCCGAGCTGGCAGGTCACCGAGGACAACACCAGGATCACCGTGAAGGTGGTCGCGTACGGGATGTTGAGGTGCTCGGTGTGCTTCGCCCACTGCTCCGGCGCTGCCGCGCGGATGGAGAAGTACATCGCGAACAGCGCCGCGAAGAACATGAGTTCGCTGGAGAGCCACACGATCGTCCCGACGCTGACCATGTTGGGCCGCGTCAGGGAGTGGATCCGGCTCTTGTCAATGGCTGGGGCCGCAGTCACGCGGTCATTATTGCCCCTGACCACGGCCGGCGATCAGCGGGGGGCCAAACCCGTGGCGTCGGTGGCCCGATCGTGGCAGTCCGAATCGCCTGGCCTAGCCTGAAACGCGTGCAGCACGCCGATCCGATCTTCGCCGCCACCTCGGCGGTCGCCGCGCCCGGAGCGCTCGCGGCCGGCGGGGACCCGCTGCCGCCGCCGTTCACCGTGGCCCGCGTGTTCACCGAGACCCGGCTGGACAGCTGGCTGGCCCTCGGGCTGGTGCTCGCCGCCGGCCTCTACCTCTACGGGGTGTACCGGCTGCGGCTGCGCGGGGACCGCTGGCCCGTCGCGCGTACCGTCTTCTTCCTCGGCCCCGGCCTCGGCGGCATCGCGGCGGTCACCGTCAGCGGCCTGCACGCGTACGACACCGCGCTGCTGTCGGTGCACATGGTGCAGCACATGGTGCTGTCGATGGTCTCCCCCATCTTCCTGGCCCTCGGCGCGCCGGTCACCCTCGCGCTGCGCACCCTGCCGGTCCGGCCGCGCAAGCGGCTGCTCGCGATCGTGCACAGCCGCGTCGCCCGGGTCTACACCTTCCCGCTGGTGGCGTTCGCCATCTTCGTGGTGAACCCGTTCGCGCTCTACTTCAGCGACCTCTACCGCTACACCCTCGAACACGCCTGGGCGCACGAGCTGGTGCACGCGCACTTCATCATGACCGGCTGCGTGTTCTTCTGGCCGCTGCTCGGGCTCGACCCGCTGCCGGGGCGCTGGCCGTACCCGGCCCGGGCGCTGCTGATGGTGCTGTCGGTGCCGTTCCACACCGTGCTCGGGCTCACGATCATGCAGAGCACCACGCTGTTCGGCGGCGACTGGTACCCGTCGCTCGGCCTCACCTGGTCCGACCCCGCCGCCGACCAGGTGGTCGCCGGGGGCATCCTGTGGGCCGGCGGCGAGTTCGTCAGCGTGACGATGCTCGCGGTCCTGGTGGTGCAGTGGGTGCGCCAGTCGGAGCGGGAGGCCCGCCGGCTCGACCGCGAGCTGGACCGCCAGGAGGCCCGCGAGCGCGCCGACCAGGCCGCGCAGTCCCCGGCCTGACCAGCGGATTCCGGTACGACCGCCGGCCCGCCCGGGCGGGACATCGACCGGCCGGCGGCGGCGGGTACGATGCTCGGCAGCTACGAGGTGGGGAGTCAGCCAGCGATGAGCGATCGTCTTTGCACCGTCCTGCTCTACAGCGACGACCCGCAGGTCCGCGACCGGATGCGGCTGGCCGTCGGCACCCGCCCGGCCCCCGGGCTGCGCGTCGAGTTCGTCGACGCGTCCGACTACGCCGGGTGCGTGCGGCTGGTCGACGAGTACGAGATCGACCTGATGCTGCTCGACGGCGAGGCGAGCCCCGGCGGCGGCCTCGGCATCGCCCGGCAGATCAAGGACGACCGGGACGACGCTCCCCCGACCTGCCTGGTGATCGCCCGCGCCGCCGACCGCTGGCTGGCCGCGTACGCCGAGGTCGACGCCACCCTCGTGCACCCGCTCGACCCGGTGACCACGGGCGCCACCGTGGCCGAGCTGCTGCGCAGCCACGCCCCCGCCTGAGCCCACCCTCCCGGCCCGGGCCACCACCCGGCCTGAGCCGACTCCGGCCCGCGCGCCACCGGCGTCGCCCGGTCCGTCGTGCCGGCCCGCACCGCTCGGCACCCGTCCCCCGCATCCCCACGCCCGCTCGGGAGGCCCGCCATGGGCGAACGGAACTGGCCGCACCTGCTCGGCGCGCTGCTGCGCGGGGAGGAGCTCTCCACCGCCGACACCGCGTGGGCGATGGGCGAGATCATGTCCGGCTCGGCGGCACCGGCCCAGATCGCCGGCTTCGCCGTCGCGCTGCGGGCCAAGGGCGAGACCCCGGCCGAGGTCGCCGGGCTGGTCGAGGCGATGCTCGGCGAGGCGGTCCCGGTCGAGCTGCCGGAGGAGCTGCGGTCGTCCGCGCTCGACGTGGTCGGCACCGGCGGTGACCTCGCCCACACCGTGAACATCTCCACCATGGCCGCCCTCGTGGTGGCCGGCGCGGGCGTGCGCGTGGTCAAGCACGGCAACCGCGCCGCCTCGTCGTCCTGCGGCACCGCCGACCTGCTGGAGTTCCTGGGCGTGCCGCTGGACCTGACCCCGGAGGGCGTGGCCCGCTGCGTGACCGAGGCCGGCATCGGCTTCTGCTTCGCCGGCCGGTTCCACCCGGGCATGCGGCACGCCGGCCCCGTCCGGCGCGAGCTGGGCGTCCCGACGTTCTTCAACTTCCTCGGCCCGCTGACCAACCCGGCCCGGCCCCGGGCCGGCGCGGTCGGCTGCTTCGACCCGCGGATGGCCCCGGTGATGGCCGCCGTCTTCGCCGCCCGGGGCGACTCGGTGCTGGTGCTGCGCGGCGAGGACGGCCTCGACGAGTTCACCACCGCCGCGCCCACCCGGGTCTGGGCGGCCCAGGACGGCACCGTCAGGGAGGCGCTGCTCGACGCGACGGACCTCGGGGTGCCCCGGGTGACCCTCGCCGACCTGCGGGGCGGTGACGCCGCGTACAACGCCGGCGTGGCCCGTCGGCTGCTGGCCGGCGAGGCGGGCCCGGTCCGCGACGCGGTGCTGGTCAACGCCGCCGCCGCGCTGGCCACCCAGGGTCCGCTGGGCGGCGACCTGACCGAGGCGCTGCGCGCCGGGATGGCCCGCGCCGCCGAGGCGATCGACTCCGGCGCCGCCGCAGCCGTGCTCGACCGCTGGGTCGAGGTGGCCCGCTCCGCCTGAGCCGACGCCTCCGCCCGCTCCGCCTGAGCCGACGCCTCCGCCTGCTCCACCGACGCTTCGCCCGATCCGCCGGCGCGGACTCGCCGCCACTAGCGCAAACCCGCTCGCCAGTGCGAACTCGACGCTCGCCGGCGCGAACGCCGTCCGGTCCACCCCTGGCGGGAATTGTCGGACTCCCGTGGGAAACTACAGCCGAGTGATTCTCATGCCCCGGCCAGGAGAGGAGACGCCCGTGTCGGACCGCGAGCTCTACTGCGACACCTGCGAGGGCGTGCGGCCGTTCGAGGCCCCGCCGTGCGCCGACGGCCACGGCCCCGACTGCCCCGAGCTGGCCTGCACCGGCTGCGGCGCGGCGCTGCTGATCGCCACGTTCACGTTCCCGGCGACCCGGCTCGCCACCGGCGCCGCCCACGCCTCCCGCCGCGCCTCCCGCCGCCGCGCGGCCTGAGCCGGTCTGGGCGACATGCCCGGCTGGGCGGGACCGGCCGAGGAACGATCCGCCTTCATGTCGGGGCCGTGGCGGGGTCCGGGCCCCACTGATACCGCCATGTCGCCGACATGAAGGCGATCATCGGCCTCGGGCCAAGCCCAGCGCGGCCACGCCGGCGCGGTGGTTTCTCGCCCCGTCGGTCCCCGACGCGGAGAAGCCCGCGCCCCCTCACCGGGGGACGCGGGCTTCTTCCGTAAGCCGGCGGGTGGCTCAGTGCTCGGCGGTGCGCCGGGTGCCGCTGTAGTACTCGAAGAGCAGGCCGCAGGCGGCGAAGACGACCGTCACCAGGCCCAGGCCCAGCAGCCAGAACTGCCAGAAGACCAGGCCCAGCCCGGCGATCGCGGCGGCCAGCGCCAGCCCGAACGGCCAGTAGCTGCCCGGGCTGAAGAAGCCGATCTCGCCCGCGCCGTCGGCGATCTCGCCGTCAGCCCGGTCCTCCGGCCGCAGGTCGATCCGGCGGGAGACGAACCAGAAGAAGCCACCGCACATCGAGCAGAGCAGGAACGACAGCAGCAGCGCCACCGTGCCGACCCACTCGACGTGGCCGCCGGAGTCGCCGTACGTCCAGGCGCCGTAGAGGATCGTCGCGCCGAAGAGGAACCCGGCGATGATCAGGAAGATACGCCACTCGGTCTTCATGCCCGCTCCCTCAGCTTCCCGCGCCGGCCGCGACGTCGTCGGGGTTGAAGTTGGCCGTGTTGCGCCGCGTGTCGAACGGCTTGGTCGTGGTGGCGTACGGGTCCTCGCCGATGGCGGTGAGCGCCTCCTGCGTCGACTTGCCGTCGCGCTTGGCGGCCAGGAACTGGTCGTACTGCTGCGGGGAGACCACGCGCAGCTCGAAGTTCATGAAGGCGTGGTAGCTGCCGCACAGCTCGGCGCAGCGGCCCACGTAGGCGCCCTCGGCGTCGAGGCTGGAGACCTCGAAGACGTTGCGGATGTTGCCGGGCATGACGTCCCGCTTGAACAGCATCTCCGGCACCCAGAAGGAGTGCACGACGTCCTTGCTGGTCTCCTCGAACCGGATGGACCGGCCGGTCGGCAGGACCAGGATCGGGATGACCTCGCTGGTGCCGAGCGTCGACGCCACCGTGTTGGCGTCCTTGCCCTGGCCGTCGCGGTAGTTGAACTGCCAGTTCCACTTGAAGGCGACGACCTCGACCGTGACGTCCGGGTTCTTCGTCGTGCGCACCACGTCGGTCTGCACGACCGCCGTGTAGTAGAAGAGCACCGACACGATCAGGATCGGGGCGATCGTGTAGAGGAACTCCATCGGCAGGTTGTAACGGGTCTGCACCGGCAGCTCGTTGCCCCGCTTGCGGTAGCGCACGACGCACCAGAAGATCAGGCCCCAGACGAACACGCCGACCGCGAGCGCCGCGATGCAGGACGCGATCCACAGGTCGTACATGCGGTGCGACTCGGGCGTGATCCCGCCCTGCGGCCAGCCGAAGCCGCCGAACGCCTTGCCGACGTCGCAGCCCGTGAGCGAGACCAGCAGCGCCGCGCCGCCGAGGCCGAGCCCGGCGAGCCGACCAGCACCACGCCGCCGGCGTCCACCGGCTCCCGGAGAAGCGCTGTGCCGTACGGCCGGGGGCCGTACCTCCGAACTCCTTGCGACCACCTGGTCCTGCCTCCCTAGCGCGCCGTGGCGGTTGGTTGTCCCCGTACCAGCGGCAAAGGCGTCACCGACGGTCGCAGATTACTCGACCATGACGGGCAGAGCCGTGTTGGGGTGGCCGTACGCCCCCTTCGGGGGGATCGTCGGCGTGCCGGCGCGATAGCGTCGGGCCGTGAGCGCATCCCCGGTCTACCTGGACGCGGCCACCGCCGCCCCGCCGCACCCGGTCGCCCGGCAGGCGCTGCTGGCCGCCCTCGACGACGGCTGGGCGGATCCGTCCCGGCTCTACGGCCAGGCCCGCCGGGCCCGCCAGCTCCTCGACGCCGCCCGGGAGGCCGCCGCGGCGACGCTCGGCGTCCGCGCCGACGAGCTGTCCTTCACCCCCAGCGGTACGGCGGCGGCGCACTCGGCGGTGCTCGGTGGCCTGGCCGGGCGGCGGCGGGTGGGCGCGACGCTGGTGCACTCCGCGATCGAGCACTCGGCGGTGCTGCACGCCGCGCAGCGACACGTGGCCGGCGGCGGGAGCGCCGTGTCGGTGCCGGTGGACCGGCTCGGTCGGCTCGACCTCGACGCCTTCGCCGACGCGGTCCGCGCGCCGGGGGTGGCCCTCGCGGCGCTGATCGGGGCCAGCCACGAGGTGGGCACGGTGCAGCCGGTCGCTCCGGCCGCCGCCGCGTGCGCCGCCGCCGGGGTGCCGCTGTACGTCGACGCGGCGCAGCTCGTGGGCCGGGTGCCGGTGCCGGCGGGCTGGTCGGTGCTGACCGCCAGCGCGCACAAGTGGGGCGGGCCGCCCGGCGTCGGGCTGCTGGTGGTGCGCAAGGGCACCCGCTGGGAGTCGCCGTGGCCGGCGGACGAGCGGGAGTCGGGGCGTACCCCCGGGGTGGTGAACCTGCCGGCGGTCGTGGCGGCGGCGGCGAGCCTGCGCGCGGCGGCGGCCGACGCGGCGGCCGAGGCGGCCCGGCTGGCGCCGCTGGTGGACCGGATCCGGGCCCGGGTGGCGGCGGAGGTGCCCGACGTCGAGGTGGTCGGTGACCCGGTGGACCGGCTGCCGCACCTGGTCACGTTCTCCTGCCTGTACGTTGACGGAGAGGCGCTGCTGCACGCGCTGGACCGGCGTGGCTTCGCGGTTTCCTCCGGCTCGTCGTGCACGTCGTCGACGTTGCGCCCGTCGCACGTGCTGGAGGCGATGGGGGTGCTGTCGCACGGCAACGTGCGGGTCTCGCTGCACCGGGAGACGACGGTCGCCGACGTGGAGCGGTTCCTCGCCGAGCTGCCCGGGATCGTCGCGGCGCTGCGCGCCGAGGCGGGGGTGGTGGGGCTGTGAGCGGGCCGGTCGGGGGAACTGCTCCGCCGGAGGGGACTGCCCCGGCGGCGGGGACTGCCCCGGTCGAGGTGCTGGACTGCCGGGGGCAGCGCTGCCCGCTGCCGGTGATCAAGCTGGCCCGGCGGCTGCCGGAGCTGCCGGTCGGGGCGGTGCTGCGGGTGCTCGCCGACGACCCGGCGGCGGCCGTGGACATCCCGGCGTGGTGCCGGATGCGCGGCCAGGAGTTCGTCGCCGCCCACGACGAGGGACCGGGCTACGACGTACGCCGCGTCGGTTGACCCTTCGGCTCATCGCAGCTCAGGGGCTCGTGGCGCTCGGCAGGGCGTCGATCCAGATCAGCCGCAGCCGGCGGCCGGTGCGGGCGAAGAGCCGCAGCGCGCTCTCGGCGCTGGTGAAGTGCCCGGTCGACGTCTGGTCGTCGCAGCGCAGCAGGGCACCCTCGGCGAACGCCATGCCCCAGGCCACGACCTCGCCGTCGACCCGGTCGCCGTACTCCTCGCAGATCGCGAACCGGCGGGGCGCGAACTCGTGCACCAGCTCGACCAGCATCCGGTGGAACTCGTCGGGTGTGCCGAGCGGTTCGGGCATCGGTGCGGGCATGACCACCTCCACAAGTCCGTTGCTATACGTATAGCGCTGATCCTTGCCTGTTGGAAGTAGGAACGGCATGATGTTCTCGTCGGTATACGAACGTGGAGGCGATGCATGGGTACGCGAACGGATCCGTCCGCGCTGCGCTGGCTGATCGGGGCCGAGCTGAACCGGTACCGGCGCGAGGCGCCGATGACGCTCACCGAGCTGGCGGCCGGCACCGGCATCGGCAAGCCCAAGCTCGGTCACATGGAGACCGGCCGCTACCAGCAATTCCCCGAGGACATCGCGACCGTGCTGCGGGCCTGCGGCGCGGACGAGGCGGCGATCGAACGGCTCACCTCGCTCGCCAACCGCTCCGACGCCAAGACCTGGTGGGCACCCTGGGCCGCCGTGATGCCGGACTGGTTCAAGACGTATGTCGGCCTGGAAGGGCTGGCCGACGGCGCGTTCGTGTTCGAGTCCATGGTCATCCCCGGCCTGCTCCAGACCGAGGAGTACGCGCAGGCGCTGACCCTGGGCACCGGCTTCGTCCGACCCGACCACGCCGAGCGGTTCGTGTCCTTCCGGCAGGCCCGCGCCCGCCGGCTCACCGACGACGAACCACTCACCCTGCACGCGGTGATCGGCGAGGCGGCGCTACGGCTGCGGGTCAACGGCGACGCCACCCGGCGGGCCCAGCTCGCGCACCTGGCCGCCATGTCCGAGCTGCCGAACGTCACCGTGCAGGTGCTCCGCCCCGAGGACGGGCCGCACGCGGCGACGCCGCTGGGCAAGTTCGTCCTGCTGGACTTCGCCAACGTGCGGCCGATCGCCTACACGGAGGTGCTCGACGGGGCGATGTACGTGCAGGATCCCGACGGCGTGCGCACCTATAGCATGGTGGCAGACAACCTGCGCCAGGTCGCCCTCTCGCCCGCCGAGTCGCGCGCGTTGATCAGGGAGTTGGCCGGCGCGGCCTGACCCCCCGGAGGCCACGATGTCCACCCCTGACCTCGGCACCGTCGACCTCGCCGCCGCCCGCTGGTTCACCAGCAGCCGCAGCGCCAACAACGGCGACTGCGTCGAGTGCGCCGTGCTGCCCGACATGGTGGCCGTGCGGGACAGCAAGGACCGCTCCGGCCCGACGCTCGTGTTCCCGGCCGACCGGTGGACGTCGTTCGTCACGGCAACCACCACCGGCACGCTCGCCCCAGGCCGCTGACCGCTCTGCCCCGGCAGAGCCGCCGTTCGCCCGGCAGCGATGCGGCACGAGGCCGGCGGGCCAGCTGACGGCTCCTTGATCGTCTGCTGTTCTCGGACAATCGCACCGGTGTGTCGTCTCACCAAACCGCAGACGATCATCACCTCGCCCCGCCGCCCCCGTGATCACGAGGTTTGTGTCAGAGTCGATCTGCTCTGACACAAACCTCTCGAGCACCAACTTGGGATGGGCGTTACGGGAGGAGGTGAGGGCGGATGTCGTCGGCGGCCTGGTCGCCGTAGGACTCCGCCAGGCGCTTGACGAAGACGTCGGGGCGCACCTCGTACTCCTGGGTGCCGACCGTCTCCAGCACCAGCGTGGCCAGCAGGGAGCCGACCTGGGCAGCGCGCTCCAGGCCCAGCCCCCAGGAGAGGGCGGCGAAGAAGCCGGCCCGGAAGCCGTCGCCGACACCCGTCGGGTCGACGGCCTGGGCCTCGCGCGCGATCGGCACGTGGAGGGTGTCGAAGTCCCGGCCCGCGATCTCCACCCCGTTGCTGCCCAGCGTGGTCACCCGGATCTTCACCCGGTCCAGCAGCTGCGCGTCGCTCAGGCCGGCCTTGCTCTGCAGCAGCGACTTCTCGTACTCGTTGGTCATGAGGTAGTCGGCGCCGTCGATGAGCCCCACCACGTCCGCGCCGTCCATGCGGGCGAGCTGCTGCGACGGGTCGGCGACGAAGGCGTACCCCCGCTCGCGGCACTCGGCGGAGTGCCGCAGCATCGCGTCGGGGTCGTTGGCGCCGACCAGGACGAGGTCGAGCCCGCCGAGCCGCTGCGCGACGGGGGCCAGCTCGATGTTGCGCGCCTCGCTCATCGCCCCGGCGTAGAAGGAGGCGATCTGGCACATGTCGGTGTCGGTGGTGCAGACGAAGCGGGCCGTGTGCGCCACCTCGCTGACGTGCACGGACTCGCAGTCGACTCCGTGGCGCTCCAGCCAGGAACGGTAGTCGGCGAAGTCCGCGCCGACCGCGCCGAGCAGGATCGGCCGCAGGCCCAGCTGGCCCATGCCGAAGGCGATGTTGGCGGCCACCCCGCCGCGGCGCAGCACCAGGTCGTCCACCAGGAAGGACAGCGAGACCTTGTCGAGCTGGTCGGCGATGAGCTGGTCGGCGAACCGGCCGGGGAAGCTCATCAGGTGGTCGGTCGCGATCGAGCCGGTCACGGCGATCTTCATGTCAACCCTCGTGGTCGGGAGCACGGCGCGGGTCAGCCTACCGGTCCGGTCGGTGCCGTGGTCGCGGGTCGGACGGGGAGCGGACGGCAGGCGGTCATGTCCCGCTCACCTCACCGTCACCCCGCACGAGGCGGCGCAGGTCGGCACCGGTCACGCCCGCCGGGGAAGTCACGGACGGTAGGGCCGGCCGGAAAAAGGGACGCCGGGCCGGGCGGAGGAAGAGACACCAGGCCGGGCGGAGAAGGGACGCCGGGCCGGGCCGGGAGACGGACTGCGGGGCCACCCTCAGATCGAGGGTGGCCCCGCAGTGTCGGCCGGAGCGCGACCCAGCCGGAGTGGCCGGGCCGGGAACCGGCTGAGGTCGGACGGACTCGAGGTCGGACGAACTCAGCCGAAGTCGGGACTCAGCTGAACGAGTCGCCGCAGGCGCAGGAGTTGCCCGCGTTCGGGTTGTCGATCGTGAAGCCCTGGGCGTCGATCCGGTCGGCGAAGTCGATCGTGGCGCCGGCCAGGTAGGGGGCGCTCATCCGGTCGACGACGACCTCGACCCCGTCGTAGTCGGTGACGACGTCACCGTCGAGCGAACGCTCGTCGAAGAAGAGCTGGTACCGCAGGCCGGAGCAGCCGCCCGGCTGCACCGCCACCCGGAGCCGCAGGTCGTCGCGGCCCTCCTGCTCGATCAGGGCCTTGACCTTCTGCGCCGCGACGTCGGTGAGGACGACGGAAGTAGGGGCCTTGGCCTCGGTCGACTCGGTCTGCGCTGGCGTGGTCACGTGGAAATCTCCCTGCGCGGTCTGGGTCTGGACGCACTGGCCAACGTCGTCCGTCGCCCAGTGATTCCCGATGTGTTCGCAGATCCGATGGTACGCCGCCCCGGCCGGGACCACCCGGTCGACGTGACCGGGGCCCCAGGCCGGGCCCGGGTCACGACAGGCCGGGCCCGGACGGCAGCCACGCTGCGGGCGCTCAGCGGCTCCACTGGCGGGCCAGCCGGGCGCCGAGCTGGCGCAGCCCTTCCGCCGGGCGGCTCAGCGCCGCGTCGAGCCCGCCGCGCTCCTCGCCGCCGAAGTGCTCCACCAGGCTGTACGCGTCGGTGACGCCCGCCGAGGCGGCCTCGCGTCGCCCGGTGCTCACCTGCCCCGCCAGCACCACGCAGGGCACGCCCCGGTCCCGGGCGGCCCCGGCCACCCCGGCCACGACCTTGCCGCGCAGCGACTGGTGGTCGAAGGAACCCTCCCCGGTGATCACCAGGTCGGCGGCGTCGAGCGCGGCCGGCAGGCCGATGGCCTCGGTGACCAGGCCGATGCCGGAGGCGCACCGGCCGCCGAGGGCGAGGATCGCCGCGCCGAGGCCGCCGGCTGCTCCCCCGCCGGGCAGCGCGCCGAGGCCGGGCGGGCACCCCGGCAGGTCCTTTTCGAGTACGCCGGCGAAGCGCTCCAGCGCGGCGTCGAGCAGCAGCACGTCTTCGCGCGTCGCGCCCTTCTGCGGGCCGTAGACGTTGCTGGCCCCGTGCAGCCCGAGCAGGGGGTTGTCGACGTCGGTGGCGGCGACGAGGGTGACGCCGCGCAGCCGGGGCGCGCCGTCGAGCCCGGCGACCGCGGCCAGCGCCGCCCCGCCGTAGGGCAGGGCCCGGCCGGCCTCGTCGAGCGGCGTGACGCCCAGCGCGGTGAGCAGCCCGGCCCCGCCGTCGTTGGTGCCGGAGCCGCCCAGCCCGATCACCACCGTG
Organism: Micromonospora sp. DH13; assembly: GCF_020873825.1. Classification (NCBI taxonomy): domain Bacteria; kingdom Bacillati; phylum Actinomycetota; class Actinomycetes; order Micromonosporales; family Micromonosporaceae; genus Micromonospora; species Micromonospora sp. DH13. Next base: position 42,101 of record NZ_JAHWGR010000033.1, read on the forward strand.
CGGGCCCCGTGCTCCACGGCGGCGGTGACCAGCGCCCCCAGCCCGTACGAGGTGGTGGCCTTGGGGTCGCGCTCGGCGGCGGCGAGCAGGTGCAGGCCGCACGCCTGGGCGCTCTCCAGGTATGCCGTGCCGTCGTCGGTGACCAGGATCTCACCGTCGGCGGGGCGACCGAGTGGGTCGACGGTCGGCACCGGCACCCGACGCCCGCCGAGGGCCTCCGCGAGCACGGCCACGAACCCGGGCCCGCCGTCGGCGAGGGGACGGATGAGCAGGTCGTCGCCGTCGGCCACCTCCCGCCAGCCCTCGGCCACGGCGGCGGCGACCTCCTGGGCGGGCAGCGTTCCGGCGAACTTGTCGGGGCAGAGCAGCACGCGCATGCCGAGCAGTGTGGCAGGCCACATAGGCGCGGGGCAGTGTGGCAGCACACACCGGCGCGGGCTGCCTTGTCGCCCGGCTGTGGAACCATGAGTGGCGTGACTTCGACCTGGATGGAACCCTCCAACACCGCGACGGCCCTGCTGCTGCTCGGCCGTGGCAGCGACCCCGCCACCGAGCGTGGCGTGGAGTGTCCGGGCGACCTGCCGGCGCCCAGCGACCCCGACCTGGTGGCGCGGGCCGCGGCGGCCAAGGCGAAGCTGGGTGACAAGGTCTTCGTGCTGGGCCACCACTACCAGCGCGACGAGGTGATCCAGTTCGCCGACGTGACCGGCGACTCGTTCAAGCTGGCCCGCGAGGCGGCGGCCCGGCCGGACGCGGAATACATCGTCTTCTGCGGCGTGCACTTCATGGCGGAGAGCGCCGACATCCTCACCTCCGAGCGGCAGCGGGTGGTCCTGCCCGACCTGGCCGCCGGCTGCTCGATGGCGGACATGGCGGTGCTGACGCAGGTCGAGTCCGCCTGGGACGCGCTGACCGAGCTGGGCGTCGCGGCGCAGACGGTCCCGGTGACGTACATGAACTCGTCGGCGGACATCAAAGGCTTCGTCGGCCGCAACGGCGGCGTGGTGTGCACCTCGTCGAACGCGAAGCGGGCGCTGGACTGGGCGTTCGAGCAGGGGTCGAAGGTGCTGTTCCTGCCGGACCAGCACCTGGGCCGCAACACCGCCGTGCTAGAGCTGGGGCTGTCGCTGGACGACTGCGTCCTGTACGACCCGCACAAGCCGGGCGGCGGGCTGACCCCGGAGCAGCTGCGCGACGCGAAGATGATCCTGTGGCGCGGGCACTGCTCGGTGCACGGCCGGTTCACCCTCGACAGCGTCGAGGACGTGCGGGCGCGGGTGCCGGGGGTCAACGTGCTGGTGCACCCGGAGTGCCGGCACGAGGTGGTCAACGCCGCCGACTACGTGGGCTCGACGGAATACATCATCCGGGCCATCGAGGCGGCTCCGGCCGGCTCGGCGTGGGCGGTCGGCACCGAGCTGAACCTGGTGCGCCGGCTGGCGCTGGCCCACCCGGACAAGCAGATCATGTTCCTGGACAAGGCGGTCTGCTACTGCTCCACGATGAACCGGATCGACCTGCCGCACCTGGTGTGGGCGCTGGAGGAGCTGGTGGCGGGTCGGGTGGTCAACCAGATCACCGTGGACGCCGACACCGCGCACCACGCCCGGGTGGCGCTGGACCGGATGCTCGCCCTCCCCGGCGCGGACACCCCGCCCCCGGCGAGCACCTGATCACCCTGCGTGACCGGATGGGCACCTTATGGTGCCGGAAGCGCCGATTCGTGCCCTCCGGCGCACGGTGACCGTCTCCATTCTCGTCACCGAGGGCTATGCTGCCGGGGCGACGACACACGCGCCCGTTTTCATCCGGCCGCATCACGGGTAACCCCCATATCGCCCGCATCACCATCAACTACGGCAGCACCGACGCGCTGGAGGTTGCGTTGACCGACGACGTCCTGGTCGTACACGGAGGTACTCCGCTGGAAGGGCGGATCCGCGTGCGCGGCGCGAAGAACCTGGTTTCCAAGGCGATGGTCGCCGCCCTGCTGGGCGACAGCCCCAGCCGGCTGTTCGACGTGCCGCGGATCCGCGACGTCGAGGTGGTCCGGGGGCTGCTCGGCCTGCACGGGGTCAAGGTCACCGACGGCGCCGAGGACGGTGAGCTGGTCTTCGACCCGGCCAACGTCGAAAGCGCCAGCACCGACCAGATCAACGTGCACGCCGGCTCCAGCCGCATCCCGATCCTGTTCTGCGGGCCGCTGCTGCACCGGCTCGGCCACGCGTTCATCCCCGACCTGGGTGGCTGCCACATCGGGCCGCGCCCGATCGACTTCCACCTCCAGGCGCTGCGCGAGTTCGGCGCCACGGTCGACAAGACCCCGGAGGGCCTGCACCTGTCGGCCCCCAACGGGCTGCACGGCACCAAGTTCGCGCTGCCGTACCCGAGCGTCGGCGCGACCGAGCAGGTGCTGCTCACCGCCGTGATGGCCGAGGGTGTCACCGAGCTGCGCAACGCCGCCGTCGAGCCGGAGATCATCGACCTGATCTGCATCCTGCAGAAGATGGGCGCGATCATCAAGGTGCACACCGACCGGGTGATCGAGATCCAGGGCGTGCCGAAGCTGCACGGCTACACCCACCGGCCGATCCCGGACCGGATCGAGGCGGCGAGCTGGGCGGCGGCGGCGCTGGCCACCCGCGGCCACGTCGAGGTGCTCGGCGCGCAGCAGGCCGACATGATGACGTTCCTCAACATCTTCCGCTCCGTCGGCGGCGAGTACGAGGTGACCGACGCCCGGCCGCCGAAGCTGGGCGACCCGGGCCAGGAGGGCGGCATCCGGTTCTGGCACCCGGGCGGCGAGCTGAACGCCGTGGCGCTGGAGACCGACGTACACCCGGGCTTCATGACCGACTGGCAGCAGCCCCTCGTCGTGGCGCTGACCCAGGCCCGGGGCCTGTCGATCGTCCACGAGACGGTCTACGAGCAGCGGCTCGGCTACACCGAGGCGCTCAACACGATGGGCGCGAACATCCAGGTCTACCGCGACTGCCTCGGCGGCACCCCGTGCCGCTTCGGCCGGCGCAACTTCAAGCACTCCGCCGTGATCGCCGGCCCGAGCAAGCTGCACGCCGCCGACCTGGTCATCCCGGACCTGCGCGCCGGGTTCAGCCACCTGATCGCCGCGCTCGCCGCCGAGGGCACCTCCCGGGTGTACGGCGTCGACCTGATCAACCGGGGCTACGAGGACTTCGAGGCGAAGCTGGCCGACCTGGGCGCCCACACCGAGCGTCCGTAACGCCACGCGCAGTAATTCTGCTCACGTCCGCCCGCGCCCGGTGCACCGCGATGTGCACCGGGCGCGGGCGTTTGGCTACCCTTTCCGCGTGCCGTCGCTGTTTCGCCGCAAGTCCACCGACCTCGTCGAGGAGTCCGTCACCACGGTGACGACCGACGAGGAGTCCGCGCGCGCCCGCCGGGGCTACACCCCGGCCAAGGGCCGCGAGACGCCGAAGCGGCCCGTGGCCGGGCGTCGGCCCGCCGGCCCGACCAAGCCGCTGAGCAAGGAGGAGGCCCGGGAGCGGCGGCGGCAGTTGCGCACCGAGTCCGCGGCCGAGTTCCGCCGCGAGGGCGGGCCGCGCGACCGGGGCCCGGAGCGGCTGCTCGCCCGCAACGTGGTCGACTCCCGGCGCACGGTGGGCACCTGGTTCTTCGGCGGGGCGCTGATCGTGCTGCTCGGTTCCAACCAGGCGATGCCGCCGGTCGTCCGGCTGCTCTCCAACATCCTGTGGGGCGCGCTCGCCCTCGGGGTGGTGATCGACTCGATCCTGATCAGTCGGAAGATCAAGAAGCTGGTGCGGGAGCGCTTCCCGAAGTCCGACCAGCGCCTCGGCTCCCTCTACCTGTACGCGATCATGCGGTCGATCACCTTCCGCCGGATGCGCGCCCCGGAGCCCCGCGTCAAGATCGGCGACCCGGTCTGAGGCGTCCCCCTGGTTAAGAAGGGGCCCCTGCTATACCGGAAGCGTTAACAAGGGGCCCCTCCTTACCCGCGTACAGGCGGGCGACGACGTCCTCGATGTCCGGCTCGACGATCGAGACGTCCCGCAGGGCGGCCCGCCCGGCCAGGGCGGCCACCACGTCGGCGACGCCCGCCGACTCCAGCGCGAACACCAGCCGGTGCCCGTCGGCCTCCACCCGCAGCAGCGGGGCGCCGGGCAGCTCCGGCGGCTGCGGCAGCGCGGTGTCCAGGTCGGCCACGACGAGGCGGCGGGAGCCGTACCGGTCGTGCAGCGCGGCGATCGGGCCGTCGTGCACCACCCGGCCGTGGTCGATCACCACGAGGCGCGGGCACAGCCGCTCGATGTCGGCCAGGTCGTGGGTGGTGAGCACGAGGGTGGTGTCGCCGGAGCGGCCCAGCTCGGCCAGGAAGCCCCGCACGGCCTGCCGGCTCACCACGTCCAGCCCGATCGTCGGCTCGTCGAGGAAGAGCACCTCGGGGCCGTGCAGCAGGGCGGCGGTCAGCTCGCCGCGCATCCGCTGGCCGAGGGAGAGCTGCCGCACCGGGGTGTCGGCGAAGGCGTCCAGGTCGAGCAGGTCGCGGCAGCGGCGCAGCCGGGCGGCGTGCGCGGCGGCCGGCACCCGGTAGACGTGCCGCAGCAGGTCGAACGACTCCCGCAGCGGCAGGTCCCACCAGAGCTGGGACCGCTGGCCGAACACCACGCCGACGCGCAGCGCCAGCCGGGTGCGCTCGGGCACCGGGCGCAGCCCGCACACGCGTACCTGGCCGGAGGTGGGGGTGAGCACACCGGTGAGCATCTTCAGGGTGGTGGACTTGCCCGCCCCGTTCGGGCCGATGTAGCCGAGCAACTCGCCGCGCTCGACGCGCAGGTCGACCCCGGCCACCGCCGCGACGGTGCGCTTCTCGCGGCGCAGCCGGCCGGCCCTGACCCGGACCGTGAACTCCTTGCGCAGCTCGCGCACGTCGATGACGCTCATGACCCCGTACTCCGGTAGTGGCGGACCCCGACGCGCCAGGCGGTGGCGGCGAGGGCGGCGGCGACCAGCGCGACCGTCGGCGAGGCCCAGCCGACCCAGGCCGGCAGGCCGAGCGGGTCGGCCCGGCCGAGCAGCGCCAGCGCCGGCTGGTAGCTCACGAAGGCGAACCCCATCCCGTACGCGAAGGCCGCGCGGAACCAGCCGTCGAAGATCGTGACGGGGTACGAGGTGAAGTCGCGCCCGCCGTAGGTGACCGAGTTGGCCAGCTCCCCCGACTCGGTCCAGTAGAACGACACGGTGGCGGTGGCCACGAAGACCGACCCGAAGAAGACGACCCCGGCCAGCGGGGCGGCCACCGCCAGCGCCACCCGGCCCGGGGTCCACTCGATGCCGGCGCGGGCGAGCGCCACCAGCAGCACGGCCAGGCCGAACACCGCCCGGGACGCCTTGCGCAGCGGCAGGTCCATCAGCAGCAGTTGGGGCAGCGCGCCCAGCGGGCGCAGCAGCACCGCGTCGAACAGGCCGGTGCGCACGTACGCGGGCAGCCGCTCGACGTTGCCGACGAGCAGGTCGGCGGTGGCGAACGCGCAGGCCGACAGGCCCACCATGACCAGCGTCTCGCGCAGCGTGAACCCGCCCAGCTCCCGGGTCACCCCGAAGATCACCAGCACGGTCACCACGTCGAAGACGGTGGCACCGACGTTGCCGACCAGGTCCACCGCGAACGACGCCCGGTACGCCGCCTGCGACCGGGCCTGCGCGCCGAGCAGCGCCCCGTACGCCCGCAGCCGGTGGTCAGCCACCCTGCACCACCAGGCGGCGCTCGGCGCGGCGCTGCACCAGCCGGCACAGGGCGAGGATCGCCACCGCCCAGCCGACCTGCAGCCCGACCAGCCCGGCCTGCACGCCCGTCGGGTCCCGCTCGACCAGCACGTCGAGCGGGGTCTGCAGGAGACTCGGGAACGGGGTGGCCAGCTGCAACGCCAGGAACAGCGCGTCGGGCAGGAACGGCAGCGGGAAGTAGAGCCCGGCGAGCACCCCCGAGCCGAGGGTCCACAGGATCTGCGGGCCCCGGACGTCCTGGAGCCAGTACGCGGTGGCGTTGACCAGGAACCGGCAGCCGAAGCAGAGCACCACCGCGACGGTCGCGGAGACCACGAACAGCGGCACGGTCGACCAGCGGGCCGGCAGGTACACGTCGAAGAAGAGCGGGCCGACCAGGACCGGCGGCAGCAGCCGGGACACGCACGCCCACCCCGCCCGGCCCAGGTCGGTGGCGAGGTAGCTGGTCACCGGATGGACCGGGCGCAGCAGGTCGCTGGCCACGTCGCCGGTGCGGATCCGCTCGGCGAGCTCGGGCCGGCCCCACAGCAGGATCACCGCGAGCATGCCCTGCCCCGCCCAGACGAAGGTGGCGAACTGCGCCCGGTCGTAGCCGGCCGCGGTGCCCGCCGCGCCCGCCGCGCCGAACAGGATGTAGCAGCGCAGGAAACCGAAGACGATGTTGGTGACGGCACCGGCCAGCGCGGCCTGGCGGTATGTGGCGTACCGTCGGAATCCGGATCGCGCTATCGCACCGAATGTCCGAAACCATAGGATAACGTTTGACTCGGTGGGCGGTGCCACAGTGGCGGTGACAGAGCCCACGCCGTTACCCTCCTTCCGCAGCCACCCGCGCCGGACCGGGCGACTTTACCGGCAGGTGGGGTGCCCAGCGCGACAATTTCCAACGAGGTGACATCGCCGTGAGCGAGCGACGCGAGCCGGGCACCGGGGCTCGCCACGCGGGCGGCGACGGGACCTGCGGATGAGCGGCGACTTCATCGACCGCTGGCGCGATCCGGCCGAACCGTCCTGGGTGTTCGAACCGACCACCGAGTGGCAGCCGCAGTTCCCGGGGCAGCGCTACCCGGGCGACATCGGCGTGCGGCACCAGCCTCCCCCGCCCCGGGGTCGCGCCGCCGTCGTCGGCCGGGCCGAGGTGCAGCCGGTCAGCCCCGCCCCCGACGACCACGACCCGTACCGCCGCCCCGGACCGGACGACCACGACCGGTACCGCCGGCCGCCCGCCGACCAGGACCCGTACCGCCGGCCGGTCAACGAGCAGGACGGCCACCGCCGGCCCGTCGCCGACCACGACCCGTACCGTCGGCCGGTCACGGGGCAGGACGGCCAGCGCCGGCCGGTCACCGAGCACGACCCGTACCGTCGACCCGGCGTCGAGCAGGACGGCTACCACCGGCCGGCCGGTGACGGGCGCCGTGCCGCCCCGGACGAGCGCGACCGCTACCGCCGCCCCGCCCCCGACGAGCACGACCCCTACCGCCCGCGCCCCGCCGCCGACGACCACGCCCTCTACCGGCGTCCGGCTCCGGGCGAGGCCACCCCGCACCGGCGGCACGCCGCCGACGAGCACGCCCCGTACCGCCGGCCCGCACCGGAGGAGTGGGGACCGGCCCGGCGCGGCTGGGAGGAGCGCGGACCGGACGAGGCGTACCCGCCCCGGCACCCCGCCCACGACCAGCCCGGCCGCCACGACCGGCGTGCCGCCGGCTGGACGCCGGACCGCGATGCGGCCGTCGGCCGGTACGACCAGCCGCGCCCCACCGACCACGGCCGCCGGCCGGGGCCCGCCGAGGCGAGCCCGGTCTCTCCGGCGCCCCGCCGCGAGGCAGGGTGGGTGCCCGAGCCGGACGAGCACCCGAACCGGCCCTACGGCGACCGGCCGGGGCCGGCCGGCCCCGGCTGGCCGGAACGCCGCCGGCCAACGCTGGACCGCGACGGCCGTCCCGGCCCTGGCCCGGACGGGTGGCAGGCGTCGCCGGCGACCGGCACCGGTCAGGGCGCGGACCGGCTGGACCGTCAGCACGGTCGGCCCGCCGACGCACCTGGACGCCCCCTCGCCGACGAGCCGCGTCACCCCGCCGACCGGGGCGGACCGGCGCCGCACCGGGACGGCCGACCGTACCGGGACGGGCGGGACGTGGCCGCCGCGCGCGCGGAGGAGTACCGCGAGCCCGGCGTCCGGCCGGCACCGCCGCGCGACGGCGCCCTGCCCTGGCCGCCGCCCGGTCCGCTCCGTCCGGACCTGGGCCGCAACCCGACCCCCGCCGACCCTTACCGTGCCGAGCGGCCGGCCGAGGGCCGCGGCGACGAACGGCCGGTCACCGATCGGTACGGACCCCGCCCGCCGGTCGATCGGGCCGGGTCGCCACCCAGGCAGGACAGCGCCGCTCCCGGCCCCCGGTTCGTTCCCCCGTCGCACCGGCCCGTCGAGCCGACCCGCCCGCCGAGCGAGCCGCGCCGCCCACCGGCGGAGCCGCTGCGGCCCGCAGCGGAGTCGCTGCGGCCACCACCGGTAGAACCGCTGCGGCCCCCGGCGGAGTCGCTGCGCCCGCCGGCAGAACCGCTGCGCCCGCCGGTGGAGCCCCCGCGTCCGGCGGCCGGGTCGGCGCGTCTCCCGGCCCAGCCGCACCCGCACCACGCACCGGTCGAGCCGACCCGCCCGCCGAGCGAGCCGCGCCGCCCGGCCGAGCCGGCCGCCGACGCCCCACGGTTCGCGCGGCCCACCACCCCCGCCGCGCCCGTCGACGGATCGCCCGCCACCGGCGTACCGGCGAGCGGCGTGCCCGTGAGCGGCGGCGCACCCGTCAGCGGCGGCGTGCCCGTCAGCGGGCCGCCGGCCCGGCCGGTCTCGGGGCCGCCGGCCCGGCCGGTCTCCGGGCCGCAGGCGACCGGGCCGGTCTCCGCGCCGCCGACCGAGCTCACGCCGGCCGCGTCGGCGGCACCGGTCTCCGCGCCGCCCGTGCCGCCGCGCACCGCGCCCACGTCCCCCGCGCCGTCGGCACCGGTCTCCGCGCCGCCCGCCGAGCCCGTCGCCGCGCCACCACCCGTCTCCATGCCGCCCGTCGAGCCCGTTCCCCCGCCGCCCGCCGAGCCCGTATCCGCGCCGCCCGCCGCCCGGCTGCGGCTGGAGTTCCTGCCCGCCCCCGGGCCGACCGAGCCCCGGCCCGGGCCCGGCGAGCCCACGGCAGTCAGGGACGACCCGGCCCGCCCGGACGTGTCGGTCGAGGCCGCTGGGGTCGCCGCTTCTTCACCGCCGGACGAGCGGCCGAGCCCGCCGCGACCGGAGCAGCCCGTGCTGCCGGTGCCGTCCGCCGCCCGGGAGTCGGCGAACCCGACGCCAGAGCCGCCGTCCACCGCCGCCGAACCCCGGCCGCCGGCCACCCGGGCACCGGGCGAGTCGCCGGATGCCGAGCCGGTCGACCCGACCGCCACCGCCGAGCCCGAGACCACCGCCGAAGCCAAGGCCGAGGCCGCCACGGGACCCGAGGCCGCCGCCATCGGGGCCGAGGTCACCACCGGGCCCGAGGCCGGCACCGAAGCCGAGTTCGCCGCCGAGCCCCGGGCCGCCGCCGAGCCTGTAGCCACGGCCAAACCCGAAGGCGCGGCCGAGCCCGAAGTCGTCACCGGGCCCGCCGGGTCGAGCGTCGCGACCGGTCCGGCGGTGCCCGGCGAACCGGCTGTCGCCGCAGGACCGGATGTCCCCCGCCGGCCCACCGTGCCCGCCGACGCGACCGAGGCCACCGCGCCGGAGGAAAGCACGCCGGAGGAGGAACCCGCCGGCCGGGAGGAGAACGTCGACCGAGGTGACGCCGTCGACCCGGCCGGGACCGTGGTCGCCTCGGCCGTCGACGTGCGGGCCGGAGAGGCGCGGGATGCCGGGGCGCCGGACGACGGCACCCCCGGTGGATCCGACCGGCCCCGGGCAGCGGACGCGTCCCCTGAGCCGGCACGCGCGGCGACGCCGCCACCGCCGGAGCATTCCGACGCGTGGTTCCGGCCGAACAGATCGGCGGCACCGGCCGCCGAGCCGGCCACGCCCGCCGCCGCTGCGGGCCCGGTCCCTGCCCCAGCCCAGGTCTCGCCCACCACGCCGACCCAGGCCCCGACCCCGGCCCAGACCCAGGATCCGACGCCGGCCCAGGATCCGAAGCCGGCTTCGGCACCGGCGTCGGCGTCGGCCCCGGTCCAGGTTCCGGCTCCGGCTCCGGCTCCGGCCGATGCGGGCGCGACGACGCCGCCCGCCCCGCAGCCCGCCGGCGGCCCGGCCGGCCGGGCCACCGACCCACGCCCGGTGAGCGCCGCGCCCGCGTCGCCGGTGTCCGCACCTCCGGCCGGGTCCGCGCCGCTCACCACCCACCCCGCACTGGAGCAGCCGCGTCCCGTCTCGGCACCGCCCGCCCGCCCCGTGTCCGGCGTGCCCGCGCGGCCGGTCTCCGGCCCACCCGCGCGGCCGGTGTCCGGCATGCCTGCGCGGCCGGTGTCCGGCATGCCTGCGCGGCCGGTCTCCGGCATGCCCGCCTATCCCGTGTCCGGCGTACCCGCGTGGCCCGTGTCGCCGGCCGGACCCGCTGCCGGGGCGGAGCCACGACCCGGCCGGGAGCGGCGGGCCGCCCCGGCCGACCCGGAGCAGACGCTCGCGGCCCTACGCTGGCGCCTGCACCCGGAGACCCTGCGCGAGGAGACCGACGACCCGGAGCTGCTGCGCAGCGTGCGGGAGGGGCTGACCGCCAAGCTCGACGTCGCCCTGGACAACCGGTCCCGGGCCCGGCTGCTGAGCCTGCGGGCGGTGGCGTCGCGCCTGCTCGGCGACCTGGGGGACGCGGTCGACGACGCCCGGCTCGCGCTGACGTACGCCGAGGCCACCGGCGAGTTGCGGCGAACCGCGCTGGCGCGGGCGCGGCTGGCCCACGTGCTGCGCTGGCGGGGCGAGTTCGCCGAGGCCGACCGGCTCTTCGCGGAGGCGAACTCGACGGAGCTGCCCGACCGGCTGCGCGCGGCCCTGCACGAGCACGCCGGCCGCTGCTGCTATGACCAGGGCCGGCTGATCGAGGCGTGCCAGCACTTCGAGCGGGCGCTCGACCTGCGCCGGTCCGCCGACCCGGAGCTGCTCGCCCGCACCCGGATCGCACTCGACGCGGTCGCCGAGCGGGCCGGGCGGGACGGCTTCGGCCCTTACCCGCGCGGGCGGTCGGAGATCCTGCGCACGCCCCGGCCGCCGGTGCCGACGTACGACGAGGACCTGGACCGGTGGGGCTACGCCGACGCCGACGGCAACCTGGTGATCGGCACCGACTACGCCGAGGTACAGCCGTTCCGCGAGGGCGTGGCCTGGGTACGCCGGCCGGAGGGCACCCGGTGGGCGCTGATCGACGACTCGGGCCGCACCCTGATCCAGGCCAACAACGGCTACCGGTCGGTCGGTTCGTTCTCCGACGGCCTCGCCTGGGTGTCGATGGACGGCACCGGCAACTGGATGGCCGTCGATCCGTCCAACATGGTGGTGATCCCGCCAGGCTTCGACGACGTCCGGCCGTTCCGGGGCGGGGTGGCGGCGGTTCGCGTCGACGGCGGCTGGGGGGCGGTGGACCGCACCGGCACGGTGGTGGTGCCCACCCGTTACCACGGCTTCACCACGGCCCTGGCCGACGGCCGCTACGTCGACGGCTTCACCGAGGAGGGGCTGGCCGTGGTGGAGCTGAACGGCCGGCGCGGGGTGGTGGACCGCACGGGCCGGGTCCTGGTGGCCCCGGCGCACCCGGCGCTGGTGGTGCACCCGGTGGCGTACCTGGTCGGCGACGGCCTCGGCCGCTGGGGTGCGCTGGACCGGCGCGGCGAGCCGCTGATCGACCCGGTGCACCCGAGCCGGGACCGGGTGGTCGAGCAGATCGACCACCTGCTCGCCGACGCCAGCCCGCTGGTCTGACCCGGGCCGCCGCGCAACCCGCCCACGGGTGACCATGACGGGGGCGGGCTAGGGTCGGACCATGGAATTCCGACACCTGGGCCACTCGGGCCTGCTGGTCAGCGAGATCTCGTACGGCAACTGGATCACCCACGGTTCGCAGGTCGAGGAGGACGCGGCGACCGCCTGCGTCCGGGCCGCGCTGGAGACGGGCATCACCACGTTCGACACCGCCGACGTGTACGCCGGCACGAAGGCCGAGGAGGTGCTCGGCCGGGCGCTGAAGGGCGAGCGCCGCGAGGGGCTGGAGATCTTCACGAAGGTCTTCTGGCCGACCGGTCCGGGCCGCAACGACCGGGGCCTGTCCCGCAAGCACATCATGGAGTCGATCAACGGCTCGCTGCGCCGGCTGCAGACCGACTACGTGGACCTCTACCAGGCCCACCGGTACGACCACAGCACGCCGCTGGAGGAGACGATGGAGGCGTTCGCCGACGTCGTGCACTCCGGCAAGGCCCACTACATCGGCGTCTCGGAGTGGACGGCGGACGAGATCCGGGCGGGTCACCGGCTCGCCCGGGAGCTGCGCATCCCGCTGGTGTCCAACCAGCCGCAGTATTCGATGCTGTGGCGGGTCATCGAGGCCGAGGTGGTGCCGACCAGCGAGGAGCTGGGCCTCGGGCAGATCGTCTGGTCGCCGATCGCGCAGGGCGTGCTGTCGGGCAAGTACCTTCCGGGGCAGCCGCCGCCGGCCGGTTCCCGGGCCACCGACGAGAAGTCGGGGGCGAACTTCATCGCCCGGTTCCTCACCGACGAGGTGCTGACCCGGGTGCAGGAGCTCAAGCCGCTGGCCGAGCAGGCCGGGCTGAGCATGCCGCAGCTCGCCATCGCCTGGGTGCTGCAGAACCCGAACGTCTCCTCGGCGATCGTCGGCGCGTCCCGCCCCGAGCAGGTGCACGACAACGTCAAGGCGGCCGGGGTGAAGCTCGACGCCGACCTGCTCAAGGCGATCGACGCCATCGTCGACCCGATCGTCGAGCGGGACCCGGGCAAGACGCAGTCCCCCGCCCAGCGGCCGTGAGGCGTCCCGGTCCGGCCGGCGCGGCGCGCCGGCCGGACCGGGCCCGCCGGGAAGGTGGGACCGGGCCCCGCCGCCGTCGTGCGCGGGCGGGTCAGCCCTGCCAGAAGCGGATCAGGTCGAGGCCGGCGGCGTAGAGCCACGGGGGCAGGCCGAGCACGTCCGCCACGGCGAAGACGCCGTCGAAGAACCAGCCGCCGAGGCGCGGGTTCCACAGCAGCGCGAACAGCAGGATGAACCCGAACGGGGCGAACAGGTCGTACATCCGCCGCCACTGCGGGTTCAGCCACGGCTGGATCATGTTGCCGCCGTCGAGGCCGGGCACCGGCAGCAGGTTGAGCACGCTGGCGGTGAGCTGGAGGAACGCCAGCAGCGCCAGGCCCGCCCAGAACTCCACCGACCCGCCGCCGCCGCCGAAGCAGACCCGCAGCACCGCCACCAGCACGAGGGTGAACAGCACGTTGGTGGCCGGGCCGGCGAGGCTGACCAGGGTGTGCCGCAGCCGCCCCGGGATGGCGTGCCGGTCCACCCACACCGCGCCGCCGGGCAGGCCGATGCCGCCGAGCAGCACCACCACCACGGGAAGCACGATCGACAGCAGCGGGTGGGTGTACTTGAACGGGTTGAGCGTCAGGTAGCCCCGGTGGGCGATGTCGCGGTCGCCGGCCCGGTAGGCGACCACCGCGTGGGCGTACTCGTGCAGGCAGAGCGAGACGAGCCAGCCCGAGACGACGAAGAGGAACACGTCGAACCGGACGTTGCCGAACCGGTTCCAGGCCATGACGCCGCTGGCCGCGAAGAGCGCGACCAGCGCCAGGAACACCGGGCTGGGCCGGAAGGCCGCCCGGGGCACCCCGAGCACCAGCGGCTCGCCGCCGCCCGGGCGGCCCGCCGTCATCACTCGGCCGGGGGCTGGAGGCTCATCCGGTATTCCACCCGGTCGTCCTCGACGAGCGTGACCGTCGTGACGCCGGATGCCGCGAGCTCCCGCCAGGTCTGGCCGATCCAGGACTCGGCGTCCGCCTGGCTCCCGAACGTCTCCGTCGGCCCCTCGGCCGCCGCGCCGTCCGCGCCCTCGTACCGCCAGCTCCACGCCATGCCGCGTCTCCCCTCGCCGCTGAAGTCCTCCTGGGACGAACCCCCGCAAGCGTAGTCGGCCCCGTGCCGGACGGCCCGCCGCTCCACCGGGCACCGCCGCCGGCCGCTGTTCGGCCGGGCCGCGCGGCGGCGGGCCCACCCGGGACCGCCCCGGCCCGGCCGCCCGAACCGTGGTCACCGGCGCGGGCCGACCGGCGGCGCGGGCCACGGCGGCCTTAAGGTACGGGGCATGTCCGTTGACGGGTGGAACACGGTCCTGGTGCTCGGCGGGATCCGCTCCGGCAAGTCCGAGTTCGCGGAGTCCCTGGTCGCCGAGGCGCCCACGGTCCGCTACGTGGCGACGTCGGCTGCCGGCGACCCGACCGACGCCGAGTGGGCGGCCCGCCTGAAGGCCCATCGCGACCGGCGGCCGGGCGGTTGGACCACGGAGGAGACCGCCGACGATCCGCGCCGGCTGGCCGACGTCGTCGCGTCGGCGCGGCCGAACGAGACGCTGCTCGTCGACGACCTCGGCGGCTGGGTGACCGTGCTGCTGGATCCGGCCCACCAGCCGGCAGACGACACGGCGACCGTCGCCGAGCTGGCCGACGCGGTGCGGGCCTGCCCGGCGCGACTGGTGGTGGTGAGCCCCGAGGTGGGGCTGTCGCTGGTGCCGACGACCCCGCTGGGTCGGGCGTTCACCGACGCCCTCGGCGCGGCCAACCGGGCGGTCGCCGACGCGTGCGACGCGGTGGTCCTGGTGGTCGCCGGCCAGGCGTGCTGGCTCAAGACCCCCGCCGCCTCCTCGGGCACGGGGGCCGGGGCGGTCACCGCGACGCAGGCAACGGTCCCGGCGGTGGCGGCGCAGGCGGCGGCCACGGCGACGGCCGGCGGTGGACGCGACGACCGTGCGGCGGCGCTGCCGGAGGTGTTGACCCCGACCACGGCACCGGAGCCGGCCGGCGTGCCGTGGGCGGCGCCGACGATGGCGCTGCCGGTGGTCGCCACGGGCCTGGTCATCCAGCCCGGCATGGAACTGCCGATGCCCGACGAGTACGCCGGGCCGCAGGCCCTGGAGCGGCTCGCCACCCTGGACGTGCCCGGGGCCGGGCTGGGCGTGCTGGAACGGGTGGTCGGCTTCGCCGCGGCCACCCAGGGCACCCCGACGCCGGCGTCCTGGGACAGCGTGCGGGTGCTGCTGCTGCACGGCGACCACGCCGGCGGGGCCGCCGCCGGTTCCCCGCCCGGGGAGTCGGCCCGGCGGGCGGCACAGGCCCGCGCCGGGCAGGGCGTGCTGGCCCGGCTCGCCGCCGAGAGCGGCGCGAGCCTCCAGGTCGTCGAGACGCCGGCGTCCGAGGCCATCGAGGAACTGCCGGCCCTGGACCACGAGCAGGTGGAGCAGGCCCTGCGGTACGGCTGGCGGCTGGCCGAGGAGGCCGCCGAGGCGGGCGTACGGCTGCTGGTGCTGGCGGCGTGCGGGGCCGGCACGGACGCCGCCGCGGCGGCGGTGCTCGCGGCGACGGCCGGGGCGGAGCCGCCCGCGGTGCTCGGCCGGGTGGTGACGGCGGGCGGCGAGATCGACGACGCGGCGTGGATGCGGCGCTGCGCGGCGGTCCGGGACGCGCTGCACCGCACCCGGCGTTCGCCCCGCGACGCCAAGGACGTGCTGGCCGAGCTGGGCGGCGGGGACATCGCGGTGGCCACCGGCGTGCTGCTCGGCGCGACCGCCCGCCGGCTGCCGGTGCTGCTGGACGGCCCGGTCGGCCTGGCCGCCGGCATGGTCAGCCGGGACCTGGCCGGGCAGGCCCGGCACTGGTGCCTGCTGGCCGACCACGGCGGTCACCCGGCGGTCCGGCTCGCCGCCGACGTGCTGGGCCTCGATCCCCTGCTGGACCTGCGGCTCGACCTCGGCGAGGGGGCGAACGCGCTGACCGCGCTGCCGCTGCTGCGCTCGGTGCTGTCGCTGGCCGCCGCGCTGCCCGCCCGGCCGGACCAGCAGGACGCGGCTGGCGCGGACACCGCCGCCAGCGCGGACGCGGCCGGCGCGGACGACAGCGCCGGGGGGCCGGACGCGGCGGCGTTCGTCGAGCCGGAGCCGGCCGGCCCGGGCCCGGCCACCACCGCGCCCACCGAGCCGGCCGCGCCCACCGAGCACGCCCCGCCGGCCGAGCACGCCCCGCCGGCCGGGGCCGCCGAGCCGACCGGGTCGGAGCCGGATCCGGCCGGGCGGCGTGCCGACTGACGCCCACCCGGGCGGCGGGCGGGCCGGCGACGGCCTGCGGCTGGCGCTGACCACGTTCACCGTCTGGCCGGTGCGCGCCGGCCGGGTCGACCGCGCCACCGCGGGCACCGCGATGGCGCTCGCCCCGGCGGTCGGTGCCCTGCTCGGGGCGGCGCTGGCCGGGGTGCTGCTGCTCGTCGGGGCCGTCGCCGCGCCACTGGTCGCCGCGGCGGTGACCCTCGGGGCGGGCGCGCTGCTCACCCGGGGCCTGCACCTGGACGGGCTCGCCGACACCGTCGACGCGCTCGGGTCGTACCGGCGGGGCGCCGCCGCGCTGGAGATCATGAAGAAGCCGGACGTGGGGCCGTTCGGGGTGGCCGCGCTGGTGGTCGTACTCCTGGTGCAGGCCGCGGCCCTCGCGGAGCTGGTGGCCCGGTCGTGGCCGGCGGCGCTCGCGGGCGTGGTGGCGGCGACGGCGGCCGGGCGGCTCGGGGTCACCCTGGCCTGCCGGCGCGGCGTGCCGGCGGCCCGGCCGGACGGGCTGGGCGCGCTGGTCGCGGGCACCGTCGGCCCGGTCGCGGCGGGGGTCGGCACGGCCGCCGTCGCGCTCGTCGCGGTCACCGCCGTGCCGGGCCGCCCGTGGCAGGGGCCGGTCGCCGTGCTCGCCGCGCTCGCCGTCGCGGTGCTGCTGCTGCGCCACCTGGTACGCCGCCTCGGCGGCATCACCGGCGACGTGCTCGGCGCGACGGTGGAGGTGGTGACCACGCTGGTCTACCTGGGGCTGGTGGCGACCCGCTGATCCGGACGCGCCGGGGCGGGTAGCGTTTCGGGCGACAGGCCGGCACGGGGCAGACAGGGGACCACATGCTCATCACCGACGACTTCCTGCCCGTCCCGGTCCCCGAGTCGCTCACCGCCACCTACCTGGTGCCGATGGTGGGCCTGCCGAAGGTCGGCACGAAGACGGCCGTGCGGGCGCTGGCCGGTCGGCTCGCCGAGCCGGTGTACGGGCTGGCCACGCAGATGCTGGACAGCCCGCTGATGAGCGTGGACACCCGGCCGGTCGCCGAGTTCCCGGCGCTGCCGCCGGACCTGCTGACCGCGTTCGGGGCGAGCCAGGAGCAGCTCGACCGGCTCGCCGCGGCCACCCACCTGGTGGTGGTGCAGGCGGAGTACCGGCCGGGCTGGCCGCCCGCGCACGAGTGGGCGGCGCGGGCGGTCGCCGCCGCCGTCGCCGAGAGCGCGGGCGGGGACGTGGTGGACGTCTTCGGCCTGCAGTTCCTCGACCCGGCCACGGCGCTGCGGTCGCTGCCGGACGACCAGGGGCGGATCCGGCTGGTCGACTGGGTGCTGGTGCCCTACTCCTCGGACGCCGAGGGGCTGTGGTTCACCACGAAGGGGCTGCGCCGCTTCGGGCTGCTGGAGTTGCAGACCCAGGGGGTGCCCGACCACCTCACCCGGGCCTGGGGCGCGGTGCTCACCGGGGCCGCCCGCCGCCTGCTGCGGGCCTGGACCGACGGGCTGGCCGGCGACGAGGTGCCGGCGTTCGTGCAGCTCCCGGTGCTGGCCACGGTCACCGGGCACGACATCGCGGTCGCGTACGGCAACCCGGAGCAGCACGGGGCGACCGCGCCGGTGCTGCTGCGGCTGGAGCTGGACCCGGCCACCGACCCGGAGGCCGACTCGTTCCTGAGCCTGCGCCCGCCGCCGGGGCACCCGGGCCCGGACGGGCGGTACTACGCGGCGGCCTGCGCCACGCTGTTCGACGGCATCGCGCCGGACGTGCGCTACGCCCGCCCGGGCGACGCCATGAGCCGGGCGATCGCCACCGCCCGGGAGGGCCTGGACGACGTGCGGGCCCGGTTCCTGGCCGGCCAACTGCCGGCGGAGTCGCAGCTCGTGGTCAAGTACGGCCTGCCGGGCGACGAGGGCCCCGAGTACGTGTGGGCGGGCGTGACGTCGTGGGACGCCCCGGAACGGATCGTCGGCGCGAGCGCCAGCGACGCCAGCACCGACCCGACGGTGCGCATCGGCGCGCCGGTGGTGGTCGAGGCGGCGGACGTCGTCGACTGGGCCGTCCTCGGCGCGACGGGCGTCATCGAGGGCGGCTGGACCCAGGCCGTCCTCGACGCCGGGGAACGCCCGGCCTGACGGTCACCCGACGCTGGCGGGCCCTCGCCTGACGGTCACCCGACGCCGGCGGGCCCTCGCCTGACGCTCAGCGCACCGAGGGGGTCACGAACGGGGGGCGGGTGACGGTCAGGGCGGCGCGGCGGCCCCGGATGTCGACGTCCACCCGGTCGCCGTCGGCGAGGCCGGCGGACGTGTCGAGCAGCGCCAGGGCGATGCCCTGCTTGCGCGTCGGGCTGAAGGTGCCGCTGGTGACCGTGCCGACGCAGGTGTCGCCGACGTAGAGCTTCATGCCGGGGCGCGGGATCGCCCGGTCGACGGCGACCAGGCCGCGCAGCGTACGCGCGGGGCCGGCGGCCTTCTCGGCGCGCAGCGCGTCGCGGCCCCAGAACGCCGGCTTGTCCCAGCCGACGGCCCAGCCGGAGCGGGCCTGCACGGGGGTGATCTCCAGCGACAGGTCCTGCCCGTGCAGCGGGTAGCCCATCTCGGTGCGCAGGGTGTCCCGCGCGGCCAGCCCGCAGGCCCGCAGCTCGTACGCCGCGCCGGCGGCGGTCAGCGCGTCCCAGACGGCGACGGCGTGCCCGGCCGGCACCACCAGCTCGTAGCCCAGCTCGCCGGTGTAGCCGGTGCGGCAGACGGTCAACTCGGCGTCGGCGAGGGTGGCGGTGCGGAAGCTCATGTATTCGTGGTCGGTGGGCAGGCCCAGCGCGGCGAGCAGCTCGGCCGAGCGCGGACCCTGCACGGCGAGGACGGCGTACCCCTCGTGCTCGTCGGTGACGACCACGTGCTCCGGGGCGGCGGCGCGCAGCCGGCGCACCACCTCGGCGGTGTTCGCGGCGTTCGGCACGAGGAAGACGTGGTCGTCGGCGTGCAGGTAGGCGATGATGTCGTCCACCACGCCGCCGGTGGCGTCGTCGCAGCACAGGGTGTATTGCGCCTGGCCGGGGCCGATCCGGCCGAGGTCGTTGCTGAGGCAGGCGTTGACGAAGTCGGCCGCGCCGGGGCCGGTGACCCGCGCCTTGCCCAGGTGCGACACGTCGAACACGCCGACCCCGGTGCGGACCGCCGTGTGCTCCCGGAGCACCCCGCCGCCGGCGTACTCCAGGGGCATCTCCCAGCCACCGAAGGGGGCGAACTTGGCGCCGAGGGCGGTGTGCCGCTCGTGCAGCGGGGAACGGCGCAGCCGGGTCGCGGCGGCGTCGGAGGTCGCGTCGGTCATGGGTGGCAACTTACCGGTGGCTGAACGTCTGGTTAGCATCGGCGGGACCCCCGTCGGCGGAGTTCGGCGGGACAGCCCACCGTCCGGCGGGTAGGTTGCCGCCGGAGACCTTCACCGCCGGTACGCGACGACGCGACCGGCCCGGCCCGCCCGGAGTAGCTTCAGTGACATCGCCCAGCACCACCCTCAGCCTGGTCGACACAGACCCCGCCGAGCTCGCCGTCGACGCGATCGTGATCGGCCTGCACAGCCAGACCGGGGAGCAGGACGCCGCCGGCGGCCCCGCCGGGGCGCTGCTGCTCGCCAGCGGCGCCGAGAGCATCGCCGCCGCCTTCGACGGCAAGCTCACCGAGACGCTGGCGCTGCTCGGCGCGACCGGGGCACCGGGCGAGGTGATCAAGCTGGCCACGCTGGGCACCGTCACCGCCCCGGTGGTCGCGGCGGTCGGCCTCGGCCCCGAGCCGACGGGGGCCGCCCCCGCGCCGGAGACGCTGCGCCGGGCCGCCGGCTCGGCGGTCCGGGCCCTGGCGGGCGCGCGCCGGGTGGCGCTGAGCCTGCCGCTGCCCGACGACGCCGACGCCGCCGACGCGCTGCGCGCGGTGGCCGAGGGCGCGCTGCTCGGCGGCTACCGGTTCGCCGGGTACAAGACCCGCCCGCAGCCGGCCCGGCGGGAGCCGGTCGCCGAGGTGCTGGTCGCGGTGCCGGAGGCCGGCGACGCGACCGCCCGGGCCGAGATCGAGCGGGCGCACGCGGTGGCCGGCGCGGTCCGGCTGACCCGCGACTGGGTGAACACCGCCCCGAACCTGCAGCGCCCGCCGGTGTTCGCCGACGCGGTGGCCGAGGCGGCCCGCGCGGCCGGGCTCGCCGTCGAGGTGCTCGACGAGGCGGCGCTGGCGGCGGGCGGCTACGGCGGCATCCTGGCCGTCGGGCAGGGCTCGGAGGCCCCGCCGCGCCTGGTCAAGCTCACCTACACGCCCGAGGGCGGGGGCAGCGGCAAGCGGGTGGCGCTGGTCGGCAAGGGCATCACCTTCGACACCGGCGGCATCTCAATCAAGCCGGCGCAGGGCATGTGGGAGATGAAGTCCGACATGGGCGGCGCGGCGGCGGTCGGCGCGACCATGCTGGCGATCGCCGCGCTGAAGCCGTCGGTGACGGTGACGGGCTACCTGCCGATGGCCGAGAACATGCCGTCGGGCACCAGCTACCGGCCGGGCGACGTGATCACCATGTACAACGGCAAGAAGGTGGAGGTGCTCAACACCGACGCCGAGGGCCGGATGATCCTGGGCGACGCGATCGCGCGGGCCTGCGAGGACGGCGCCGACTACCTCTTCGAGACCTCGACCCTCACCGGCGGCCAGGTGATCTCGCTGGGCAAGCGGATCTCCGGCGTGATGGGCACCCCGGAGCTGTGCGAGCGGGTCCGGGCGGCCGGCGACGCGGTGGGCGAGCCGGCCTGGCCGATGCCGCTGCCCGACGAGGTGCGCAAGGGCATGGACTCGGACGTCGCCGACATCTCCCAGGTCAACGCCGGGATGGACCGGGCGGGGCACATGCTGCAGGGCGGGGTGTTCCTGCGGGAGTTCGTCGCCGACGACGTGGCCTGGGCGCACATCGACATCGCCGGCCCCAGCTATCACTCGGGTGAGGCGACCGGCTACTGGACCAAGGGCGGCACGGGGGTGCCGGTGCGTACCCTCGTGCACCTGGTCGAGGACGTCGCCGCCAACGGCTGACGTGGTCGCGCGGAAGGGTCCCCCCGCCCGTCGGGGGGCCCTTCGCCGGGCGGCCCGGCGCGGGCCGCGCGGCTCAGTACAGCTCGGGGCGGCGCTTGCGGCGCTCGTTGTAGTCGCGCATCCGCTGCGGGTAGCCCATGAGCCGCACGTCGTAGACGGGGATGGCCAGCTTGTGGGCGAACCGGCGGGCGCCCTCGGGGCCGTCGATGCGCCGGCGGGTCCACTCCCCGTCGTCGGCGATGAGGATCACCGTGGTCTCCGTGACGGTGGTGCGGGGCTCGATGAACGCCTCGACCCCCCGCCGGGTGCGGACGAAGTTCTCCAGGTGGTCGAGATCGGCGCGGTCGGGCGCGCGGTCCGGCCCCGCCGGGCGCGCCTTCTTGCGTCGTCGGAACAGCGCCACCGACCGTCTCCCCCATATCCGTGATCGAAACCGGTGCCAAGCGTACGTGTCCGGGACGTGTCGTTGGGCACCTCACTACGCGCCCGGTACGCGGTGGTGACAAGATGACCGAGGTGGGGTCTGTCCGTGCCGCCCCGCCGTGACCCCCGATGCAGTGACGCGAACTGGGAGTTGGACGTGAGCGAGCCGAACGAAGCGACCTTCGACATCGTCATCCTCGGAGGTGGCAGCGGCGGCTACGCGACCGCCCTGCGCGCCGTCCAGCTGGGCCTGACCGTGGCGCTGGTCGAGAAGGGCAAGCTCGGCGGGACCTGCCTGCACAACGGGTGCATCCCGACGAAGGCCCTGCTGCACGCCGCCGAGATCGCCGACTCCACCCGCGAGTCGGAGCAGTTCGGCGTGAAGGCCGAGCTGGTCGGCATCGACATGGCCGGCGTGAACGCGTACAAGGACGGCGTGATCTCCCGCCTCTACAAGGGCCTCCAGGGGATGCTCAAGGGCAACAAGGCGATCACCATCGTCGAGGGTCACGGCCGGCTGGTCGCCCCGAACGCCGTCGAGGTCGACGGGAAGCGGTACACCGGCCGCAACGTCGTGCTGGCCTCCGGCTCGTACGCGAAGAGCCTGCCCGGCCTGGAGGTCGACGGCGAGCGGATCATCACCAGCGACCACGCGCTGACCCTGGACCGGGTCCCGTCGTCGGCGATCGTGCTGGGCGGCGGCGTGATCGGCGTCGAGTTCGCCAGCGTGTGGAAGTCCTTCGGCGTGGACGTGACGATCATCGAGGCGCTGCCCCGGCTGGTCGCCGCCGAGGACGAGGAGTCGTCGAAGGCGCTGGAGCGGGCGTTCCGCAAGCGGAAGATCAACTTTAAGGTGGGCAAGCCGTTCGAGAAGGTCGAGAAGACCGAGAACGGCGTCAAGGTCACCATCGCCGGCGGCGAGACGGTCGAGGCCGAGCTGCTGCTGGTCGCCGTGGGCCGCGGCCCGCGCACCGCCGACCTCGGGTACGAGGAGCAGGGCGTGCGGATGGACCGCGGGTACGTGCTGACCGACGAGCGGCTGCGCACCGGCGTGCCGAACGTCTACGCGGTCGGCGACATCGTGCCCGGCCTCCAGCTCGCCCACCGGGGCTTCCAGCAGGGCATCTTCGTGGCCGAGGAGATCGCCGGGCAGAACCCGGCCGTGATCGACGAGGCCGGCATCCCCCGGGTCACCTACTGCGACCCCGAGCTGGCGTCGGTCGGCCTCACCGAGGCGAAGGCCAAGGAGCAGTACGGCGCCGACAAGATCAAGACGTACAACTACAACCTGGGCGGCAACGGCAAGAGCCAGATCCTCAAGACCGCCGGCTTCATCAAGCTGGTCCGGGTCGAGGACGGCCCCGTCGTCGGCGTGCACATGGTCGGCGCGCGGGTCGGCGAGCTGGTCGGCGAGGCGCAGCTCATCTACAACTGGGAGGCGTACCCGGCCGAGGTGGCGCAGCTCGTGCACGCCCACCCGACCCAGAACGAGGCCCTGGGCGAGGCGCACCTCGCCCTCGCCGGCAAGCCGCTGCACGCGCACGCCTGATCGAGAACTGATTCCGCGGCGTCCGGCGGCAGACGGGCGAGATCGCACCAGGGGAACGAAGGAGTCTTAGAAGATGCCGGTATCGGTCACCATGCCTCGGCTCGGCGAGAGCGTCACCGAGGGCACCGTCACCCGCTGGCTCAAGCAGGAGGGTGACACCGTCGAGGTCGACGAGCCGCTGCTCGAGGTCTCGACGGACAAGGTCGACACCGAGATCCCGTCCCCGGCGGCGGGCGTGCTGAGCCGGATCGTGGTGGGCGAGGACGAGACCGCCGAGGTGGGCAGCGAGCTGGCCGTCATCGCCGGCGAGGGCGAGTCCGCGGGCGGTGGCGAGGCCGCCGCGCCGCAGGAGGAGCCGGCCGAGGAGGCCGTCGAGGCCGCCGCCGAGCCGCAGGCCGAGGCGGAGCAGCCGGCCGTCGAGGAGCCGCCGGCCGCGCAGGCCGCACCGGCCCCGGCGGGCGAGGGCACCCCGGTGAAGATGCCGGCCCTGGGCGAGAGCGTCACCGAGGGCACCGTCACCCGCTGGCTCAAGCAGGTCGGCGACACCGTCGAGGTCGACGAGCCGCTGCTGGAGGTCTCCACCGACAAGGTCGACACGGAGATCCCGTCCCCGGTCGCCGGCACGCTGCTGGAGATCAAGGTCCCCGAGGACGAGACCGCCGCCGTCGGGGCCGACCTGGCGGTCGTCGGTGCGGCCGGCGCCGCCCCGGCCCCGCCGAAGGCCGAGCCCAAGCCGGAGCCGAAGGCCGAGGCCAAGCCCGAGCCGAAGCCGGAGCCGAAGGTGGAGGCCGCCCCGGCGGCCAAGGCCGAGGAGCCGACCCCGGGCGCGTCCTACAACGAGCCGGCCGCGGAGGCCGAGACCGCCGCCAAGCCGGTCCAGGCCGAGCAGCAGGCGCAGCCGCCGGCCCCGACCGCCACCCCGGCCCGCCCGACCGCGCCCGCCCAGGGCGGCGAGGAGGCGGCCGGGTACGTGACGCCGCTGGTCCGCAAGCTCGCCGGCGAGCACGGCGTCGACCTCGCCTCGGTCAAGGGCACCGGCGTGGGTGGCCGCATCCGCAAGCAGGACGTGCTGGAGGCCGCTGAGAAGGCCAAGGCGGCGAAGGCGGCCCCGGCCCCGGCGGCGCAGCCCGCCGCGGCGGCGGCCCCGGCGAAGCCGGCCGCGAAGCCGCAGCCGAGCGCGAAGCGCGGCACCACCGAGAAGCTGCCCCGGATCCGGGCCACGATCGCCAAGCGGATGCAGCAGTCGCTGCACGAGATGGCGCAGCTCACCACGGTCGTCGAGGTGGACGTCACCAAGGTCGCCAAGCTGCGGGCCCGCGCCAAGGACTCGTTCCTTGCGCGGCACGGCGTGAAGCTGTCGTTCCTGCCGTTCTTCGCCCTCGCGGCGGTCGAGGCGCTCCAGACGTTCCCGATCGTCAACGCCAGCATGGACCTCGACGCCGGGACGATCACCTACCCGGACGCCGAGCACCTCGGCATCGCGGTGGACACCGAGCGCGGCCTGATGGTGCCGGTGATCCACGGGGCGGGCGACCTCAACCTGGGCGGCCTGGCCAAGCGGATCGCCGACCTGGCCGAGCGCACCCGCACCAACAAGATCAGCCCGGACGAGATCGCCGGGGCCACGTTCACGCTGACCAACACGGGCAGCCGGGGCGCGCTGTTCGACACCCCGATCGTGCCGTCGCCGCAGTCGGCGATGCTCGGCACGGGCGCCGTGGTGAAGCGCCCCGTCGTGGTCAACGACCCGGAGCTGGGCGAGGTCGTCGCGGTCCGCTCGATGGTCTACCTGGCCATGTCGTACGACCACCGGCTCATCGACGGCGCCGACGCGGCCCGCTTCCTGGTCGCGGTCAAGGAGCGGCTGGAGGGCGGCAACTTCGAGGCCGAGCTGGGCCTGTAACCACCGCTGTCCCTTCCGACGGGCGCTCCGGTCACCTCGACCGGGGCGCCCGTCGGCGTACCGATGGGATCCCGCCGGCCCGGGGGCGCCTGCGCCGAATCCGCCCGGCCGCCCGGCGGACGCTGCGAGAGTGGACGGGTGCGCGGCGAGCGGCGGCGGGGCAGCCTCGGGCCCGCCGTGGCGATCGCGCCCGGTGCCCGGGTGGACCGGTTCGAGGTCTTCTTCGACCTGGTCTTCGTCTTCTCGTTCTTCGTCATCGTGCGGGCCACCGCCACCGACATCACCGGCCACACCCTGCTGCACGGCTTCCTCGTGCTGGCGGTGCTCTGGTGGGTCTGGGTCATCCACAGCGTGGTCGCCACCCGGGTCCGCCTCGGCGAGGGCTTCGTGCCGGTGGTCATGGTGGTCGGGATGGCCGCGGTGTTCGCGTTCGCCCTGGCCGTGCCGCAGACGATCGCCGCACACGGGCAGGGGCTGGCGGGCCCGCTCACGGTCGCGGTGAGCTACCTGGTCATCCGGATGGTCCACCTGTGGGTCTACTGGCACGTCATGCGGGACCAGCCGGTGGAGAGCCGGCACCTGATGAAGCTCGCGCCGGAGCTGGTGCTCAGCACCGGGCTGCTGCTCGCCGCCGCCCTCGTCCCGCACCAGTTCGCCGACCCCGACGTCGGCGCACTGGTCCGCGACGGGCTCTGGGCCGTCGTGGTCGTCTCGCAGTACGCCACCGGGCTGCTGGCCGGCACCGGGGGCGGCGGGGTGACCTCGGCCGAGCACTGGACCGAACGGTACGACCTGATCCTGATGATCGCGCTCGGCGAGTCGGTGATCTCCGTGGGCGTCGGCACCAACCTGGCCGGCCGGCCCGTCAGCTGGCAGGCGATCACCGCCGCCGGCATCGGCATCGTCCTGGCCGCGACGCTGTGGTGGCTGCACTTCGACGTGATCGGTCCGGCGGCCCGCATCGCCCTGCACGCCGCCCGGGGCCGGACCCGGGTGGGGCTGGCCCGCGACGCGTACGCCTACCTCTTCCTGCCGATGATCACCGGGCTGATCCTGTTCTCCCTCGGGGCGGAGGAGATGCTGAACATGCTCGGCCGGCCGCACCTGCCGCTGGAGGAGTCGCTGCACGGCCCCGGGATCCCGCTGCTCTACGGCGGGGTGATCTGCTATCTGGCCGGCGACATGCTCTTCCAGCTCCGTACGCTGCGCACCCTCACCTGGGCCCGCGTCGGCACAGTGCTGCTGCTCGCGGCGCTGATCCCGGTCGCCGGCCGGATGCCGGCGCTGGCGGCGCTGGTCCTGCTCACCGGCGTCTGCGTCGGCCTGGTGGCCGTGGAGGTGGTGACGATGGCCGACTCCCGGCACGCCCTGCGCGAGGCGGTCTTCGCCGAGCGGACCGCCCACGAGGCGCGCGAGGCGCAGTGGCGGCAACGCTGGCACGACGGCGACCCGGACGAGGAGTGACGGGGGCTGCGGAGTGACGAGCGCTGCGGGCGGGCCCCGGGGATGCGGGCCGGCCGGTGCGGGTTCAGCCGTCGGCGGATTCGCCGGTCGGCAGAATCGGCCCCCGGCGCGTTGCCCGCCGGTCGCCGGTGCCGGACGCTGGGGCGATGGCCACCTTCTCGCTCCAGTCCAGCCCGACCGACGCGGCGGGCTGGCTCGACCTGGCCCGCCGGGCCGAGGCCGCCGGCTTCGACGCGCTGCTCGCCGCCGACCACCCCGGCTCGTGCGGCGACCCGTTCGTCGCGCTGGCCGCCGCCGCGTCGGTCACCACGACGATCGGCCTCGGCTCGTACGTGTCGAACCTCGGCGTCCGCGAGCCGATGCTGCTCGCCACCGCCGTGGCGACCCTCGACGTCGTCTCCGGCGGGCGGGCCCGCCTCGGCGTCGGGGCCGGTCACACCCCCGCCGAGTGGCGCGCGGTCGGCCGGGAACGCCCCGACGTCGCCGGCCGGGTCCGCCGCTGCGTCGCCGCCGCCGAGGCGGTGCGGGCCCTGCTCGACGGGGAGGAGGTGACCGTGGACTCCCCCGAGCTGACCGCGCGCGCCGCCCGGCTGGAGTCGCCCCGGCCGGTCCAGGAACGCGTGCCGCTGACCGTCGGCACGTCCAACTCGACGCTGCTGCGCTGGGCCGGCGCCCACGCCGACGTCGTGGGGCTGGCCGGCTTCGGCCGTACCCTCGACGACGGCCACCGGCACGAGGCCCGGTGGCGGGCCGACCAGATCGAGGCGCAGCTCGCCCGCGTCGCCGAGGGCGCGGCGGGCCGGGCGCGGCCGCCGGCGCTGGAGGCGCTGGTGCAGACGGTGGCGGTGACCGACGACGCGGAGGCCGTCGCGGCGCAGCGCGCGGTCGCCGCCGGCCTGACCGGCCCTGAGCTGCTGGCGACCCCGTTCGTGCTGATCGGCACCGAGGAGGAGATCGTCGCGGCGGTCGCCGAGCACGAGCGCCGCTGGGGCGTCACCCGCTTCGTGGTACGCGCCGACGCCCTCGACCCGCTCACCCCGGTCCTGCGCCGCCTCGCCGCCTGACCCCTGCGGCCCGCCAAAGCCGTGATCACGCCTGCCGGCCCACCTCAGAGGTGCCTGCGGACCTCGGCCGCGAAGTGCGGCACTCCCGTGCGACCGAGCGCCGGTTCCGGAAAGTCGGCGATGTTGAACGTCACGAGGACTTCTGCGTTCGCTCGGACAGCCGCTGCCAGCACGTGCCGGTCCTTGGGGTCGTTGGTCATCCCATCGATGAGCGACTCGTAGCCGCCGACCATGGCATCGGGGAACGCCTCCCGCATCTGGGTCACCCGGCGATGGACCCGTTCCTCCGGGATTCCCCGCCCGACGAGATTACGCCCAAGCTCGGTCAGGATTCCCTCGGACCAGAGCGGCCGGTATGCGGCCACCTCGGCGAGCCGCAGCAGCGTGTCGCACAGATGCGCCGGGTAGAGCACACAGGTGTCGAGGAGTGCCGAGAACGCCACTCAGGCCGCCCTCATCTCGTGTTTCGCGGAGTGGACGTGAGGTCGTACAGCCCGTCCTCCTCGGCTTCGACCGTCATCCGGTCGAGCGTCCGCCGCCGTTCCTGACGAGTGCGCTCCTGGTAGTCGAGGATGTCCCGCAACATGACTCGACGGTGGCGTCCTCGCATGGTGTGGGGTATCTCGCCATCGGAGAGCAGCCGGACCAGGGTCGGCCGGGAGATGTTGAGCAGGTCCGCCGCCTCCTGCGTCGTCAGCATGGTGTTGTGCGGTGCGATAGAGATTGCCAGCCCCTCGGACAAAGCTGTCACGACGTCCCGCAGCACGCCGTACAACTCGTCCGGAATCTCGATCTCGGAGCCGTCCGGGCCCACCAGCCGGGCCCGTGCGCGATTGCCCGCGCTCCGCAGCTCCTGCACGAATCGAGCCAGGTTGGCGGGGTCTTCGGGGGGTAGGACCGTGCGTTCGCGGAGGGCGCTGCTCATGCTCCGAGCGTATCGCTAATCGAAAAATCCGCAACGACATCAGGAGGCCCCGACGAGATCCTCGCGGCGGGCAGCGCGGCGAGGACGGCAGGACGGCAGGACGGCAGGACGGCGAGACCTTGGACAGTTGACGCACTCAGCGAACAACAACTGTCCAAGGTCCGAAGACACGCGCTCACGGCGAGACGTGCGTCAGCTCCCCGACCGCTCGGCGACGAACACGCCGAGCCCGTGGACCCCCTCGACCAGCCCTTCCGTCTTCAGCACGATCATGGCGTGGTTCACCACGCCCGCTGACACGCCGTGCTGACTGCACAGTTGGGCCGTGGACGGCAGTTTGTCGCCGGGGGCGAGTTCTCCGGACGCGATCTGCTCACGGATGTGGTCCGCGAGCTGCGCCCACTTCGGTTTGGCGGGCATCTGGTCTCCCTGGTCTGCACCGCCATTCGATCACGCTCCTCTTCTACCGACAAGTAGGTGGTACTCGGTGATTGACCTACCATCAGTACTAAGTATAAGTTCGTGGCGACTGGCTCCCTGGTCTGCAACCCGGAGCCGGTTGTCCTGCGCAGGACGCACCCGGTCGGCCATTCCCCCGGCCGACCGGGTGCCACCACCCCCACAGAACCCCGACACGAAGGGCCGGCGAGCGTGCACGTGACGACCGCGAAGGAGACGTTCCGCGTACCCGAAGGATCGCGGTGAGGTGGTCGGGCCGGCGGCGCGACGCGGCGCCCATCCCCCTCGGCCCACGCCACCGGCGGACCTGGCGGGGCTGGCGACTCTGGTGCTCGTGCGGCCTACGCTGGGCGGCGTGCCCGGACCGGCACGCCCCACCGCCCACCGAGCCGCCCGCCAGGGCTCCCGGGCGGGCGCGCAACAGCCGCTGGCCGGGCCCGCTGTCCGGCGCGACCGCACGGGCCCGGCGCAACGACGGCGCTCGCGCGACGACCGCCCGGCACCTGCCGCTGCGCCCGCTCTGGCTGTGCCGGGCCTGCGCCGCGCCCTGGCCGTGCGCGCCGGCCCGGTTGACGCTGCTGCGGGAGTACGCCGACGACCGGGTGGCGCTGCTGATCCACCTGGCGGGGCTGCTGCACGAGGCGACGACCCAGCTCTACACGCTCAACCCGCACGACGCCCCGGAGCCGGCGCAGCTCTTCGCCCGCTTCCTCGGCTGGGCCCGGTCGCGTAGCACTTCGTAGCACACGACGATAGACTGCCAGCGTGAGCGAGCATGCCCATCGAGAGATCAGCCAGCGCGAGCTGCGCAACGACTCGGGTGCCATCATGCGTGGGGTGGAGCGTGGGGAGTCCTTCACCATCACCCGCAACGGCACGCCGATCGGCCGCCTGATCCCGATCAGGCGGCGCACGTTCGTGCCCCGGGCCGAGGTGATGGCGGCCTTCGCCACCGCGCCGGTGCTGGACGAGTCGCGGTTCCGCAGCGACCTCGACGCGACGATCGACCAGGACCTCCCCGAACGTGAGTGGTGACCTTCCCAGCCGTGGCCTGATCGACACGAACATCGTCATCCACCTCGCCGCGCTCGACTCGGATCAGCTTCCCGACGAGATGGTCATCAGCGCGGTCACCCTCACTGAATTGTCCGCCGGACCGCACCACACCGACGACCCGCGTGAGCGGGCCCGCCGGATGAGCGTTCTCCAGCACGTCGAGGCGACGTTCGACCCGCTGCCGTTCGACGGCGAGGCCGCCCGGGCCTTCGGCCTGGTCGCCGCAGCCGTCCTCGCCACCGGTCGCGGCACCCGCCGCCGCACAGCGGATCTGATGATTGCTTCGATCGCCCACGTGCACGGCTTGCCGCTCTACACCACGAACCCGTCCGACTTCGCGGGGCTGACGGACCTGGTGACGGTCGCAGCGGTGCGGCGGCCCGACCTCAGCTAGCGTCCCCTCCCCGGCTGGGCGGCCGGGCGTGTCCGGTTGGGTAGGGCGGCCGGCGGTGAGGGAAGGCGCCCCACCAGTGCTGGTGTCGCTGAGTCACTGTGCGGCGCGCAGCAGCCGGAGCTGCCCGATCTCGGCGACGTTCTTCATCAGCTCGGCGTTGACCCACCCGAGCAGGTGGGCGACGGTGTGCCCGGCGTCGGCCGGCCACGGGTACGCGGCCGGCCGGTCGAGGTCGGCGTCGGCGAGCCGGTCGAGGTGCCCGAGCCACTGCCGCCGCAGGTCGCGCAGCCACTCGATCGCCGCCGCGCCGGCTCCCGGCCAGGCGACCTCGGTGTGCCCGGGCACGGGCCGACCCTGGAGGTGCTCCCCCGCCGCCGACCACCACCACCCGATGTGCCAGGTCAGCCACGCGATCGTGGGCACCGGCACCGGGTCGGGCTCCGTCTGCGCCCAGTCCGGGACCCACGTGCCGGCCGGGCCGGGCCGTACGGTCCAGCAGTGCGCGGCCGGTTCCCACAGGAAGTCGGCCGGCTCCAGCCGTTCGAGGTGGTATTCGAGAAGGGCCCAGGTCAGGTCGAACTGCCACCGGACCAGGTCACCACGGGATGCCGACATCCGGGGCATCCTGCCACCCCCCGCCGGGACGGTCGACCGGATAACGCGGCGTTCCGCGCTCGCTCAGCCCAGGGTGTCGTAAAAGTCGATCTTCTCGCGCAGGTGGTCGTACTGGCGCTGGAGCAGGCGCATCTGCTCCTCCACCCGGTCCGCGTGCCGCACCAGCAGCGCCCGGCGCTGCCCGGTCGTGTGGTCGCCGGCGCGGGCCAGCTCGGCGTACCGGCACATTTCGGCGATCGGCATGCCCGTGTCGCGCAGGCAGCGGAACAGCGTCAGCCAGCCCAGGTCCTCGTCGGTGAACACCCGACGCCCGGCCGAGGTACGGCCGACGCCGCTGAGCAGGCCGATCTTCTCGTAGTAACGCAGGGTGTCGAGGCTGAACCCGCTGCGGCGGGCGGCTTCCGAGGGGGCGTATCCGGTCACCGACGCACAGTAGCGCTTGACCTGGAGCGCGCTCCAGGTAGAAAACTGGGCGCATGACGACGACACGGACACTGGGTCGCAGCGGGATCGGGGTCAGCGCCATCGGCATGGGGTGCTGGGCGATCGGCGGACCGCTCTGGGGCGACGACGGGCAGCCGTACGGGTGGGGCGAGGTCGACGACGACGAGTCGATCCGCACCGTGCACCGGGCCCTCGACCTGGGGGTGACGCTGTTCGACACGGCCAGCAACTACGGCGCCGGGCACAGCGAGCGGGTCCTCGGCCGGGCCCTCGCGGGCCGCCGGGACGAGGTGGTGATCGCCACCAAGTTCGGCAACCGCTCCGAGGAGGCGACCCGGCTGGCCACCGGCACGGACGCCTCCCCCGCCTACGCGGTGGAAAGCCTGGAGGGGTCGCTGCGCCGGCTCGGCACCGACCACGTCGACCTCTACCAACTGCACCTCAACGACCTGCCGGTGCCCGCCGCGCTCGACCTGGTCGACACCCTGGAGGGCCTCGTCGCCCAGGGCAAGATCCGGGCGTACGGGTGGAGCACCGACAACCCGGCTTCGGCGCGGGCGTTCGCCGAGGCCGGCGCGCACTGCGCGGCGATCCAGCACGACCAGTCGGTGCTGAAGGACAACGCGGCGATGTTCGCCGTCTGCGCCGAGCTGGACCAGGCCAGCCTCAACCGGGGGCCGCTCGCGATGGGCCTGCTCACCGGCCGCTACCAGGGCAGTACGGCGGCGCTGGGCGGCGACGACGTGCGCGGGAAGGCCCCGGAGTGGCTGGCGTGGTTCACCGACGGCCGGCCGACGCCGCAGTGGGCGGCCCGGGTCGCCGAGGTGCGCCAGGCGCTGACGGCCGACGGCCGTACCCTCGCGCAGGGTGCGCTGGGGTGGCTGCTGGCCCGCAGCGACCGGACGCTGCCGATCCCCGGCTGCCGCACGGTGGCCCAGGCGGAGGAGAACTTCGCCACGCTCGCCCTCGGCCCGCTGCCGGCGGACGCGTTCGCGGAGGTGGAGCGCCTCCTGGCCGACCTGCGCCCGGCCGGCGTCGGGGGCTGACCGGCAGGCGGCGTCGGCGTCGGGGCTGACCGGCCGGGTGGCCCCTTGAGGTGAGCGGGCTCCTTCATCCCGCTCACCGCATCCAACCGCCCTCCCGTGACCGAAGATGGGGGCATGCGGATCCTCCTGGCCGGCGCGTCCGGCTTCCTGGGCACCCGGCTGGCCGACCACCTCACCGCGGACGGCCACCGGGTGACCCGCCTGGTCCGGCGGCCGGCGCGCACCGGCGACGAGCGGCAGTGGAACCCGACCGCCGCGCAGCTCGACCCGGCGGTGGTCGCCGACGCCGACGCCGTGGTCAACCTGGCCGGCGCGGGCGTCGGCGACAAGCGGTGGAACGACGCGTACAAGAGGCTGATCAGGTCCAGCCGGGTCGACTCGACCACCACGCTGGCCATCACGATCGCGGGCCTGCCGGCCGCCGACCGGCCGACGGTGCTGCTGAACTCCTCGGCCGTCGGCTGGTACGGCAACACGGGCGACCGGGTGGTCGAGGAGGACGCCCCGGCGGGCGAGGGCTTCCTCGCCGACGTGTGCCGGGTCTGGGAGGCGGCCACCCGTCCCGCCGAGGACGCCGGGGTGCGGGTCGTCCGGCTGCGCACCGGGCTGCCGCTGCACCGCGACGGCGGGTTGCTCAAGCCGCAGTTGCTGCCGTTCAGGCTGGGCATCGCCGGGAGGCTGGGCAGCGGCCGGCAGTGGCTGCCGTGGATCTCGATGGCCGACTGGCTGCGCGCGGCGCGGTTCCTGCTGGACCGCGACGACGTGGCCGGGGCGGTCAACGTCGTCGGCCCCGCCCCGGTCACGAACGCCGAGTTCACCCGGGAGCTGGCCCGCCAGCTGCACCGCCCGGCGGTCGTGCCGATCCCGGCGCTGGCCCTGAAGGTGGCCCTGGGCGGCTTCGCCCAGGAGGCGCTCACCAGCGCCCGGGTGCTGCCCGCCGTGCTGACCCGGGCCGGCTTCGCGTACCACCACCCGGACCTGCCGAGCGCCCTGCACGCCGCCCTCAACGACTGATCAGCAGCCGAGCACCCAGTAGCCGGGGGCGGTCTGCTTCAGCGTGGACGTGTAGAAGACGTTGTAGAGGCCCATCCGCTGGTTGCTGCCGAGGGCGTACGCGTAGCCACCGGACTGGTAGGCGCGCCCGGCGGCGACGTGGGCGTAGTTGCTGGCGGTGACGCACGTGGGCGACGCGGTCGGGGTGGGCGAGGCGGTCGGCGATGCCGTCGGGGTGGGGGTGGGCGACGCGGTGGCCGTCGGGGTCGGGCTGGGCGACGCGCCGCCGCCGTCGAGCCCGAAGAAGAGCGCGTCACGGTACGTCGAGCAGATCGTGTCGAGGAAGTACGCCGCCGCGGTGCCGCACTGGTCGGCACCGGAGCCGGGATCGACGGGGGTGCCGTGGCCCATCCCGGCGACCCGGTAGAGGCGGACGGCGTCGTCGCCGTACACCTCGAGGCTGGTGCCGGCGGGCAGCGACGCCGTGCCGGTGGGGGTCTGCGCGACGCCGAGCACGTTGGTCCACTGGTCGCGCGACTCGACGGCGTTGGCCGGCACGACGGTGCTGTCGGCGGTGCCGTGCCAGATGGCCACCCGGGGCCGGCGGCCGGCGTACCCGGGGTACGCGGCCCGGACGAGGTCGCCCCAGGCGGTGGGGGTCTTGTCGACCCCGCTGTACTGGCAGACGCTGGTGGACGCGGGCGGGGAGCAGCGGTAGGGCATCCCGGCGATGACCGAGCCGGCGGCGAACAGCTCGGGGTACGCGGCGAGCATGACCGAGACCATCGCCCCGCCCGCCGACAGCCCGCTGATGGCGATGCGGCCGCCGTCGAGGCCGTACGTGGTCTTCGCGTACCCGACCATCTGCGCGATCGACGCCGCCTCGCCCTGGCCCCGGGCGATGTCGCCCTCGGTGAACCAGTTGAAGCAGGTCAGCGCCTGGTTGGCGGTGGACTGCTGGGGCACGATCAGGGCGAACTTCCACTGGTCGGCGTACTTCTGCCAGCCGGAGTTGGCGACGTAGCCGGCGGCGTTCTGGGTGCAGCCGTGCAGCAGGACGACGGCGGGCGCGTTGGCCGGGAGGCCGTCGGGCCGGTAGGCGTACATGGTGAGGTTTCCGGGGTTGGCGCCGAAGCCGGTGACCTGGGTGAGGGTGGCGGCCCGGGCGGGCGCGGCGACGACGGCGACCAGGGCCGCCGCGGCGAGCGCGGCCCCGGTGACCGCCCCGGCGAGCCGGGTGAGCGAAGTGGTGGAGCGGCGCACGACGACCTCCTGTCGCGGATTGTGAACTGAGTCACTTCCGAGTTGCCGCGACGTTACGTCCGTGTTTCCTCCCACCGACATGGTCGCCGGTCACACATTCGCAGCCGTCGACGTGTGCCCGTGTCGCCCCGGCGTGCCCGGGTCCGGTTGGTAACGTCCGCTGCGTGCCGCCCTCCCCGCCCCCCGCCGCCGGACCGGCGACCGGCACCGCCGCCGGCTCCCGCAACCGGCGCGCCGACGCGCTCTTCGCGCTGCTCGCGCTGGCCCTCGCCGGCTGGGTCACCAGCGGGCTGTGGCTGAGCCCCGACCAGCGGGTGATCACCGTCAACTCCAGCGACCAGGCGCTGTTCGAGTGGCTGCTCGCCTTCGGCGGGCACGCGCTGACCCACGGCGAGAACCCGCTCTTCACCACCCTGCTCAACGTCCCCGACGGGGTGAACCTCGCGGTCAACACCTCGATCACCGTGTACGCAGCCGTGTTCGCGCCGCTGACGTACCTGATCGGGCCGCCCGCGACGTTCCTGGTGATCCTGACCCTCAACCTCGCCGCCACCGCGCTGGCCTGGTACGTGCTGCTGTCCCGGCAGCTCGTGCGCAGCCGGCTCGCGGCGGGCGTCGGCGCGCTGTTCGTCGCGTACTCCCCCGGCATGGTGTCGCACGCCAACGCCCACCTGAACTGGACCGCCGGGTGGCTGGTGCCGCTGCTGCTGTGGCGGGTGTTCGCCCTGCGCGAGCCGGGGCGCTGGCTGCGCAACGGGGTCGTGCTCGGCGTCGTCGTGGCGGTCGCCTTCTCCATCGCCGCCGAGGGGCTGTTCTTCACCGCCCTCGCGCTCGGCGTGTTCCTGCCGATCTGGGCGCTGCACCCCGAGCGGCGGGCGCGGGCCCGCGCGGAGCTGCCCGCCTTCGCGCGCGGGCTGGGCGTGACCGCGCTGACCGCCGGGGTGCTGCTGGCGTACCCGCTGTGGCTGCACTTCGCCGGCCCGCAGCGCTTCCACGGCACCGGCTTCGACCCGGTCATCCACGCCGAGGACATCGCCGCGTACGCGGCGTACCCGCGCCGGTCCCTCGCCGGCGAGGCGGGGCTGGGCACCCCGCTCGCGCCCAACCCGACCGAGGAGAACTCGTTCTTCGGGGTGCCGCTGCTGCTGCTCGCCGTCGTCTGCCTCGGCTGGCTGTGGCGGCGGGACCGGGCCCTGCGGGCCACCCTCGCCGCCCTCGGCGGCACCGCCGTCGTGTTCACCGTGCTGTCCTGGGGGCCCCGGGCCAAGTGGGCCGGCCGGCACACCGACACCCCGCTGCCGTTCCTGCTGCTGGACGACCTGCCGGTGGTCAACGCCGCCCTGCCGGCCCGGCTGGCCCTGATCGTGGCCCCGGTGATCGGGGTGCTGCTGGCGTACACCGTCGACCGGCTGCGGGCCGACCCGCCGCGCCGCCGGGCCGCGCGCGCCGCCTGGGGGCTCGGCCTCGCGGCGGCGCTGCTGCCGCTGCTGCCCACGCCGCTGCTGACCAGGGTCCGCGAGCCGGTGCCGACGTTCATCACCGCCGGCACCTGGAAGGAGTACGTCTCCCCGGGCGGCACCCTCACCCCGCTGCCGCTGACGCTCGACGTGACCCCGGACGGGCAGCGCTGGCAGGCGTACGCGCTCGCCCACCGGCAGGGTGAGTTCCGCCTCCCGGCGGGGTTCTTCCTCGGCCCCGGCGGCCCGGACGGCCGGGGCCGGATCGGGCCCCCGCCGCGCACCTTCGACACGCTGATGGACCAGGCCGGCCGCACGGGGCTCGTCCCGATCGTCACCGAGGGCAGCATCCGGTTGTCCCTGGCCGACCTGCGGTACTGGGGGGTCGAGGTGGTGGTCCTCGCCGACCGGGTGGAGGGCGCGAAGTACGACCTCGACGAGGACGCCCTGCGGCGCACCGCCACCGCCCTGCTCGGCCCGCCGCAGCGCGTCGACGACGTGTGGCTGTGGCGGGTGCCACCGGCCTGACCGGCGGGTACGGGACTAGGCTGGTGGGCGTGACCGCGACGATTCCGGGGCTGACCGCCGTCCGTGCAGGGGTGCTCGACTACCAGGCCGCGTGGGACGAGCAGCGACGGCTGCACGAGTCGGTGGTGGCCGGCGAGCGCGGCGACACGGTGCTGCTGCTGGAGCACCCGAGCGTCTACACGGCCGGCAAGCGCACCGAGCCGTGGGACCGGCCGCTGGACGGCACCCCCGTCGTCGACGTGGACCGCGGCGGCAAGATCACCTGGCACGGCCCGGGGCAGCTGGTCGGCTACCCGATCGTGAAGCTGCCCGACCCGGTGGACGTCGTCGCGTACGTACGCCGCACCGAGCAGTTGCTGATCGACGTCTGCGCCGAGTTCGGCCTCGCCGCCGACCGCGTCCAGGGGCGCAGCGGCGTCTGGGTGCCCGAGGACGACCGGGGCCCGGCCCGCAAGGTCGCCGCCATCGGCATCCGGGTCGCCCGTGGGGTCACCCAGCACGGCTTCTCGATCAACTGCGACTGCGACCTGGCGTACTTCGACCGGATCGTGCCCTGCGGCATCCGCGACGCCGGGGTCACCTCGCTCACCGCGGAGCTGGGCCGCCCGATCACCGTGGCCGACGTGCTGCCGGTGGTGGAGCGCCGCCTGCCCACGCTGGTGACGCTCTAGGCCCTGGTCACGCTCTAGGCTCGGCGGGTGCAGATCGACCTCGTCACCCTCGTCGTCGCCGAGTACGACCCGGCCATCGCCTTCTTCACCGAGGTCCTCGGCTTCGAGCTGGTCGAGGACTCCCCGGCGCAGACCACCGACGGCCGCCCGAAGCGGTGGGTGGTGGTCCGCCCGCCGGGCGCGCAGACCGGCCTGCTGCTGGCCCGCGCCGACGGCGAACGGCAGGAGGCGGCGGTCGGCGCCCAGACGGCCGGGCGGGTCGGCTTCTTCCTGCGGGTCGACGACTTCGACGCCGCCTATCGCCGTCTCGCCGACGCGGGCGTGGAGTTCCTCCGGCCGCCGCGCGCCGAGCCGTACGGCCGGGTGGCCGTCTTCCGCGACATCGCCGGCAACCCCTGGGACCTGCTCGGCCCGGCCTGACCCGACTGACCCGACTGACCCGCCTGACCCGACTGACGCGGCGCGGATCGGGGCACTCGCGCGGCGGACGCCGGGGCGCAACGCTATGCACTCAACGTGACCGACCTCCTCCCACCCACACCCCGTTCCTTCCCCTTTGCTCTGCACCCACCCGCGCAGCGGTAACGGAGGGTGGCTGTTGCGTATAAGGGTGCAGAGCAAAGGGCCGGGAACGGGTCGTGTGGGGTCGGCTAGGTAGGCCAGGTCGGCGACCTCCACCTGGGGCGCGACCGAGATGGCCGCGCCGCAGGAGCAAAATTCCATCACCCAGGGTCACATCGACCGCGAGGTCCGCAAGTCGTCACACTGGGTTGCCGCCAGGCGGGGCGGGTGCGTCAGGGGGTGAGGCGGTGCAGGTCGCGGGGGAAGGCCGTGACCTCGCGGACGTTGGCCGCGCCGACCAGGCGGGCGACGAAGCGTTCCAGGCCGATCGCGAAGCCGCCGTGCGGCGGCATGCCGTGCCGGAACGCGTCCACGTATCCGGCGTACGGCTCGACCGGCTCGCCGCGCGCCGCGAGCGCCGCCAGGTAGTCGTCGTGCCGGTGCAGACGCTGCCCGCCCGTGACCAGCTCAAGGCCGCGGAACAGCAGGTCGAACCCGTTCGAGTACGCCGGACGCGCCGGGTCGGGATGGGTGTAGAAGGGCCGCTTCGCCATCGGGTACCCGGTGACGAAGACGAACTCGCTGCCGTGTTCGCGGCGGGCCCACTCCCCCAGCGCCCGCTCGTGGGCGGGGGCCAGGTCCGGCTCGTCGGCCGGCGCGCCGGCGATCGCCAGGGCCTCGGTGAAGTGGACGGCGGGGATCCGCGCCGGCACCTGCGGCACCGTCACGCCCAGCGTGCCCACCGCGGTGCCCGCCCGGTCCGCCACCGTCGCCAGCATCCCGGCGAGGGTGTCCCGCAGGACGGCCATCACGTCGGTGTGGTCGCCGACGAAGCCCAGCTCCGCGTCGAGGGAGGTGTACTGGGCCAGGTGCCGGGCGGTGTCGTGCGGCTCGGCCCGGAACACCGGCCCGACCTCGTACACGCGCTCGAAGACGCCGACCATGAGCTGCTTGTAGAACTGCGGCGACTGGGCGAGGTACGCGGGCCGGCCGAACCAGTCCAGCGCGAAGACGTTCGCCCCGCTCTCGGTGGACGAGGCGACCACCTTCGGGGTGTGGATCTCCACGAAGTCGCGGGCGTCGAGCGCGGCCCGGAACCCGGCGACCGCCGCCGCCGCGACCCGCAGCGCCGCCGACCGGCGCGGATGGCGCAGCGCGACGGGAGCGTGGTCGAGCTGGGTGGGCAGGGTCGCCGCCAGCGCCGGCCGGTACAGGTCGAACGGGGGCGCGGCGGCGGGCGGGCCGAGCGGTCGTACCGTCGGGTGGGTCAGCTCGACCCCGGCGGGGGCCGCCGGGTTCGCGACCACCGTCGCGGTGACCTCGACGACGGTCTCCTCGGTGAGCCGCTCGACGGCAGCGCGGGCGACCGGGTCGGCGGCGACGACCTGGGTCAGGCCGGCGGCGTCCCGCACGATCAGGAACGCCACCGACTTGAGCAGCCGGCGGCGGTGGACCCAGCCGGCGACCCGGACGGTCGCGCCGACGTGGGCGGGGAGCTGGGTGGACAGGATGCGTTGCACGGCGGTTACCTCCTCGATCGATCGCAACGCGATCCCCGGGAGGTGTGGGCGAGCGGGTCCTCGCGGTGCCACCACACCTTCGCCCCCGCGCGCGGGGGCCTCGTTCGTCGCCTGGTGACCGGGGCCAGCCGGGCGGGTTCTACTGGGCGGGCGTCGGGGTGACACCGCGCCGTTCTTCCCGCAGCTCGGGAGGGTCTTCGCGCGCCGACGCCAGACCGCCTCGCAGCGTTCGGCGGCTCTCTGGACTGGCGGGGTGGCGCGCTACTCGGCTCCGTCTCAGCTTTGCGGGCACGCTAGCAGCCGGCCGCGACGGTGTAACGGGGTTTTCGGCGGTGGCGGTGGGCGGCGTCACAGGGAACGGGAGGTGACGGGCGTCGCGTCCCGTTCATCGACGGCTGCCGTCGGGCGTAGGCTCGGTTTTGTGACGATCGAGCACGCCGCGTCGACGACGCCGACGACGACCGAGCAGCCGACGACCAGCCCCGCCTCGCGTACCGCGACGGTCGCCCCCGAGGGGCGGCGCCTGCTGCGCATCGAGGCGCGCAACGCCGAGACGCCGATCGAGCGCAAACCGCCGTGGATCAAGGTGAAGGCCAAGATGGGGCCGGAGTACACCCAGCTGCGCGGGCTCGTCTCGCGCGAGGGGCTGCACACCGTCTGCCAGGAGGCCGGGTGCCCCAACATCTACGAGTGCTGGGAGGACCGGGAGGCCACCTTCCTCATCGGCGGCGACCAGTGCACCCGGCGCTGTGACTTCTGCCAGATCGATACGGGCAAGCCGGCCGAGTTCGACGCCGACGAGCCGCGCCGCGTCGCCGAGTCGGTGGTGTCGATGGGCCTGCGGTACGCCACGATCACCGGCGTCGCCCGCGACGACCTGCCCGACGGCGGGGCCTGGCTGTACGCGGAGACGGTCCGCCAGATCCACGCCCTCCAGCCGGGCTGCGGGGTCGAGCTGCTGATCCCCGACTTCAACGCCGTCCCCGAGCAGCTCGCCGAGGTGTTCGGCTCCCGCCCGGAGGTGCTGGCGCACAACGTCGAGACGGTGCCGAGGATCTTCAAGCGGATCCGGCCGGCGTTCCGCTACGAGCGCTCGCTGGACGTGATCCGGCAGGCCCGCGCCGACGGCCTGGTCACCAAGAGCAACCTGATCCTCGGCATGGGCGAGGAGCGGGCCGAGGTGTCCCAGGCGCTGCGGGACCTGCACGACGCCGGCTGCGAGCTGATCACCATCACGCAGTACCTGCGCCCGTCGCCCCGGCACCACCCGGTGACCCGGTGGGTGAAGCCGGAGGAGTTCGTGGAGCTGCGCGAGGAGGCCGAGGAGATCGGCTTCGCCGGGGTGATGAGCGGGCCGCTGGTGCGCTCGTCGTACCGGGCGGGTCGGCTCTACCGGCAGGCCCTCGACGCCCGCGAGGCCGTGCGCGCCTGAGCGACGCCCCCCGGGGTCTAGATCCACCTGTTCGGATGATGTCCCAACAAACGGGGCGGCTATTGCCATCGATACGTCGATGGTGGTGAATTTAGTCATGCCCCTGCCGCACACCGTCATCATCGGCGCCGGTCCCGCCGGCCTCACCGCCGCGTACGAGCTGACTCGACGCAACGCCCCCGTGGAGGTGGTGGAGGCCGACGACGTCGTGGGCGGGATCAGCCGCACCGTCGAGCGGGACGGGTGGCGCTTCGACATCGGCGGGCACCGGTTCTTCACCAAGGTCGCCCGGGTCGAGGATTTCTGGCACGAGGTGCTGCCCGACGGGGACTTCCTGCTGCGTCCCCGGATGAGCCGGATCCACTACCGGGGCAAGCTGTTCGACTACCCGCTGCGCGCCGGCAACGCGCTGGGCAACCTGGGCATCGTCGAGGCGGTGCGCTGCGTCGGGTCGTACGTGTGGGCGCGGCTGCGGCCACCGACGGACCAGAGCCACTTCGAGGGCTGGGTGTCGGCCCGCTTCGGCACCCGCCTGTACCGGATGTTCTTCAAGAC
This sequence comes from Micromonospora sp. DH13, assembly GCF_020873825.1. Lineage (NCBI taxonomy): Bacteria > Bacillati > Actinomycetota > Actinomycetes > Micromonosporales > Micromonosporaceae > Micromonospora > Micromonospora sp. DH13. Next base: position 83,573 of record NZ_JAHWGR010000033.1, read on the forward strand.
GTACACCGAGAAGGTCTGGGGTTTCCCGGCCACCGAGCTGCAGGCGGACTGGGCGGCCCAGCGGATCCGCAACCTGTCGCTGGCCGGCGCGGTGCGCAACGCGCTGCTGCCCCGCCGAGCCCGCGGCGCCGACATCACCAGCCTGATCGAGGAGTTCCAGTACCCGAAGCTCGGCCCGGGGATGATGTGGGAGCGCTGCGCCGAGCTGGTCGCGAAGGCCGGCGGCACGGTGACGATGGGCACCTCGGTGACGCGGGTGCACCGGGCCGACGGCCGGGCGGTCGCGGTGACCGTGGCGGGCCCGGACGGCGAGCGCCGCATCAAGGCCGACCACGTGATCTCCAGCATGCCGCTGCCGGAGCTGGTGCGGGCCGTGGACCCGCCCGCGCCGCCGCCGGTGCTGGCCGCCGCCGACGCGCTGCGGCACCGCGACTTCCTCACCGTGGCGCTGGTCGTGCCGGCCGACGCCGGGTTCCCGGACAACTGGATCTACGTGCACACCCCGGGGGTACGGGTGGGCCGGATCCAGAACTTCGGCTCCTGGTCGCCGTTCCTGGTGCGGGACGGGTTCACCTGCCTTGGGCTGGAGTACTTCGTCGACGAGGGCGACGACCTGTGGGAGTCGGCCGACGACGACCTGATCGCCCGGGGCACGGCCGAGCTGGAGACGCTCGGGCTGGTGCGCCCCGGGGCGGTCTCGGCCGGGTACGTGGTGCGGATGCCGAAGGCGTACCCGGTGTACGACTCCGGCTACGAGCAGGCCGTGGAGACCATGCGCCACTGGCTCGCCGAGGCGTTGCCGAACGTGCACCCGGTGGGCCGCAACGGCATGCACCGCTACAACAACCAGGACCACTCGATGCTCACGGCGATGCTGACCGTGGAGAACATCCTCGACGACGCCGACCACGACGTGTGGGAGGTGAACGTGGAGGAGGAATACCACGAGCAGGCGGACGCGTCGTCGTCCTCCGCCTCGGCCGACGGGCGGCACGGCACGGGCCGGGCCGCCCCGGTGCTGCCCCGCCGCCCGTGACTGCCGGCCGCGGATCAACGGGGCCGGCGGCGACCACCTAGACTCTGCGGCATGGCGAAGCCCCAGGAGAAGGTCTCGTTCGGCCAGCGGCTGAAGCAGATCGGGATGGTGTTCAAGTTCACCGCCAAGCAGGACAGGTGGTTCGCTCCGCTTGCCGCCGGCGCGGTGCTGATCCCGCTCGCGCTGACCGTGGTCGCGGTGCTCCTCTGGGGTTGGCTCTGGCTGCCGCTGGGCATCCTGCTCGCCCTGCTCGCCCTGTTGATCGTGCTCAACCTGCGGTCGAACGCGGCGATGATGAACGCCGCCGAGGGGCAGCCCGGCGCGGCGGCGCAGATCATGGAGAGCATGCGCGGTGACTGGCGGGTGTCCCCGGCGGTCAGCGCGACCACGCAGATGGACATGGTGCATCTCGTGATCGGCCGTGCCGGCGTGATCCTGCTGGCCGAGGGGCACCCGCAGCGGGTCCGCGGTCTGCTGGGGCAGGAGAAGCGGCGGCTGGCCAAGGTGATCGGCTCCGCGCCGCTGCACGACTACGTGATCGGCCAGGGCGAGGGTGAGCTGCCGATCCGCAAGCTGCGGATGACGCTGATGCGGCTGCCGCGCGCCCTCAGCGGCAAGGACGTCAACGCCCTCGACAAGCGGCTCAAGGCGCTCACCGCCCGCCCGCAGATGCCCAAGGGCGCGATCCCGAAGAACATGCGCCCGCCGCGTGGCGCGTTCCGGCAGACCCGGGGCCGCTGACGCCCTACCCGCGCGGCGCGGCGGCGATCACCGAGCCGGTGAGGCGGTCGTGCAGGCCGCGGCGGTGCTCGTCCATGATCAGGGCCGGGACGACCAGGGCGAGCAGGAGGCCGCGCAGCAGCGCCCGGGCCAGGCCGATCCGGCCGCCGTCGGCCCAGGACAGGCAGCGGATCCGGGTGACGTACATGCCGGGGGTCTGCGCGAACAGGCCCAGGAAGAAGCCGTACTCGACGATCAGCACCGCGACGGGGGCCCAGCCGTCGCGGACCGGGTCGGCGAAGAAGTTGGACACCAGCAGGCAGAGCACCCAGTCGATCACCAGGGCACCGAACCGGCGGCCCAGGGTGGGCGGCGCGAACGCGGGGTCGGCGGCGGGCGGCGCGGGGGGCTGCGGCATGGTCACGACCGCCAAGGGTAGTCAGGGGCCCGAACGTGGCCGGAAGCACACCCGCCGGCGAACCGGACAAAAGGCGTTGATCTGCGGCACTTCGCCGTGCCAGGTATCGTCCGAACGGACATCCGACGGCGACTGACCGGCGCTTATGACGCAGCGCGAGCGACGTAACACGACAGAAACACAGCAGATACGACCGGGCAACCGCACGGCCATAGCGTCGCCAACAGCCAGCCACCCGTGGACGTGCCAGGAGGACGTGTGTTCGCCAATCCCGAGGAACTGCTGCGATACCTCAAGAACGAGGACGTGAAGTTCGTCGACGTACGTTTCTGTGACCTGCCCGGCGTGATGCAGCACTTCAACCTGCCGGTGGAGTCCTTCGACGACAGCGTCTTCAACGACGGTCTCGCCTTCGACGGATCGTCGATCCGCGGCTTCCAGGCGATCCACGAGTCGGACATGCTCCTGCTCCCGGACGTCGCGAGCGCCTTCATCGACCCCTTCCGCGCGCAGAAGACCCTCGCGCTCAACTTCTTCATCCACGACCCGTTCACCCGTGAGGCCTACTCCCGGGACCCGCGGAACGTGGCGAAGAAGGCCGAGGCGTACCTCGCGGCGAGCGGCATCGCCGACACCGCGTACTTCGGCGCCGAGGCGGAGTTCTACATCTTCGACTCGATCCGCCACGAGACCTCGGCCCACCAGTCGTTCTACTACATCGACTCGATCGAGGGCGCCTGGAACACCGGACGCGAGGAGCCGGGCGGCAACCGCGGCTACAAGACCGCGTACAAGGGCGGGTACTTCCCGGTGCCGCCGGTCGACCACTACGCCGACCTGCGCGACGGCATGGTCCGCCGCCTGGTCGACGCCGGCTTCACCGTGGAGCGCTCGCACCACGAGGTCGGCACCGCCGGCCAGTCGGAGATCAACTACAAGTTCTCCACCCTGCTGCACTCGGCCGACCAGCTCCAGCTCTTCAAGTACCTGATCAAGAACGAGGCCTGGGTCAACGGCAAGACCGCGACGTTCATGCCGAAGCCGCTCTTCGGCGACAACGGCTCGGGCATGCACACCCACCAGAGCCTGTGGCTGAACGGCGAGCCGCTGTTCTACGACGAGACCGGCTACGCCGGCCTGTCGGACACCGCCCGCTGGTACATCGGCGGCCTGCTGCACCACGCGCCGTCGCTGCTGGCGTTCACCAACCCGACGGTCAACTCGTACCGTCGCCTGGTGCCCGGCTACGAGGCCCCGGTGAACCTGGTCTACTCGCAGCGCAACCGCTCCGCCTGCACCCGTATCCCGGTGACCGGCAGCAACGCGAAGGCCAAGCGCGTCGAGTTCCGCGTGCCGGACCCGTCGAGCAACCCGTACCTCGCCTTCTCGGCGATGATGATGGCCGGCCTCGACGGCATCAAGAGCAAGATCGAGCCGCCGGCGCCGATCGACAAGGACCTGTACGACCTGCCGCCGGAGGAGTGGGGCTCGGTCAAGCAGGTTCCGGGCTCGCTGCCCGAGGTGCTCGACGCCCTCGAGGCCGACCACGACTACCTGCTCGACGGCGGCGTCTTCACGCCGGACCTGATCTCCACCTGGGTGGAGTGGAAGCGGGCCAACGAGGTCGACCCGGTGCGTCTGCGCCCGACCCCGCACGAGTTCGCGATGTACTTCGACTGCTGAGCACTGCGGACTGCTGAGCCCTCGGGCCGGCACCTCCTTCAGC